>PAQA01000007.1 GCA_002709155.1 Rhodospirillaceae bacterium
TGCATACCCATAGAACTGACGGTGCGAGCTATTCGACAAGCTATTTCACCTCTATTTGCAATCAATATCTTTTGGATCATTCTGGTCTTCAAATAAAATCAGCCTTCTTTCAATTTAAAAAGCCCCTCATAAATTAATCATCATGGTTGTATGCAAATTCTTTCTACAAACCAAACAAATAATGTAGTTCAAAGTTTTTTACGTTGGTGAACCGAGAAATACGTCGATAGTAATAAGCCAGTTTTATTTCACATTTGGCCTCCAAGGCAAACATAGTTGAAACCATCGCAGCAAACTGTATTTATAAGGGCTATGCCGTTCAAATCTTACTATGTAATGTTTATAAACTCCCCAAACCACCAGTCATATGACTGGCATTGGATGCAATGAATATGGTTCCTAGCTCAAATTATAATTCTGCCAAAACAGGGCTCACTAATAATGATTGGAATACCATTAAAACTTTAATGCCCTACCTCTGGCCAGCCAAAGATTGGAATATTAAGGCTAGGGTTATCGCAGCGCTAGGCTGTTTAGCATTGGCAAAGATAGCAACGGTAATGGTTCCAGTATTTTACAAAGACGCGGTAGATTTGATTTCTCAAGATCAAAATTTTGTAATTTCCGCTCTTTTTGGAATATTAGTAGCTTACGCAGTAGCACGGATCGCCCAACAAGGGTTTGCCGAATTACGAGAATTCTTTTTTGCCCGTGTGGGTCAGCGCGCTATTCGAAAGGTGGCATTGAAAACATTTAGGCACTTGCATTCTCTGTCATTGCGGTTTCACCTTGATCGGCAAACGGGTGGATTATCCAGAGCGATAGAACGAGGGATCAAGGGAATTGAATTTCTTCTCAATTTTATGTTGTTTAATATTCTACCAACACTGGCAGAGATAGCTCTAGTTTGCGCTATTCTTTGGGTGGTTTTTGATTTTTGGTATGCCTTCGTAGTTTTTATAACTGTTGGGATTTACATCGTATTCACATTCTCTGTTACAGAATGGCGCATGAAATTTCGCCGCCGTATGAATGATATGGATTCTAAAGCAAATACAAGAGCAATAGATAGCCTATTGAATTATGAAACGGTAAAATACTTTGGTAACGAAGAACACGAAGCGACACGTTTCGATCGGGCCCTCCGGCGTTATGAAAATGCAGCGGTGAAAAGTAAAACAACCCTATCTTTGGTAAATATTGGCCAAGGGTTTATTATATCGATAGGTCTGACCTTAGTAATGGCTATGGCGGGTTTGGATATTGAATCCAAGAATATGTCCGTTGGTGGTTTTGTGATGGTTAATACTTATTTGTTGCAATTGTTCATTCCATTGAATTTCTTGGGATTTGTCTACAGGGAGATTAGACAATCTTTAACCGATATGGAGGCTATGTTCCGCCTCCTAGACGCGAAGATGGAAATACAAGATTCTACCGTTGCCAATGTATTTGAAACTTCTGGAGCAAACCTTCGTTTTAAGGACGTTCATTTTTCCTACAAGACAGAGCGGGATATTCTAAAAGGTATAAGTTTTTCAGTAGATAGAGGAAAGACCGTCGCCATTGTTGGGTCATCTGGAGCAGGAAAATCGACAATAGCGCGACTTCTCTTCAGATTTTACGATGTCAGCTCAGGCAAAATTGAGATAGACGGTCGGGATATACGCGAGATTACCCAAAAAAATCTCCGTAACCTAATAGGTATAGTCCCCCAGGATGCAGTCTTATTCAACGACTCCATTTACTATAACATTGCTTATGGGAAACCCGATGCAAGTCCTACCGAGGTTGAAAATGCAGCTCGTTTAGCCAGCATACATGATTTTATTATGACGCTACCAAGTGCATACAATACAGCAGTTGGCGAACGCGGGCTAAAATTATCGGGAGGAGAAAAACAACGCATAGCGATAGCAAGGACAATATTGAAACAGCCGGACATCTACCTTTTTGATGAAGCGACATCGGCATTAGATTCACACACAGAGAAAAAAATTCAAGCGAGTTTGAACGAGATCTCGAAAAATCATGCAACGCTCATAATAGCACATAGGCTCTCGACAATTATAGAAGCAGATAAGATCATAGTACTTGACAATGGCACAATAGCTGAAAGTGGAGACCATTCGACGCTTTTAAGTGAAAAAGGCATCTATTGGGAAATGTGGGAGAAACAACAAAACCTTGGCCGAATCCATTAATCGAATCAGAATTAGTCTAGAATGATTAGACCTAACATCATATAGGTCAATGCAACAATGACTTTACCTTGAATTACGATATCCGTATAAATTCCGATATATTATCATTTATTTATTCTTTTATTATAAAAAAATATAGGATATCGACAGTATATTTCACAGCTGTCATAATAATTCCTCAATGTAGTTCTGATAAAAATAGAGGCGGAGGGGGACATTATGTCGAGAGACCCAAAGCAGGTTTTAAGAGCGATGAAAGCTTTAGAGCAGAAAGTTCTTTGGCTATCTATGTGGACTATTCATAACGCCAATCACATTCGCGAGAATGTAGACGGGTTGAAAGTAGGCGGGCATCAAGCATCATCAGCTTCAATAGCTACGATTATGACGGCACTTTATTTTGACATCTTAAATCCACAAGACCGAGTAGCTGTCAAACCCCACGCCAGTCCTGTTTTTCATGCTATTCAATATTTGATGGGGCGCCAATCCGCAAATGCTTTGGAAAATTTTCGAGCTCTCGGCGGAGCTCAATCTTATCCCTCTAGAGTAAAAGACAATGATGAAGTTGATTTCTCTACTGGTTCAGTGGGACTCGGGGTAGCAATGACACTCTTTGCATCGATGGTTCAGGATTACACAAGGCTTAACAAGCTCGTCCAATCGTCGAGTCATGAAAACAACCAAACCGGGCGCATGATAGCGGTTATGGGTGATGCCGAACTAGATGAGGGTAACGTATATGAAGCGCTCTTGGAAGGCTGGAAATATGACGTCAGAAATTTATGGTGGATTATAGATTATAATAGGCAAAGTTTAGACGGAGTAGTTTCTGACGGATTATTTAAAAAAATCCAGGAATTTTTTAGTAATGTCGGTTGGAACGTAGTGCTACTAAAATATGGTAAGAAATTAGAGCGAGTTTTCTCGCAACCTGGCGGTGATGCTCTCAGACGATGGATCGACGATTGCCCAAACGATTTATACAGTGCATTGACGTTTAAAGGACAATCAGGAGAAAAAAGTGTTTGGCGCGCCCCATTAAAAAAAGATTTAAGAGGAGTTCGCGGACTTAAATCGATACTGGAAGACCATGATGATGATGAACTTCATCTGCTTATGACAAATTTAGCTGGTCACGATATGGAGTCTGTCTTAGAGGCTTTTAACGGTGTTAAAGATGATACGCCACAATGCTTTATAGCTTACACTATAAAAGGATATGGAACGCCTTTGGCGGGCCATAGAGATAATCATGCTGGGTTGATGACAGCGGAACAGATGGATATTTTTAGAGAAACATTGGGTATTCCCTATAACGGCGAATGGTCCCCTTATGAACACTTGGAAGTTAATGCGAACGAGGTCGAACGATGGTGCCTCGACAGCCCCTTCAATCAATTGAAAACTCGAATTTTTGATGCACCGAAGGTACCTATTCCTAATTCGTTAGCGCCTAAATATCGGGACAAAATTTCTACGCAGGCTAGCTTTGGGAATATTCTCCATGACTTGAGTCGCGGCAATTCAGCACTTGCCAGCAGAATTATAACCACATCTCCCGATGTATCTGTTTCGACTAATCTGGGTCCATGGGTAAATCAACGTGGTGTATTCAGTCTGGATGTGCGAAATGATGTGTTTCGGGATGAAAAAGTAGCCTCCGCCCAAAAGTGGTTAAGGCATGGAGGTGGACAACATATGGAACTGGGAATCGCTGAAAATAATCTTTTTATAATGTTAGCTGCACTCGGTCTATCAGGTCCTATTTTTGGAACACGCCTCTTGCCAGTGGGAACACTCTATGATCCTTTTATTGCTAGGGGCCTAGATGCTCTGAATTATGCATGTTATCAAGACGCTCGATTTATGTTGGTGGCGACACCCGCTGGGATCACGCTTTCACCGGAGGGAGGCGCACATCAATCAGTCTCCACTCCCCTGATAGGGATGGGACAACCTGGCCTCACATCGTTTGAACCCGCCTATGCAGATGAATTAGCTACAATAATGAAATGGGGATTTGAGCATATGCAGGCCGATGATGGAGGTTCTGTTTATCTGAGACTCTCCACAAGGATGATTAACCAACCAGAAAGAGTAATGACAAAAGACTTAGAGAAGGATATCTTGAAAGGTGCCTATTGGGCAATTGAACCCAAAAATAACACTCCTCTTGCTATAGTCTACACCGGGCCGGTTATTCCAGAGGTAATGGATGCATTCAACGCATTAAAAGAAGATATTCCAGGACTTGGGCTACTATCGATAACCTCATCCGACCGGCTTTATCACGAATGGCAAAAGTCATTAACCAATACAACTAATGAAATTCCCCCGCATATTGTCAGCCTTTTGTCTAAACTTGAGACGAACGCAGCGATTATTACTGTCCAGGATGGGCACCCAGCCAACTTGTCATGGATTGGGGCAGCATCAAGACGAAAAGTATACTCACTTGGTCTAACGGAGTTTGGCCAGTCAGGTAATTTACCCGACCTATATCATGCTTATGGAATTGATTCTGATGCCATCATCCAAATAGCAGCAAAAGCGAGTATCGAAGCGGCCTCACCTGCATAATTATTCGTCCCAGCAAACTAGGGTTTCCGCACATTCAAGGTCTTCTGGTCTGTTTATATTAAAGAACGGGTCAATCTTCTTAAATTCGAATTTAACTGTCTTCAAGTTATAACCACAGGTCCAGTCATCTATTTTTCTAACTCCGTTGTCTATCATGGCAACCTTTAGAGCTGCAAAAAGATTAACCGGCCAAATACCGAAAACGGGATGATGGCGGTCTCCAGACGCTGCGCAAGCCAATTCTGCTTTATTATCTGAAACTGCACCGTAAAGCTTAGAGGCAAGATCCATTGGGAAAAACGGGGTATCTGTTGGAAAGGTAACTATCCACTTACATTCCGGATGGTTCTCCATTACCCAATGCATCCCAGTCAACACGCCCGCTAAGGGCCCTGCAAAATTTCCTATATCATCGGAAACAATATTGAGATTATAGTGGCTAAAGCGATCTGGATCTCCATTAATGTTCAAAATTAGATTACTGACTTGCGGTGTGGCTCTATCAATCGCGTGTTGCAGAATTGTTTTTCCTCCCAGCTGCAGGAGACACTTGTCCCCTCCACCCATTCTGCGCGATTTTCCCCCTGCCAGTAAAATGCCCACAATATTTTCGCGAGCCATGCTATTGGGCATTCGCTTCATTAGCAGATTTGCGTCTAATATTTTCCGGTTCATCGTCAATTTTCTTCAGATCAGCATCATATATAATTCGTTCTAGTCCACTCAATGCGGTGAACCGACGGCCCTTTGCCCTGCCTATCAATGTCAATCCAGCCTCTGTTGCCAATTCAACACCCCAAGCTGTAAACCCAGATCTTGATACTAAAATTGGTATGCCCATCTGAACAGTTTTGATAACCATTTCACTAGTTAAACGACCTGTAGTATAGAAAATTTTATCCTTGGCACTAATTTTGTTTAAGAACATATAGCCTGCTATTTTATCAATGGCATTATGACGACCAACATCCTCCATATAAATCAACGGCTGATCTTCTTTGCATAATACACAGCCGTGAATAGCGCCTACTTTCAAATACAAACTTGGGGTAGAATTAATTTTCTGGGACAAAGCATATAGCCATGTTGTTTTCAAAATAGCTGATGAGCCTATGGATATTTTTTCAAACTTTTCCATTAAATCACCGAAGACGGTTCCTTGCGCACATCCAGACGTCAACGTTTTTTTCTTCAATTGCTGCTCAAAATCGGTCTCCCTTTTTGTTCTGACAATGACAACGTCGAGGTCATCGTCAAAATCAATCGAAATTATCTCATCGTCAACACGCAACATATTTTGATTTAACAAGAAACCAACAGCAAGCGTATCTGGGTAATCACCGACCGTCATAACTGTAACGATCTCTTGGCTATTCAAAAAAATCGTCAGCGGACGTTCTATAACAACGGACGTGGTGATTTTTGACCCTTCTTGGTCCTGCCCAACCACGCTTGCAGTCAATGATGGAGTCTCGGGGATCGGACCTAGAATATAATCATTGAATACATTTTTCATTGAAGTTTCATTCAAAAAAGTCACAGATTAAATAATTTAGAGTAACTAATTGGCGTTGTTATTTAAAGTATATGTAAATAAAAACTAGTAAAATTTTTATCTGCGAGCATCAGTCAAAATCATATCTGACGCTTTCTCCCCTATCATTATGGTCGCCGCGTTTGTATTTCCTGATACTGTCGTAGGCATTATCGAAGCATCAGCAACTCTTAATTTTCCTAATCCATGAACACGCAGTCGCTGATCAACCACCGAATTTTTATCCTTCCCCATTCGGCAAGTACTCGTGGGATGCCAATTCGATTGGATAAGATCCCGTGCGGCCTCTAGAAGACTTTGGTCTCCATCGATATCTTTGCCGGGCGTTAATTCTTCCTTGTAAAATTTTTGCATAGGGGCCGCCTCCATCAGATTACGGCATATTTTCATTGCCGAAGCAACAGAGCTACGATCTGCTTCGGTTTCCAATAAATTATGGAAAATGGCTGGAGCCTCGTTTGGATCATTTGATTTTATATGGACCCAACCCCGACTTTCTGGACGGAGTAAAGTTGCACCCAATGTAACACCCGGATCAGCATCTAGTTTTCTCGCCTCCAGATTTTCATAGGTGCCAGGGAAAACTTGTATTTGTAAATCTGGCGTTGCAAGCTCATTCCGCGTCTTGGTAAAAGCACTGATCGGCAGCGTTGGCATGCTTAAAACACCCGACCTATTAAATAGATACCTTAGTCCCGAATATAAAGCGCGCAATCCGTGAACCTTTTCATTGAAGGTCACAGATTGTGAAATACGCCATTTCATTCGCACAATTTGGTGATCTTGTAATTCATGACCAACACCATTCAGTTCATGGACAATAGGTATATCTGCATTTTTTAATATCTTTGGTTGTCCCACACCTGATAATTCTAATAATTGAGGCGAATTAAAAGCGCCTCCCGACAAAATAATTTCACGCCGCACATTGACCACCTGTGAAACGCCATTCTTTATATACTTGAGGCTGGCAGCCTCTTTTCCATTGAATAAAATTTTTTGAGCCAATGCACCTGTCTGTATGTCCAAGTTATTTCTTTTCTTTATTGGACCTAAAAAGGCCCGAGCTGCACTGCAACGTCGCCCATTTCGAATAGTTGCTTGATGGTAACCAATCCCCTCCTGATCAAGACCGTTGATATCGTTATTTCTTGGAATTCCAATCGTAGAACCAGCTTCAATCAGTGCATCACACAAGGCATTTGGCTCTGACACGTCAGATACAGCAAGAAGTCCCCCTGCACCTTTTAATTCGCTTTCTCCTCTGGAATTATCTTCCGATTTCTTGAAATAAGGCAATACATCCTCAAAAGACCATCCTTTATTCCCCAGTTGCGCCCAATGATTGAAATCATCGACCTGTCCTCGCACGTAAACCATACCATTAATTGAGCTTGACCCTCCAAGGACGCGACCACGAGGCAGAAAATACTTCTTACCACGGCAATACGGTTCTGGTTCACCTTCATAGCACCAATTTACACTTGGATTATTGACGTTTTTTCCATAACCTAAAGGGATATGGATCCAAACGTTTCGATCTACGGGGCCTGCCTCGATTAACAATACACGATTGCGCGGATCCTCCGACAATCTATTGGCCAAAACACACCCTGCAGAGCCAGCACCCACTATTATATAATCATAATCCATCCACACCTCCCATCATTTGATGATGTTCCTATGTTGATGAAGCCCTTTACAACTTACAATCACCTGCATGATTGATTGGATCACCAATCAATATCATATCGATTGCTAGAATACTCAATTTCTTCATGGAAACGGTGCAAAAGCCAAGACCCAATTCAATAAAACTATTACGAATATTTTTCCGCCATAACAGAAAACCTATCAAGCATTGGAAGTATGGTGTCGGCTTTTTCTGGGGGCAAGCCAAAAACTACTCTATCAATCCCAGCATCGGACGTTTTGGAAACAATATCATCTTCTGGCTGCAGACCAAATGATGTAACTGGTAATTCATCTGGCTCTCTGCCAGCTTCAGCAGCCATTTGCCGGAAACGAGGAAGTAACTCAACAACGTCAACACGGTCGCCAATAGGCATCCAACCGTCGCCGTAGGTAATTGCTCGTCTAGCACCATATGGGAAACCACCCCCAACGATGATAGGCGGATGTGGTTTCTGAACGGGTTTGGGCCAAGTCATCATGGGTCCAAAATCAACAAGCTCTCCATGAAATTCAGGTTTGTTTTGAGTCCAAATAGTCCGTAACGCCTCAACACGTTGATCCATTAACTTAAAACGTCCTTTGAAATCTGTTGTTCCATGATCTGCCATCTCTTCTGCATTCCACCCACCACCAATACCAAACAGAAATCTACCATTTGATAATTGGTCAAGGGTGGCAACTTCTTTAGCAAGCTGGATAGGGTCGCGTTGGACCACAAGGCAAATACCCGTCGCTAATTTTATACGTTTTGTGACTGCCGCTGCTGCACCAAGCGACACGAACGGGTCCATGACGTCATAATACATTTTTGGAAGGTCACCCCCGCCTGGCCATGGGGACGCTCGCGGCAACGGGATATGTGAGTGCTCGGGCAACCACAACGACTCAAATCCTCGTTCTTCAGCAGCAAGGGCCAACTCATGCGCAGCCATTGAATAATCAGTCGTGAACATCATAACACCAAACTTCACGATACCCCCCAAATCCCAATTAAAGAAGCTTATTGGATTATCTTTGTTTATATTTCATTTAAATTAGGATCTGGATAATATTTTATAATGACTCAGTTCGCAAGACGCTCACGCGCTATCTCTAATAGCTCGGTAATCTCAACAGCCCCCTCGTTTAGGTCACACATGACCGGGTCCCTATGTTCAATAGCCCTTAAAAAATATTTGAAACACTGTTCGAGTAAAGTTAGAGGCGTAATATTTGGACGCTTCCTAGCTCTCACACTGTTAACGAATGGTGTAAAGCCTCCCGTAGTCTCTTTATAGTCAACTCCTGTAACTTCCATAGTATTTTCGTTAAAATCGAGTTCGATAGAACCTTTATCACCTATCAATGTAAGCCGTTTTTTTGTTAATGAACCCGCAAGATAAGGATCTGTTTGCTTTCCGCCGAACATAATTCCAAGCCTTAAGTATCCTTTCACCTGTTTTGGATAGTCAAGACGAAGGTGAATCGTTTCAGGAACGCTTCCCCCGAGTAAATTATCGCCGATAATCTCAAAATCAATAGGCTTTACCCCGGAAAAAAACCTCATTAGATCGAGCATATGGACACCATCATTCTCTAAAATACTTGAGTCTGATCGCATTCGTTTCCAGCCTGTGAAAACCCCATCCATTGCGAGTAACCGACCAATTTCACCATTTTTCAAAATCTTTTTGGCCTCAATCACCAAAGGATGCGCTCTCAAGAGAAATTGAATTTGGACAGGCAGGGCATTATTTTGCGAGAGTTCTTTTAGCGTTTGTGCTTCCTCTAATGTCTTTACAGCTGGTTTTTCTATTATAGTTGGAATTTTAGCCCCCAAAGCTTCTAGTGCTATTGGGTAATGACTATCGGATGCCGTGACGATATCTACAATATCTGCCTTATAAATTAGATCCCTGTAATCTTGACAAATATCCTCTTGTTCAAATCCAGTTCTCAAAGCCAAGTCTCTTGCTAAAGGATCCTTATCTGCCAGTAATAANCTGGACTTTGGNGACNCGCTGCGCCANGCGGTTGCATGTTGCTGTCCAAAAGCGCCGA
Source organism: Rhodospirillaceae bacterium (assembly GCA_002709155.1). Taxonomy (GTDB): domain Bacteria; phylum Pseudomonadota; class Alphaproteobacteria; order Thalassobaculales; family Thalassobaculaceae; genus UBA7326. The sequence continues at coordinate 10,078 of PAQA01000007.1, forward strand.
ATCCACAAANTAATATGNTATGTTGCATTTCTTGTTCTATGCTAACGAAAACCCCTCATAGCCATTGGNNACGACNGACTCACAACGCTCCACATAGCGAGGAAAGCCTCCTATATACGGAGTAAAAACTCNTGGTTTTCCGGGCACATTAGCACCCACGTACCAAGATGCACATGTCGAACGNAAAGATACATCTGCNACTTCATTAACGTGCATACCCCAATCTAACTCGGCGTTCAGCTCTGGTTCAATCCTTGAATGTCCATGCTCTCGCATATACAATATACAATCCGAAATAAAGTTTACATGCTGCTCAATCGACGGCAACATATTAGTCAAAACAGAGGGGCTTCCGGGACCAGTAATAGTAAACATATTCGGGAACCCGTTAGTCGTAAGGCCCAGATATGTCTGAGGTCCACCGTTCCATTTTTCTTTTAGGGAACGCCCTTCTCTGCCACGAATATCTATATTAAATAACGCACCTGTCATTGCATCAAAACCGGTCGCATAAACAATAGCATCAAATTCATATTCAATACCATCATGAGCAATACCTGAAGATGTGATCCTATCTATAGGTATTTGTGATACATCTACCAAGTTAACATTAGGACGATTGTAAGTTTTATAGTAATCGGTGTCCACACAAAGACGCTTACAACCTATTATGTTGGTAGGGCAGAGAAGTTCCGCAACCTCAGGGTCATCTACCGTGTTTCTTATCATCTCCTTAACAAATTCTGCTGCCTTTTCATTCGCCTCCGGTTTAAGGAGGAGATCACCATATGCGCCTAAAAATTGCGTTCCGCCTTTTTCCCATCTCGCCTGAAATTCTGACGTAAATTCTTCTTTGGTTACTTCCAAAACCGATTGGGGGTTCAAGGGAATATCATAGCCAGCCGGTTTTTGTCGTGCTCGCTCCCTCAAACCAGCATAATCATCCTTGACTGCGCGGACATAGTCTTCCTCTAATTTGGCATTTCTAGCTGGAATGGTATAATTTGCAGTCCGTTGGAAGACTGTTAGATGCTTTGCCTGCTTTGCTATCTCTGGGATAGACTGAATAGCAGAAGACCCGGTACCAATTACGCCAACACGCAAATCGGTAAAATCAACTCCTTGATGCGGCCATTGCCCTGTGTGATAGCTCGCCCCGGAAAAGTCATCCATCCCCTCAAATCTTGGCAAATTAAAGGAGGACAAACAACCTGTGGCGAAAACACAAAAACTTGATCTATAAATATCACCCTGATCCGTTATTATTTCCCATTGAGTTTGATCTTCATCATAAATTGATGATTTTATTCGGGTGTTAAAGCAGATATCTTCTCGAAGCTCAAAGCGATCTGCAACATGGTTAGCGTATTTCAAAATTTCAGGTTGCGGTGAGTATTTTTCTGACCATGTCCATTCCTGCTCCAGTTCTTTATCAAACTGATAAGAATATTGGACACTTTCAACATCGCACCGCGCTCCAGGATAACGGTTCCAAAACCATGTTCCCCCAACACCGGAACCAGCCTCAAAAACGATGGCCTTTAGTCCCATTCCCCGCATTCGATGAAGCATATACATGCCAGCAAAACCAGCTCCTACGATTATCACATCGAAGTCTATTTCAGTAACGCCAGTATTTTTGTCCCCTTGAACTCCCACAGCCATAATCACTCCAATTATTTTTTATTTCCGAATCTTATTAACTAAAAGCTTTGGGACTATTCTTCGATGAAAACCATAATAGCCTTCCTGAACCCGCTTTTTATAATAGCCCGAATTTTTGCATTTATTTCATTTATTTTCAATCGCGGGAGCCACTTATTTATCACTTGAGAAATTGGAAGACAAATAGATCATGTAGCCGAAGACCAAACCCCAAAAAGGCGCTGCGATATTAAATATCGAAATATCACTTATAGTTACTAAAAAAGTTACGACTGCTGCGAAGTCGCTCAATTTTGATGACCGCTGAAAAGTAAACGCCCCGCAAAAAGCCGTCGTTAGAACAGGCAGCATTGCCAGTCCACCCAAAACAAGTATGAAATCGCGTGGCATACTTGTCGCCGTTTCTATTAATAATGGAGAAAACAAACCGACCAGCGCAAAAAGAAATCCAAAAAGCATTGCACCCAAATAATGGGTTCCTTTTCTTCCACTCGATACGAGAATTGCATTAGCTGGTCCAGTGACACAGGTTGGGACACAACCCAATATCCCCATAATAAGAGACCCATATCCACAAACAATAGTCAGAACATTAATTGGCGCCTCGTATCCAACAGTCTTCAGGACCGACACTCCCTGTATATTCTGCACCGCAATAACGGAGATGATGAGTGGGATAACTAATTCAATCATCGCGTCTATCGAAAAGGTTGGCGTTATAATGGTGGGTGTCGCAATCCAAGACATCTGTTCTGGAATAACGGGCCCTTTACCAACTAATACAGCCACGATAATCCCAGCGACAAGAGCACTCAACATTGGCGGAAAATAGCGGCCTATCCGCGAAAAAATTGAGGTTATAACATAGCCTAATATCGCGGCGCCACTGATCAGAGGCGTATTTTCAAGCCCACTGATTAAGTTTAAACCAAACGGGAGAAACACTCCTGCGACCATCGCCATGACAATGCTACTGGGAAACTTATCCATCAACCAGCGCGCTAATCCACTTAACCCTAATAAAACCATCAAGAGGCCACTGACAAGAAAAGCACCCACCGCCTCGGAAAAGGTCAAGTGATCCAAAGATGAGACTAGAAGCGCGGCACCGGGCATGGTCCAGGCCATTGCTAAAGGTTGACGATACAGATAACTCAACGCCAGCGTTAATATGCCACCGATACCAAACGCAGCAAAGATCCAAGTATTAATTATACTCTTTTCAAGGCCAGCCGAGCTCGCCACCGACAATATGATGGCGACGGGACCGGTAACAGCAAAAACAGCTGCCACCAAAGCATTAGTCAGACTGTTACGATCAATTGAACCGCAGATATCATGAAAAGATACTCTTGGTGCAACAGGACGTTCAATTTGCACGAGCTAACAGATTATTTCTTGTTTGATTATTACGATAAATATTCAACTCAAAATAACCCTTCAATATCTCCGTCGTCGTTGAGTGTTATTTTAGTAGCCGCAGGAACTCTGGGAAGACCAGGCATCGTCATTATTTCACCAGCGATCGCAATTACAAACTCAGCACCATTGGACAATCGAACTTCACGAATAGGCAACTCATGCCCTGATGGAGCCCCTTTTGCATTTGGGTCTGTTGAGAAGCTGTATTGCGTTTTTGCTATACAAATAGGTAGGTGCCCCAATCCCATTTTTTCCCAATCTGCCAATTGGGTTTTGACCTGAGGTGATACTGAAACAGCACTTGCATGATAAATTTTTCTTGCGATGGTTTCTATTTTTTCCAAAAGAGACAATTCATCGGGGTACAACGGTTTAAAATTTGCTGCACCGCTATCTGCTAATTCTACGACTTTATGAGCCAAATCTTCGGCACCTGCGCCACCGTCAGACCAATGCGTGCATGTGACGGCCTCAACCCCATGCGTTGCCAAAGCTTGTTTAACAGCTTCGACCTCCGCATCAGTATCAGTAATAAATCTATTCAGAGCAACGATAACAGGAACCCCAAATTGCTGGGTATTTAGGACATGCCTTTCAATATTAGAAACGCCTCGACGGACAGCTTCTATATTTTCTTCCCCCAAATCTTCTCTGGCTACACCGCCATGCATTTTTAGAGCTCTTACTGTACCAACAACCACTGCCGCGGCTGGCTTCAATCCCGCTTTTCGGCACTTAATATCAAAAAATTTCTCTGCCCCTAAATCGGCGCCAAAACCGGCTTCTGTCACAACATAGTCAGCCAGTTTCAACCCAATTTGCGTCGCCATAACGGAGTTACAACCATGCGCTATATTCGCAAAGGGACCACCATGAATGAATGCCGGATTATTTTCTAAAGTTTGCACGAGATTTGGTGCTAAAGCATCTTTTAACAACACCGTCATAGCCCCATCCGCCTCTAATTCTCTAGCATAAACTGGTTTTCTGGCCCTAGTATAGCCGACTATAATATTTCCCAACCTTCTTTGCATATCTTCCAAACTAGTAGCCAGGCAAAATATAGCCATAATTTCAGAAGCAACTACAATGTCAAAGCCATCTGATCTAGGAAATCCATTTGCAACGCCACCCAACGACCCAACTATAGATCTCAAGGCTCGATCGTTCATATCAAGCGCACGACGCCATGCTATACGTCGTTCATCTAATTCTAACGCGTTACCCCAATAAATATGATTATCAATCATTGCTGCCAGTAAATTATTTGCCGCACCGATCGCATGGAAATCTCCCGTAAAATGAAGATTTATATCTTCCATTGGCACAACTTGAGCAAATCCCCCGCCAGCAGCACCGCCTTTTACACCAAAGCAAGGTCCGAGGCTTGGTTCTCGGAGACACATAATTGCCTTCTTGCCTATTTTATTGAGTGCGTCTCCAAGTCCCACAGAGGTTGTGGTTTTACCTTCCCCAGCCGGCGTGGGGTTTATACCGGTCACAAGAACAAGTTTCCCATCCTCTTTTGCTGAGAGACTATCCACATAATCCATAGATACTTTTGCTTTATAATGACCGTATGGGTCGAGTGATTCCGGGGGAATTCCAAGTCCAGCCCCAACCTCTAGGATTGGCTTCATAGTAGCAGCACGAGCTATTTCTATATCTGATTTAACCATGTCGGATAACCTTCCCTCCTTAATCTATTCACATCATTAACTTCTTTAGCCAATAGCCCCACTATCTATAATAGATTGTAACTCTGGACCTTCATAGCCAAGCACGTTTTTAAGAATTTCTTCATTATGTTCCCCCAGTAATGGCGATCTTTGAACTTCTGCTGGTGAGGCTGATAATTTTACAGGGCAGCCCACCGTCAGGTACGGACCACGTTCGGGATGCTCAACCTTAACTATTGTCCCCGTTTCCCTTAAACTTTTTTCCTCCGATATCTCCTTCATTGACAAAATCGGTCCAACAGGAATATCTAACGGATTGCAAATCTTCATCACTTCATATTTAGTTTTAGTCATTGTCCAATCTTCAATAGCACCAAAAACTTCGTTTAATTTGGTTAGGCGAGCTTTTGGCGTCGCGTATTCCGGATCTTCGATCCAGCCAACCTTGCCTATGGCGGTACAAATATTTGGCCATGCGGCTGCTTGTGTTATAAAATATGTGTATGCGTTCGGATCCTTCTCCCATCCTTTACATTTTAAAATACGCCCGGGTTGCCCACCGCCAGAGTCGTTGCCTGCCCGAGGAGTAGTATCTCCGAATTCTATTCCCTCACCATGTTGCGAATACTCCTCCAGCGGTCCCGCTGCCAATCTTTGCTGATCGCGCAGTTTGACGCGACAAAGGTTGATCACACTATCTTGCATCGCAGCCAATACTCGTTGTCCTTTGCCTGTATTTTGACGATGAAATAGTGCTGTGACAATCCCGAGCGCTAAATGCAAACCGGTACCGCTATCGCCAATTTGTGCACCTGTCACTGTTGGGGGACCATCAATAAAACCGGTAGTTGACGCTGCCCCTCCGGCACATTGAGCCACGTTTTCGTACACCTTACAGTCCTCATATGGACCAGGGCCAAAACCTTTTACCGAAGCCATGATCATTCGAGGGTTAATCTTTTGAACCTGCTCCCAACCAAAGCCCATGCGTTCCATTGCCCCCGGTGCAAAATTTTCTACCAGCACGTCACATTTTCCAACAAGCCTTTCTAGAACCTGTTTACCCGTTTCATTTTTTGTATTGAGTGTCAGGGACCGTTTGTTATGGTTTAGCATAGTGAAATAGAGACTATCTGCCTCTGGGACATCAACCAGTTGGGCTCGTGTGGGATCCCCCGACCCGGGTCGTTCAACCTTTATAACATCTGCACCAAACCAAGCTAGCAATTGAGTGCATGTTGGACCCGACTGAACATGTGTGAAGTCGAGTACTTTTATACCTTTAAGCGCTTCCATCTAATAGCTCCTTAACACATTTACTTATACATCGTCTGAGCTTTGGTGCCTGGAGCGTACTCATTTGGATCCACCCAAACATTCACCACCGCACATTTACCGGTTTTGGCGATAGCCTCTCTGGCGCGCAGAAGCGCTGGTTGGATTTGTGACGCTTCGCGAACTTCTTCGCCATAACCACCTATCATTTTACCAAAAAGCGAAAAATCAACATCGCCAAGTTTATTACCAACACCGCCCCGCTGAGCACCATATTTTGAGATTTGACCATACCTTATTTGGTTCATAGCAGAATTGTTTCCCACTATGGCGAGATAAGGAGCTCCAAATCGCTGTGCTGTCTCCATATCAAAAGCCGTCATGCCAAACGACCCGTCACCATAAAGACATACTACCTCTTTATTTGGATGCGCCAACTTCGCCGCCATGGAGAAACCAGTTCCAACACCCAACGACCCGAGTGCTCCCGGATCCATCCATTGACCCGGGCCTCTTGGCCTTACAGCTTGGGCCGATATTGTTACGATATCACCACCGTCTCCAATATAAATCGTATCCTCTCCCAAAAATTCATTAATTTCATATGCAAGGCGGTATGGATGAATTGGATTTTGCTCACTTTTAAAGATTGGCATCAATTTTTCGAGCTTGGTTTCCTCAATCCCTCGAAGCTTGGACATCCATTCCCGACGTTTTGTCTTCAAACCTTGAGAAATACGGCCGGAGGCTGCTTGTTCAACAGCTTTTAATATAGCCCCCGGATCCCCTGCGATACCAAGACTAATATCACGGTTTTTACCAACAGTGGCGTAACTTTGATCAATTTGAACCAGAGTAGCTGCATCGGAAATTCTTTTGCCATAACCCATTCTAAAATCGAAAGGTGTGCCAACTATCAATATCACATCGGCATCCTTGAATGCATCTGATCGTGTTCGATCAAAATGATGAGGATCACCCTCTGGCAGCATCCCCCGGCTGGCACCATTCATGTAAGCTGGAATATCGAGCGATCTAATAAAATCTATAGCCGCTCCATGACTGCCGCTAGCCCAAACCTGTTGACCAAATAATACGGCAGGTCGCTCAGCATTTATAAAAATATCAGCCAGCCTCTCTATATCATTCGGATCACCTATCGACTTGGTGGAGGAACGATAACGACCCGGCGTTGGGATACGAGCCCGCTCGATCGGAATTTCAGCATCAAGGATGTCCCTTGGGATCTCCAAATATGATGGACCATAGGCACCATTGAAGCATTCCCTAGCAGCCATCGACACCATATCTGCCACCCGCTCAGTCGAAAAAACACCCGATGCAAACTTTGTTATTGGCGTCATCATATCAACATGAGGAAGGTCTTGAAGCGACCCCTGTTTATGTTGGGTTAGCGAGCTCTGGCCCCCTATATGTAAAATAGGGCTCTCTGATCTAAACGCTGTAGCAACCCCTGTTACTGCATTAGTGCAACCAGGACCTGCTGTGGTAACCACACATCCAAGTTTTCCAGTTTGACGAGCGTATCCATCTGCAGCATGGGCAGCCGTTTGCTCGTGCCTTACATCAACTATCCTGATCCCCTCATCAATACAGCCATCATAAATATCAATAATATGGCCGCCACAGAGTGTAAAAATAGTATCTACCCCCTCGGCTTTCAGAGCCTTAGCAACAAGATGGCCGCCAGAAATTATACCCTCATCCCGACTTTTCTTAGCTAATGTATCGGTTGCTGTCGTTGTTGATTTATTTTTATCCGCTGGGCTCACCTGTTATTCTCCTATTATTCATATCAGCTCACTAGCCTATAATATCTCTTCGAGAAACTCTAGTCTGCTTACATTAATTTCCATTGGGCAATATTATTTGTACAAACCGTTTAATTTCAAGCAATTAAAGCTACGCCTGCAACATAATCAGACCTATAAAATCATCTTGTTTACAGAAAAAGAAATTCGCAGTTGGTTATCGTTTATGTGGCTATACCAACCCAATGTTTTTCCGAAATTTTAAATAGCATATTTAATTTGAATTAGGATAGAATTTTGGTTTGAAGAACTGCTCTATGGGCAGGCGTTTTTTAATGACTGGATGAAGGAATATTGGACATGCCTGTAGAAATAATTGGTTGGGTAGCCCCTCGTATCTCTTCTGAAATGATTATTACATCTGGTCCATATTTTGATCTGGATGTTATTACAAAAACAGCACAAGTTCATGAAAACGGAGGCTTTGACAGAGTACTCGTTGGTTATTTCTCAGATGCGCCCGATGGGGCAATGATCGTTGCCCATGCGGCATCCGTAACAACAAAACTTCAGTTTTTATTGGCCCACCGACCTGGGTTTGTTGCACCACCTTTAGCAGCCCGAGCGTTTGCAACACTTGATCAACTGTCATTAGGAAGGCTCGCGGTTCATATAATCGCAGGTGGGAGTGATGCTGATCAGGCAAAAGATGGCGATTATTCAACCCATGCTGATCGATATCTTCGCTGTACAGAATATATAAAATTAATGCGGCTGACATGGACCAGGAAAGAGCCGTTCGATTTTAAAGGACAGTTTTATAAAACAAACGACACCCAATCACACATTCAATGCTTTCAAAGACCCCATATACCCGTCTATGGAGGGGGAGGATCGGATGCCGCCATTAATTCGTTAGCGCCATATTTGGATACGTTCATGCTGTGGGGAGAGCCTTTAAAAGATACGAAACGTTTTATGGCTCGGGTGAGAAACAAATCAAAGGCAAATAAACAAACCTTGAAGTTCAGCTTATCCACTCGGCCTATATTAGCGGACACTGAGTCAAAAGCGTGGGAAAAAGCGGAAACCATTCATAAAAAAATCGTTGAATTACGGCGGGGTATCGCTGCCCCAAAACCAAGCAATGTGGGTTCACAAAGGCTTTTATCTGCCGCGGCAAAAAGCGAAATCCACGATACATGCCTGTGGACAAAACTTGCAGTTGCAACTGGAGCACGAGGAAACTCAACAGCGTTAGTTGGAACGCCAGATACCGTTGCGAAGGCCATGCTTGAATATTACAAGATCGGCGCCACGAGCCTATTAATTAGAGGATATGATCCCCTCATAGACGCAGAACAATATGGAAAAGAACTGATTCCCAAATTGAGACACTTGGTCAAAAATTATGATAAAGTTCACAATGCGAGCCTTAAGAATTGACTCAAGCGATAATGAGATACAAAACCCAAGATCAATGCAATGATCATTTAATATTATAATGAGGAAATATTTTGTCTTTAGAAAAACACGTTCAAGATAAAGGTCAAGACACCAAGCAATCTAATATGATGGCTGAAACGCTGGAAGATTTGCGGTTCGACAATTCCTATGCACGCCTTCCAGAAACTTTCTACCAGCGACTCCATCCAACCGCAGTAAAAGAACCAAAACTCGTTAAATTAAATTATAAATTATCTGAGACCTTGGGATTAAACCCCCTAAAAATAGGACAGACAGACCAAGAAATATTGGCAGGAAATAGGGTCCCAAAGCAGGCAGATCCTATTGCCATGGTTTACGCAGGTCACCAATTCGGCAATTGGGTCCCACAGCTTGGGGATGGGAGAGCAGTCTTACTCGGCGAACTATTAAATAATGAAGGTCAGCGATGGGACCTCCAGCTTAAAGGATCTGGCCCCACAGAATATTCGCGGATGGGCGACGGCAGGGCCGTCTTGGGTCCGGTTATGCGTGAGTATATTGTTAGTGAAGCTATGTTCAATCTAGGTATTCCTACTACGAGAGCATTAGCGTTTTCTATGACAGGAGAAATGGTCAGGCGTGAATACATGGAGCCAGGCGCGATATTAACAAGGGTAGCCTCTAGCCATATCCGAGTTGGTACGTTCCAATATTTTCACGGCAAGGGCGATGAAGACGCTATCAAGATACTCGCAGACTATGCGATTAAAAGGCATTATCCACATGCTGAGTTTGCCGAACAGCCATATCTAACACTGCTGGATAGTGTTATTCAGAATACGGCCGAATTAATATCGGCCTGGATGTTAGTTGGTTTTATCCATGGTGTAATGAATACTGACAATACTGCAATTTCCGGCGAAACAATTGATTATGGACCATGCGCATTCATGGATGGTTTCAATCCTAATAAAACATTCAGCTCTATCGATAGCGGTGGGCGATATGCCTATAATCATCAACCAATGATAGGACAATGGAATTTAACAAGATTTGCTGAAACACTTCTTAAGCTACTGGATGAAAATCAGGATAACTCAATTACAAAGGCCAAAGCATCAATAGAAAATTTCTGGTTTTTTTTCGAAAAGGCTTTTCACGAAGGGCTATGCAAAAAAATAGGCCTAAGCGCTTCAGATGAGGAAAATACAAAATTAGCATTTGATTTTTTGGACCTTCTATCAAAAAGTGACGTTGACTTTACAACCGCCTATCGTTCGCTGGGTAGTTATCTGGAGGAAGAGAACGAAACTAACTTTAAGAACCTTTTTGACTCTAAACAAGATATCGACAACTGGTTAGCTCGCTGGAATGATAAACTTGGTAGTGAAGGGAAAGGAACCAAAGAAATCAAAAAGAAAATGAACTCGGTAAACCCTGCCTTTATTCCAAGGAACCATCAAATCGCGAAAGCAATTAACCTAGCAACAAACACCGAAGATTTTGGTTTAATGGAAGATCTTATTACAGTTCTAGACGCACCATTCGAGAATAATCATCGATTGCATGATTTAAGTCTCCCGCCCAAAAAAGGAGAGGAGGTGACCCAAACATTTTGCGGAACCTAAATCATCCCAAATTAACCACTGGGTCTTGAATAATCTTCACCTCACGGGTTAATTCAACAGATGCGTTTAACATAACGGAGACTGAACAGTAATTCTCATTGGATAGACGAACAGCCTCTTCAACACGCTGTTGCGACAAGTTATTGCCAGATATTGTGTAAATTAAATGTATTTTTTTATAAACCCTTGGGCTTTCTTCAGCTCGTTCTCCCTCCAGTTCCACCTTACAGCCAGTAACTGTTTGTCTCATTCTTCCCAGAATATGCATTACGTCTATGCCGGAACAACCTCCTAAACCCATCAAAACCATCTCCATGGGGCTTGGTCCAAGAACCTCCGTCGAACTAGAAGTCTGAGATCCATCCATTATGGCCCCATGGCCGCTACCAGACCCCGCGATAAACCTCAAACCCGAAACCCACGTGACTTTCGATGTCATTTTAGTCATTAGATATTCCATATTCTAAGATTCAACGTTTTAATTATTACAAACGTTATTGTTTTGGATTTCACCAAGTAAACCATAACTCTAAAGCACCCTATTGTCTAAAATCCTGATTCCAAAAGCCTAAAGGTTAGCGATCGGATGCAAGATATCTAGAATAGCAAGCATCTGTTCACTTTCAGTCAACAACTTATAGAGGTAGTATTCTGTAATCTACTAGGGGGCATCTAAGCGTTGAAGGAAACTGAAATATGAACCGACTTGATGGTAAGACAGCCCTTATTTCTGGCGCATCCAGGGGAATTGGTGCGGCAGCAGCTAGGTTGATGATAAGTGTGGGGGCAAATGTAATTATCGGCGACGTTTTAAAAACTAAAGGCGAACAAACTGCCGAAATACTGGGACCTAACGCAAAATTTATCCATCTTGACGTAACTGATGAAAATGATTGGTCCAATGCTGTAGATCTAGCTGTGGACCAATTTGGCGGTCTAGATATTTTGGTTAATAACGCAGGGTTATTTCTGGGAAGAGACTTTTCAGATATATCAATCGATGATTGGAATAGATTAGCTAATGTCAATATGACCGGCGTTTGGCTGGGAACTAAGGTAGCGACCGAAGCCCTCGCAAAACGTGGCTCCGAGAGCAGTCAAGGAAGTGCGATAGTTAATATTTCGTCTGTCGCGGGACTGGTTGGCTCAGAGCTTGATCCTTTATATTCCATGACCAAAGGAGGCGTGACCTTGTTTACCAAATCAACGGCACTCAATTTCGGTCGGAAAGGTCATAAAATTAGAGTAAATTCGGTACATCCCGGCGTAATACAAACAGATATGGGCGAACAAACCTTTGTCTCCCGCGCCCAACAACACGGCACGAATGATATACAGAAATCCCGTGATGTAGCATTGGCGGGACATCCAATAGGACGCCTGGGGGTTCCGGACGATATAGCTAAAGGCATTGTATTTCTGGCATCCGATGATTCTGGTTTTATGACTGGTTCTTCATTGGTAATAGATGGAGGCCTTACCGCACGCTGAATTCATTAGTTTATTTCGATGTATAATTATATTTTTTTCAATAAACTATTTTGTATCCCTCGCGCTAAAAAACGTGATGGAGAAAGAGCCGTCGCAACAGTCCGTTCGATAGGCCAAGGTTCGCCAAGCATCTGACTGGTTAAAACCTCTGCGGAAAGTGCTGAAGTCATAATTCCCCTTGATCCAAACCCCGCTAGGACAAATAGATTTGGCTGATAAGCTACACCGGATGGAAACTTTCCCGTAGGGCCGTGACTCAATCGTGCGAAATCTCTTTTAAATTTTTTTGCTTCGGGAACAGGCCCTACGACGGGTAGTCGATCAGGCGTTGCACTACGGATAGCAGAATAACCCAACCATTGATCAAACTGATAACCTGAGAAAAGAGACTTTAATTCCCAATCTAAATTATCGTAATTTTGTTTATGCCTTTCAATCGTAACAGGTTGCGGCCATTGGTTCTCTTCAAAGCCGTCCCTCGAATAGGTAGATCCAAGCACATGAAACCCATCAATACTGGGCATTAAATAGCCATTATTTATGATACTTGCCTTCAATTTATGGCTGTTTTCATTTTTGGGGATAAAAGATATTTGCCCAAGAAGTGAACTTAACGGTAAAAAGGAAATAGGTTTAAAAAAATTACTCTGTTGAGCTGCCGCAATGACTAGTGTGTCTACCGTTGCTATCCTTTGTCCTGAATAGTCATATAACCACCAACCGTCATCTCTATAAGTAATGTCATGCACAGTTGCACCAAGGAAAGATTCGGCTTTTTGCGACATATACTGTGCATATCTTTTTGGGTTCAAGGCACCTCCGTGCGGAAACCAAATTCCATGTGAAGACACTTTTATCCCTATTTGTGATGAGGATTCTGAGGGCGACATTAATTGAGCAGCACCATGCCACAAGCTAGCCCCGTCTTTCATGTGCTGGACGCGTCGACGCGCTTCATCTTTTTGAAAAAACTCTATGACACCGCGGCTATTCCATTCTATTTCGCTATCTTCGATAGAACTCAATGCCATTCTATAGGCTCTGTCATAGAAGCGATTCATGTTGCTTGCATTCAAGCCCAATTCGGGTGCTATTAACCCCGCCTCGATACCCGATGCGCGCTGCGCGACATCTTCTTGCTGATCGAATAACAAAGTTCTCTTTCCTCGGCGAGCTAGCGCTTCTGCCATGGCGCAACCAGCAATTCCAGCACCAATTACACCTATTGTGCCCTGACTTTGAACTGGCGGAGGAGGCCTAAACCAGGGAGCCAGATACCTTACTTCACTTTTGCCTATAAATTTGCCTTCCAAGACTCTTAACTTACCGCATAGGCTGTCTCGTTTTTCCATTTGAAAGCCCTGCATAGCTAATCTATGCTGGATTTCTTTATCATCGCGAACGGATATTAGGTAAGCGTCTGGTTTACTAAGTCTAGCTAATTCCAAACAAACGGTTTGGGACCACATTTCTGGATTTATACGCAGAGGAAACCCATTTAAAAACCAAAGGCCCACTTCCGCCTCAACCTCAGCAAGGACCTCCTCCACAGGGCCAACCGCAAGAGTGAGTGCTATTTTATTGTCTTTGGACCATACGCGGTGAAAACCAACATGCGGTTTCGGATATCCAGATATCAACTCCCTTCTCTCAGCATCCAACTCACTGAAACCTGATAGAAATTTGTCAACTTGATGTGCCTCTAACGGATATGGTTCAATTGCGACATAATGAAGCCTTGCATCACAGTCATTTCTTTTTTTCCAATAATTACACGCGAGCGCGAAATTCAATCCAGTACCAAAGCCTAATTCTCCAATTACAGAAAAATCAGTTTGACCTTTAAGTGACCTCATAAAAAGATTAGAAAAGAAAATATCTTTCGCTGCCTCTAACGGTCGTAACTCATGATAAAAACTATTATATCTCGACGAGAATGGCCGGCCGCCAAAATTAAAGGTAATATTTGGATCAATATCCAGTGGCTTCTTAGCAATATCACTCCGCCTACGTGGTCGGAAATATTCAATAGGATTAGAAGACATAGCTTTCATTCAGACAACATGCATGCTAGGACGGGATCAAGCAATAAGCATAATTCGGGGATTCAAAGATGTCGGATCAAGATGAAGCATTTCTCGCAGAAGACGAGCAAAAACAATTAGCGCTCAAAGTTATTTTGGAGGCATGGGAGGATGCCTTATCTCAAGGTGTGGCAGCTGAAATAGTCGCTTCGTCCGCAATATTTGCCGCCCTAACAGATATGATTGAGCATTATGGCGAAGAATCAGTGGCAGAAATGGTTGCCGAATGGCCAGATAGAATAAGAAACAGCGAGTTTACTTTATCAGAAGACGCGCAATTCTCCGGCTGACAGACGTACTGAAGTAAAAATTTCCAAATTCGACTACTTTACCATCATAACTCAGCGAACTTGCTTCAGATCAATAGATTTATTGATTTGAAACCGCCATTATTATTCTCAATATCTTTAAATTGTGTATGATAGCGTAAGTTGGTCAAGTAGCGATGGATTAGTAATCTTGACCGGGCGATTGAAGATATCTGTAATTATATTTGGATTGGTGATTATTTTCGTTAACCGCACGAGGGGAATTCAGATGAATAAGCTGCAAACCGACTTTAAAGTGGACCGTTCGGCAATGAACAATGTAGAATGGGATTTAAGAGTACAACTAGCAGCCGCATATCGTTTAGTTGAGCACTTTGGATGGACTGAATTAATTTATGGCCATTTGACCGTGAGAGTTCCAGGCACCGAACCTCATTTCCTTATAAATCCATTTGGTCTTAATTATGATGAAATAACAGCATCAAACCTCGTGAAAATTGATGTAGATGGAAATATAGTCGATGAAACGCCATTCAGTGTTAACCATGCTGGATTTGTAATCCATTCAGCAATCCATATGAAACACTCCGATGAAAATCAGGTAGTAATGCATACACACACTCGATCGGGAATGGCTGTAGCCGGCGTTAAAGAGGGACTTTTACCTATCAGTATGTTTGCAACTACCTTTCATAAGAGGCTTGCATACCACGAGTATGAGGGGCCAAGCCTCTTCCTAGACGAACGCGAAAGAATAGTGAACTCATTGGGCAATCACAAGGCAATGATACTAAAGAATCATGGTTTATTAACAGTAGGTAAGACCATACCAGCGGCCTTTTTAAGACTTTATCGACTTGAGAGAGCGTGCCAAGTTCAGGTAGATGCTGCGAGTGCAGGAACAGTCAATACGCTGGGCGACAATATCGCAACAAAGTCTGGGAATGATATTGATGGTCCAGAAGGGGTTTCCAAGGATACAGATGGGTTAGGTCAACTAGAGTTCGCAGCATTAATGCGAAAGATTGATAAAGTCGATTCTTCATATCGTAATTGATCAACCCGGCTGTGACACAAGAAAACGAACCCTTTTGGAAGACAAAGACACTTAGGCAAATGACCTCTCTCGAATGGGAGAGTTTGTGCGACGGGTGTGGCAAATGTTGTTTGATAAAGCTTATTGACGACGTAACGGATGAATTACATTTCACGTCCGTATCCTGCCGGCTTTTAGACTGTGACACCTGTAGATGCGGAGATTACGAGAACCGAAAAACTGTTGTTCCTGATTGCGTTGCCTTATCTCCTCGTTTAGTCCAGGAATTACAATGGATGCCGTCTACATGCGCTTACAGATTAATACATGAAGGAAAAGATTTAGAATGGTGGCACCCGCTCGTATCAGGAGACGCTGAAACGGTCCATGAAGCAGGCGCCTCCGTCAGGAATCGGGTCACTTCAGAAAGAAATGTTTCCGATAAGTCTTTACCAGATTATATTGTCGATTGGCCCAAATAAATTTATTTTAAATAGGAGCAAATAATGAATCGGTCGATGTGGATCCTCGCAGCTGTTTTTGGAGTAATGGCCATAGCTATGATTTATCAATCGAGCACACCTGGAGGGATAGAGAGACCCTGGGCTGAATGTAAAGAAAATCTTGTTACACAGATGTTATCCAATGTATGCACCCCACGTACTAACAATTTTAAAACACCTCAATAATTATCAAACGGCACTGAAAAATTTATTCATTATAGGGATTATAATAAATGAAAACCAATCCTGCATTATTCTCAGCTAATGAGCTTTTGAACGCTTATTCAAATAAAACGATGTCCCCAGTGGAAGCTACCAAAGCCATCTTGGAGCATATAAAGAATTATGATAAAAAATTAAATGCGTTCCGGTTAGTAGACGAAGAAAAAGCTTTAAAAAGCGCAAGAGCTTCCGAGGAAAGATGGTCTATGGGAACACCTGCCGGATTAGTTGATGGCGTTCCAACAACAATAAAAGATTTAGTTGCAACAAAAGGTTGGTCAACGCGACGTGGATCTTTAACAACAAATGATAAAGGCCCTTGGGACGAAGATGCACCCTTGGTAGCGCGCCTTAGATCTAATGGCGCAGTTCTCTTGGGAAAAACAACTACTCCAGAGTTTGGTTGGAAAGGAGTAACAGACAGCCCGCTTACTGGCATCACTCGGAACCCGTGGGATTTAACGAAAACGCCTGGGGGTTCATCGGGTGGAGCAGCCGCAGCAGCGGCAGCTTGTTTTGGAGCTCTTCACCATGGTTCAGATGGCGGAGGCTCAATTCGAATGCCGAGTGGCTACACCGGGATATTTGGTTTAAAACCAACTTTTGGAAGGGTTCCTACCTGGCCGGCGAGCGGTTTTGGTACTTTATCCCATCAAGGACCAATGACCCGAACTGTCGATGATGCAGCCTTGATGTTGACTGTTATGTCGGAACCCGATCCCAAAGACTGGTATGCTCTTCCCGAGGAAAATTGTGACTGGCGTAAAAGTATGGATCAAACGGTTAGAGGTTGGCGTATCGCATACAGTCCCGATTTAGGACATGCAAAAGTTGATCCAGAAATAGCAAAGTTAGTACACGAAGCGGCCATGACATTCACAACCTTAGGAGCAACCGTTGAGGAAGTGGACCCCGGGTTAGGCAATCAACACGATTTATTCAGGATATTCTGGTTTGTAGGGGCAGCAAGGCTTCAGGAGCAAATGACAACAGAACAACTTGCGCTTCTTGATCCAGGTTTTAGGGAGGTTGGTATTAAAGGCGCTGAAATAACGATCAAACAATACCTCGATGCAACTGCTGAGAGGGAGAGCGCAGGCACAAAACTCAACGAATTCTTTGATAATTATGATTTACTCCTCACTCCTACCTTACCAATCACAGCGTTCGATGCAGGGGAAGAGGTACCCAAAGGTTCCAATATGAACCGTTGGACAGAATGGACGCCTTTTTCGTACCCCTTCAACTTAGGGAGACATCCCGCCGCATCGATTCCTTGCGGTTTGTGCTCTAATGGATTGCCAGCTGGATTACAGCTTGTGAGTGCAATGAATCGTGACGATAAAGTTTTGACTGCAAGCCGGGCCTACGAAATGAGAAACCCAATTCAAATTCCACCAATACCAATTTAAACATCGGTATAATATTTTAATTGGGCAGATGGAGTGTAGACTGTTAATTAGGACGGTTTCCACCGTGTCTTAGGACATGACCTGGACGACTCCCAGTTGCACAACCTTGCTCCCAAACAACACTTCCGTTGACCATTACAGTATCGATGCCGGCCGCAGGGGTCATAGGCTTATCAAATGTAGCTCGATCTAAAACTGTATCCTCATCAAAAATTGTGATATCAGCAAATGCTCCTGCCTTAAGAACTCCTCGGTCAATTAAACCAAATGTTTCCGCGGAGTAACCAGTCATGCGCCGAATAGCCTCTTCTAAAGAGAACAACTTCAGATCTCGGCAATAATGTCCGAGAACACGCGGGAACGTTCCCCAAAGCCTTGGGTGGGGATGTTCATCGTGTGGCAATCCATCCGAACCTATCATTGCATTCGGATGTGACAATATGCGCTGCACATCCTCCTCCGCCATGGCAAAATAAACCGCACCAGCAGGTTGTAATTGAGCGGCGGCTGAGAAGATATCGCAGCCTAATTCATCCGCAATATCTGACAGTTCCCTACCCGCTAAATCCGGTCGTGATTTAGACCATGTTATGAGAACACTTTCTGACAGCCGTATCGAGTCTTCCTTTAAAACAGTTGACGAGGCGACATAAGGGTAAACATCAAACGCAATTCCATGGTGATGACCATGCAAATGGTCCTCTATATGTTTTAGTGTTTCAACTGAACGGCCAAAATTATTTTTCCCTTGGACCTTGTGATGGGAGACTATAACCGGAGAACGTGCCTCTGATCCAATTCTAAAGGTTTCATCAAGGGATTGAATGACATGATCACTCTCATTACGCATATGAGTAACATATCGGGCTTTGTGTGCTTTTAATGCCGAAGCAATTTCTATGACCTCCTCGGTCGGGGCCATTATAGCGGGCTTGTAAAAAAGCCCAGTTGAGAACCCAATTGCACCGGCGGTCAGGCCTTCTTCGAGCAGTGACCGCATTTTTTTTATTTCAGTTAAACTAGCTGCCCTATCGAGAGAGTCCATCGTTCCTACACGGAGAGTAGAATGACCAACCAGAAACGCTGCATTTACGGCTGCAGGAGCACCTTCAACTTCCTTCAGAAACTGCTCGAATGTCGAATAACGACACGCCCCGGGCTCTGCAATAAGATCCAATGGGGGTGGTGGATTATCAGCCACCAGCGGTGCAAGGCTAATACCGCAATTCCCCACTATTACAGACGTTACTCCTTGACTGATTTTCATATCCATTGTGGGTTTTGCAAGAAGCACTCGATCATCATGCGTGTGCACATCAATAAAACCTGGAGCTACAATCCTATTAGCCGCATTAATCTTGCGCCCAGATTTAGCCATACTTAAATCACCCATGGCCTGAATTCTATTATTTTTTATACCTATATCCGACTGAAATCTGCCCTCACCCGATCCGTCTACTATTGTGCCATTTTGTATAACTGTATCAAAGAAGCCATCGTCAACCATTTCAGCCTATTCCCATAATATTTCTTAAATTTAAAAAGAGCTATTAAACAGTCCCCCATCCAATAACAAGCTTTGCCCAGTAATATATCCTGCTTGCAGACTGCACAAGAAAGCAGCGGCTTCGCCAAACTCTTCTGCGGTACCGGCCCTTTTGGCTGGCACCTCTTGAATACGCTGTTCGTGAGCTTGTTCGTGAGTAATTTTTAATTGACCAGCCATAGCATCAATCCCTGCACGATATCGGTCAGTATCAAAGAATCCTGGTTGAATATGATTAATAGTAACACCAGTATGTGCAACACTTCTGCATACTCCTGCACAAAATGCCGTTAGACCGGCTCGCGCGCCGCTGGATAGATCAAGCCCAGATACAGGCATATTCACGGAAACAGATGTGATATTTAAAATTCGGCCAAAGCCGCGTTCTGACATTCCATCTATATATCGCTGAATTAATTCAATGGGGGTAATCATATTCCAGGTAACACCGTTAAGCATGGCGTCACGTTCCAACTCTCTAAAGTCTCTAAACGGCGGTCCACCCGCGTTGGTTATCAAAATATCCGGAGCATTACATTTTTTAAATAGCGCATTCTGTCCAGCAGGAGTAGTAACATCGCCCGCAACTTCTATTATTTTAGCACCCGTTTCTTTTCGAATATCAATAGCAGTGGCTGCCAGTCTTTCTGGTTCAATTCCATTTACTATGACTGTGCACCCCGCCCTGGCGAGCGATTGTGCGCAAGCTCTGCCAAGCCCTCTACTAGAGCCACAAACTATTGCTGTCTTTCCTGCTATCCCAAGATCCATAAT
>PAQA01000008.1 GCA_002709155.1 Rhodospirillaceae bacterium
AGAAAGTTGATGCGATTGTATTGAGCGGTGGCTCTGCCTTTGGGTTAGATGCAGCGGGAGGTGTGATGGCTTATTTGAGGAATATCAACCGCGGTCTCCCTATCGGTTCGGTCAGAGTTCCTATAGTACCTCAAGCAATATTATTCGATCTCGAAAATCACTCGGCAAAGTCTTGGCAGACCCGAAGTCCTTATTGGAAACTGGGTTTTGATGCAGCCTCTTCCCCAAGTAAAACGTTTTCCCTAGGTAATGTTGGTGCAGGTATGGGAGCTAATGCAGGTTCCATAAAAGGAGGACTTGGAAGCAGCTCCTTTTTTATCAAGGAGCTCGGTTTGACAGTGGGAGCATTGGTAGCCGTTAATTCTGCCGGAAATGTTTTATATCCCAAAACCCGCGCCTTTTATGCTTGGGATACCGAATTGAATAATGAGTTTGGTGGCGTTCATCCACCCAAAGACATTGACAAAGAAATAGTACAGTTACCCAGAAATACTAGTTTGGGACAAAATACAACCTTGGCAGTTATTGGAACCGATGCCAAATTAACTAAGGCCCAAGCTAGACGTCTTGCAATTATAGCACAGGACGGTCTAGGCAGAGCTATAAGACCTGCGCACACCCCTTTTGATGGAGATACAGTTTTTACCATAGCGACCGGCCGCCAAAACTTGGAAAATCCCATTAGAGACTTATCATTGTTGGGGGGTTATGCTTCAAATTCTTTATCAAGAGCGATTGCTAGAGCAGTCTACGAAGCACAAAGCATAAACAATATGACTGCTTACTCGGATTTAAAATAATATATTGGATAGGTTACGACTTTACCCTAGCTGACTTAAAACGTTTTTATAAACCCTTTGCTTGATCTCTGAGTAAAAATTTCTGGATTTTTCCAGTAGAGGTTTTGGGCAACTCACAGAAAATTATTGTTTTGGGAATCTTGAAACTGGCCAGATTGGCCCTGCACCATTGAACTACTTCATCCTCACTTAGGTCTGCTTGTCCAGGTGCAATCGTGACGAATGCACAGGGAGTTTCACCCCATTTATCATCAGGACGAGCAACGACTGCCGCCTCCATTATTTTTGGGTGTTTATAGAGAGCCTCTTCAATTTCGAGGGATGAAATATTTTCCCCTCCAGAAATGATAATATCCTTAGATCTATCTTTCACCTCCGCATATCCATCAGGGTGCATAACAGCCAAATCTCCGCTATGAAACCAGCCATGTTCAAAAACCTCCGCGGAAGCCTTTGGATTCTTTAAATAACCCTTCATAACGGTGTTTCCACGTATCCATATTTCACCAATGGTTTCAGCATCGGCGGGAACGTCTTCAAGTGTATCCGGATTGACAACTCTAAAACCTTCCAAGGTTGGGTATCCAACTCCTTGTCTTGCCATCCTTGTCGCTTTTACTTCAAGATCGAGAGCATCCCACTCTGGTGGCCATGCGCATATACCCGAGGGGCCGTAGGTTTCTGTTAATCCGTATAAGTGCAAAACTTTAAAACCAAGTTTTTCCATCGAAGCTATTACAGCACTAGGGGGAGCTGCTCCACCTGTAGCAATCTGCACTAAATGTTTATATTTTTTCTTAACCTGATCGGGGGCATGCACTAACATATTTAAAACGATCGGTGCACCGCACATATGACTTACTTTAAATTCTTCTATTAACTCAAAAATCAGCTCTGGATCCACAGATCTAAGACATACATGCGACCCGCCAACGGCTGTAACGCCCCAAGTGAATGTCCATCCATTACAATGAAACATTGGTAAAGTCCAAAGATATGATGTCGACGAATCTAAACCAAAAGCGACGGCGTTTCCCATCGCATTTAAAAAAGCCCCTCTATGATGAAAAACAACGCCTTTTGGGTTCCCCGTCGTCCCCGATGTATAATTTAATGCCATTGAGGCCCACTCATCTTTTACTCGAGGCCATTGATAGTCGGGATCTCCCTCCATTAGAAACGTCTCGTAATCAATTTCACCAAGAAGTTTTCCTTCAGGAGCTAATTCGTCGTCTATTCCAATTACTTCTGGTACCTTTTTCATCAGAGCGAAAGCTTCTTCCATTACTGAAGAAAACTCTTTATCCACCATGACAAGCTTTGACTCCCCATGCTCTAAAATGAAAGCAATTGTTGGGGCATCTAGTCGATAATTAAGCGCATTCAGCACCGCCCCCGACATAATTACGCCGTAATGGGATTCTAGCATAGCAGGTGTATTGGGTGCTATAATCGAAACAACGTCCCCCTCTCCTATTTTACGTTTATTGATCGCCGACGCCATTTTTTTGGATCGTTCTAGAAACTCTTGATAGGTTCTTCTGGTTGTTCCATGTATTATTGCAGTTTTATTTGGCCAAGTTTCGGCTGCTCTTTCAAGAAAATCTACCGGTGTTAAAGGGGTATAATTTGCATTATTAGCTGATAGCCCTTCTTCATATATTGTCATGCTTTAGAGCCCCCTCTAATTTTTTTTATTTAACTTAAAAATTAATATATAAGAAGTGTTTTATACAATAGTAAGAATTTTATTAAGGTGAAAAATCACTATGATACAAATTGATTTATTTTCTGATGTTATTTGTCCGTGGTGTTTCATTGGAAAGAGGCGTTTAGAACGGGCTTTAAACCTTCGCTCAAATCCTGATGTTGATATTAATTGGCGCGCCTTTCAATTGAATCCAGATATGCCAAAAACTGGCATGGCTCGTGATCATTATCTAGAAGCAAAATTTGGTGGCCCCGATCGCGCCAAAACCATTTATGAGAATATTCGTAAAACAGGGGAAATGGAAGGAATAGAATTTAAATTTGAAAAAATTAAAAAGACACCAAATACTGTCTTAGCACATAGATTAATATCCTGGTCAAAGGATCAAACAACATCCGATTTCGTCGTCGAATCTCTGTTTAAAGCTTATTTCTATGAAGGGAGAGATATAGGGTCATTGGAAATATTGAAAGAGATATTAGAAGACTTAAACATCAACACAGATAGCTTTGTTCGTTATGCGAAGTCAGATGAAGGCATTGATAGAGTTGCTAATGATACTAGGTATGCATACTCAAACGGGATCACTGGGGTGCCCTGTTTCATATTTGATAAAAAATACTCCATATCGGGAGCACAAGAACCAGAGGCGTTTTTTCCTCTATTTGATTTAAATATCAATAGCACGTTACCCCATTAGAACTATTCAGCGATTGCAGCTAAATCCTGCATGAGCCTTGTAAGGCCCTGTACACGTTCAGGCGCTTTCTTCCAGTTACTTTTATGAACTAATTTATGGTCTGTTCTAAGCTGTGTTGTCATTTGGTTACGCCCTAATAATTCAATTAACCCCGAAAGGTTTTTGACATCGTCATTTCGAAACGACACTACAGCACCCCTAGGCCCCGCATCTACTTTCTCAACACCAGCCTTACGGCATAACTGCTTTACTATTATCACCTTGAAGAGATTATTAACTTCTTCAGGTAACTCTCCGAAGCGATCGGTTAGCTCCGCCGCGTAGCTATCGATTTCATCAGTGTCAACAAGATCTGCTATTCTACGATATACGTTTAATCTAACGGTTAGATCTGGGATGAAATTCTCTGGTATTAAAACAGGCGTTCCAATGGATATTTGAGGCGTCCAATATTCTTCTGAATCAATTTCAGAGAACCCATTCTCTCGTGCAGAAGTAACTGCTTCTTTCAGTAAATGTTGATACAGTTCTATCCCTACTTCTTTTACTTGACCCGACTGTTCCTCCCCGAGCAAATTACCCGCGCCACGAATATCCATATCATGGCTAGCGAGACTAAAACCCGCTCCAAGACTATCTAAAGTCTGCATAACCTCTAATCGCCGCTTTGCATTCGGATTTAAAATCTTAGATGGATGCGATGTCAAATAAGCATATGCGCGAATTTTTGATCTACCGACACGTCCCCTAAGTTGATAAAGCTGGGATAAGCCGAACATATCTGCTCTGTGTATGATGATAGTATTTGCATTGGGTATATCTAATCCAGACTCAACAATATTAGTGCTTAACAAGATATCAAATGCACCATCACAAAATGAAGTCATAATATCCTCAAGCTCCCCCGGGGTCATTCTTCCGTGTGCAGAACCAATCCTTGCGTCGGGAACTAACCTCAATAACCTATCATAAACTCTAGGAAGGTCTTCAACACGCGGACAGACATAAAAGATTTGCCCGCCTCTGTTTCTCTCTCTTTGAATTGCCTCTTTTATGACCAAACCGTCATAAGGCATTATAAATGTTCTGATAGTTAATCTGTCTACTGGTGGCGTAGCTATTAGTGACAGATCACGAACTCCAGACATCGCCAATTGAAGGGTTCTAGGTATCGGTGTCGCTGTTAGCGTTAATACATGCACGGTAGATCTTAAGTCCTTTAGGCGTTCTTTTTGGCTAACGCCAAAATGTTGCTCCTCATCAACTATTAATAACCCAATATTACTAAATTCAATTGATTTGCCTAACACCGCATGCGTGCCTATTACAATATTGCAGTCCCCGGATTTTAACTCTGACTTAATTATTGCTGCGTCTTTAGCCGAAATAAACCGTGATAGCTGACGTATTTTTATAGGGAGATCTTTAAACCGCTCCGCAAATACCTGATGATGTTGCCGACACAAAAGTGTTGTAGGCGCCACAATAACTACTTGAAGACCATGCAAAGCTGCAACCATTGCAGCACGCAGCGCAACTTCGGTTTTCCCAAAACCGACGTCACCGCACACCAACCTATCCATCGGTTTTCCACTTGAAAAATCGCTTAAAGTGTCCTCTATAGAACGAAGTTGATCCTCTGTTTCGTTATATTTAAAATTTGCGCAGAATTCCTCATAGAGCCCGGCTGGAGGAATTATCTTTTCAGTTTTTCTTAACTCTCTTTCAGCAGCCACTCTAATTAGTTGGTCAGCCATGTCTCGGAGCCTTTTCTTAACCCGCGCCTTTCGAGCTTGCCAAGCAACACCCCCCAATTTATCTAGATTAGCCTTACTTTCCTCCGAACCATACCGCGAAAGCATATCAATATTCTCTACAGGTAAAAACAGCTTATCCCCGCCACTATAAAATAAGCGTAAACAGTCATGCGGTGCACCACCAATCTCCAAGCTCTCCAAACCCGAAAACTGTCCGATGCCATGCTCAACATGCACAACATAATCACCTTCGTTGAGAGCCGAAACTTCCTGTAAAAACTCTTCTCCTCTGCGTTTACGCTTCCTACTCGGCCTTGCAAGACGTTCACCAAGTATATCTGGCTCGGCCAGAAAGAGCGTGTTATTCGCAGAAAATCCGCGTTCAATTGGCAATATCACCGCGGCAACAGTCTCTATAGGCAAAGCTAATGCTTGCTTAAATGTTTCGACTGTTTCAATACTNTCCATGCCATTTTCGCTCAAAAGNGTGGATAANCGGTCTCTNGAGCCTGTTGAATAGCCAGTAAGAATAACCCGNNTATTTCGCTTTATATTGTATTNAACTTTNTCNACTACATGAGTATATATATTNAGTTCCTTATTTTTTCTGATCTCAATTAANTCTAATCCANNTTCTCCTCCNCTGGGTTTAACAANGTGATTTGAAACAACCGAATTACCTGGTATGTCAAATTGAGAAAACTCAAAAAAATCAACACTATTTATTAGGACATCCCATTCGTCCCCGTTTAAATACAATAGATCTGGAGGAAGGGGACGATATAGAATACCGCCGTCCTCTGTGTTGTGTTGATGGAGTGATTTCCTAGACTCGAAATAATCCTGTATCAGTTCTAAGCGAGCCTTTACCAAGTTGTTTATTTCAAAATCAGCCGAGATAGCTTTAACTGGGAAATGGTCGGTTATCAGTTCTAATTCACTATGAAATAACGGCAACCAATGTTCCATCCCAGCATGCCGGCGACCTTCTGTGATAGCCTCATAAAGAGGGTCGTTGAGAATATGAGCACCAAAATTGGATCGATAACCCGTTCTAAAGCACTCTATACCTATTTTATTTAAACGGACTTCAGCCACCGGCCTCAACTTAGCACTTTTTAACTTTTTTATTGTTCTTTGCGAAACAGGATCAAAAGCACGAATAGCTTCAAGCTCCTCCCCAAAAAAATCTAATCTTGCGGGGTCTGATAAGCCAGAAGGGAAAACATCAATAATCCCACCTCTCACGGCGTATTCACCAGGCTCTCTCACCGTTCCCGTTCTCAAATAACCGTTGTTTTCAAAAAAATTTATTAAATCGCTGGAAGGATACTCACGGCCCACCTGAAGATCTTTTGATGTATCGGCGAAGAAATTTCGCGGAGGTACACGTTGCAGTGCAGCATTTACAGTCGTCAAAACCAAACAGGGATCATTATCGCTTAGCTCTCCCAATTTGGCCAAACCATCAAGTCGTTGGCTTATAATCTCGGAATTTGGCGATACCCGATCGTACGGGAGACAATCCCACGCTGGTATTTTTATAACATTTAGTTCAGGAGCAAAAAATGAGAGGCATTGCTCAATATCATCTAAGCGTGCATCATCACGGCAGATATGGAGAACATGTTTATACTCACTTGAATAAGACGCCATTAGATTTGCGTCCCAACCGAGTGGCGTATTTGGAATTTGTGTAAACTTCTTCATTATGATTATTAATCAATGAGACAATCGGACAATTTAAAGTTTTTTATCAAATCAAGAACTTCACCTTGATATTCCTTTGGTGCCTCTTCCATCCCCGTTACCCATTTGTACAATCTTGGGTCTTCAATTTTAAGTAAGTTCTCATACTCATTAAGCTGTTCTTCTGACAAAGTTTCAATATGATGTGCGGCGAAATACCCAAGTAGTAAATCCGTTTCTTTTGTTCCGGTATATGCGCTTCGATATACCAAACGTTTTCTCCGTTCTGAGAGACCATCATCCATTGCAAAACTCCAAAATTATTTGATAGAAAGGGATATAGAATACTATTAAGCATTAGCCAACCGATCAGCTGTTTTTACTTGGTTTTTTCATCTGTCTTCTCCTATCCGAAATAAAATAGAAATTGAATAATGTAGAAATATAAAATCTTAATTGTTTGATAATTAGTTTTCCTGTTAAGTCTATAAAATGAGACCCGAAATACTTTTCAAATTATTTATTCCAAATAAGCAACTGCCAGGCGTAGGCCCGCGCATTAACGCCCTACTAACAAACGTGGCAGGGGCACACATTGCAGATCTATTGTGGCTGTTACCAAATAATCTTATTGACCGCCAGTTTTGCCCCTTAATTGGTGAAGCGCCAAATGGGAAAATATGTACTTTTATTGTTACTGTAATAGAACATATACCATCACCAACGCGCAAACGCCCATATCGAGTCATATGTTCCGACGAAAGTGGATTGGTTGAACTTGTCTATTTCAATGCTAGAAGCGATTATTTACACGAAATTCTTCCAATTAATGAAAAACGCATTATTAGTGGTAAGGTTGATGTTTTTAATGGTCGCGTTCAAGTAATGCACCCAGATCATGTTGTGAAAGAAGAAGACAAAGCATTAATTTTGACCGTAGAACCAGTCTACCCACTCACTCAAGGGTTAACAGGTAAAGTTTTGCGGAGATGTATTCACCATGCTTTAAAGCTCACACCGAACTTACCAGAATGGTTAGACCCCAACTTGGTACAACAAAAGCAATGGTTTAATTGGATCGAGAGTTTAATGGCAGTTCATGCACCTAAAACTCATAAAGAATTGATCCCTACTTCAAATAATCGTGCGCGTTTGGCATATGACGAGTTATTGGCAAATCAATTAGCGTTAGCAATGATAAGAAGACATCAAAAAAAACGCAAAGGACGCTCAATCATTGGTTCAGGAGCATTGAAAAAGATAATTAATGCAAATTTATCATTCGTCTTGACACCAAATCAATTGGAAGTTCTTGAAGAAATAAATCATGATTTCCAAACAGAAAATCGAATGCTACGCCTTCTGCAAGGTGACGTAGGAAGTGGTAAAACAATAGTTGCGTTCTATTCCATCTTGACTGCCATTGAGGCGGGTTTTCAAACAGCACTCATGGCACCCACTGAAATATTAGCTAAACAACACTTTCAAACACTGCAACCCTTGGCAGAAGCCGCTAACATTAAGATTGATATTCTAACAGGTAAAATGAGTTCCAAAGACCGTAATCAAATCATAAGCAACACAAAATCTGGCAGCATTCAATTGTTAATTGGCACTCACGCGTTATTTCAAGATGATGTAGCGTTCAAAAATTTGGGATTTGCCGTTGTTGATGAACAACATAAATTTGGTGTTCATCAACGACTAGCATTGAGTAATAAAGGTGATGGCGTAGATATGCTAATTATGACTGCTACCCCCATACCCCGAACATTAAGCATGACCGCGTACGGGGATCTTGACGTTTCGATACTCCGGGAAAGACTACCCGGACGAAAAGCCGTGATAACGCGTGCGGTATCCAACGAACGTCTACAAGAAGTAGTAGAAGGAATTAGTAGAGCGATAAATAGTGGAAAAAAAGCATATTGGGTTTGTCCCCTGATTGAGATATCGGATAAACTGGACCTGGCGGCTGCCGAAGAACGCTTTCAGCATTTAAATTTAATTTTTACAGATCGTGTTGCCTTAATTCATGGTCGTATGAAAGATATTGAAAAAGATCGAATTATGGATTCTTTTCGCGCGGGAAAAGTCGATATTTTAGTAGCAACCAGCGTTATAGAGGTTGGGGTTGACGTCCCCGATGCAACTATAATGGTCATAGAACACGCAGAGAGATTTGGGCTCGCACAATTGCATCAGTTAAGAGGCAGGGTTGGCCGTGGATTAGACCAATCAACTTGTCTACTTTTGTACTCCTCTCCTTTATCAGCAAATGCTCGAGCTAGAATAAATGTTCTAAGAGAGAGTGAAGATGGATTTGTTATAGCCGAGGAGGACTTAAAACTTCGTGGGGCTGGTGAAGTTCTTGGTATTAAACAAAGTGGTTTACCTCATTTTAAAATAGCCGATCTAACTTTTCATTCTGATTTGTTAGAGTTAGCACAAAAGGAAGCTAAATTGATATTGAATAAAGATCCAGACCTAGTCACGAAAAGAGGTGAAGCTCTGAGAATACTTTTATATCTATTTGAACGGGATAATGCCGTTCAATATCTAAAAAGCGGTTGAAGAAATTAGCACAAACGGTAATTATCAATACTAGAAGCCATCTTCATATATTCACTTTAGTGTCATTCAATCTTTAGTACTTTGATTCATTACAGAGTCGTTAGCTGCATTTTCAGTAAAAATGATAGGTTGTTTCTGTTGGATATCACTGCGTCTATCTGGAGGCGTCACTATTCCTGTTGAAACGAGCATTTTAAAACCTTCCTCAGACGACATGTTTAAATAATGAACATCCTTTTTGGGGACAAAAAGAAGGAAACCCGATGTTGGATTGGGTGTCGTTGGAACAAAAACGTTGATCATATCCGTGTCTATTACATTTTGGACTTCACCTGATGTTGCTCCTGTCACAAATCCCATGCTCCAGATACCCTTTCTTGGATATTCAAATAAAACAACATGACGAAATGCATTAGATTTTTGAGCAAGTATCGTTTCCATTATTTGTTTTACTGCACTGTAGATATTTCTAACTACTGGCATGCTAGCCATTATCTGGCCGCTGATACGAACTAACCAGCGTCCCATTAGTCCCGCCGCTAACCATCCCACTAGTGTCAGAACAATAATAGTTAAAACCAGCCCCAAGCCAGGTAATGTAATAGGAAGATATGTTTCCGGGTTATATTGAGGAGGAATTAATTTAACGACCTGAGCATCAAAAAACTTAATAATGCCCCACGTGATCCATAAGGAAATTCCAATAGGAGCTGTTACGAGTATACCAGCAAAAAAATAAGCACGTATTCTTCCAAAAACGGTACGTTTGGGATGAATAAACCGCCTCTTTTTCGATAATTTAGCCACGCGATACTCCAAAAATCTGCATAAATTACGAGAGTCATCTTTGCTTTTGGTTGTTTAAGATAATCTTGTTACGAACACTGCAACCAACCAGAATTAAAGAATATTATGAAAGTTAAAATCAGGGATTAGAATTAATCGTTAACCTGTTACATAGGGACAGTACTCTAACTATTCAATGTAAATCCTTATTAACTCTTCTTTCGACCAAAGTTAGAATTTCTGAGCGACGAGCCCCGTTGTTCTGCATTGCTAATTTGAATAGACGCGAAGCCTCATTTTCCTGCGGAACAAAACTACTCTCACCGATTTGGCTCAAAGCAACACGCTCCGCTTTGTTTAATATATCCGGATTAATACGACTACGCATCTTTCGAATCATTAGCAATATTTTTTGCTTGTCGTCCATTGCAGACACTTTTTTTTTCGTTGTTACTTTATTTGTCTGTTTGGGCTTTTTCTTCTTCTTACCGAAAAAAAACATCTTTAGTGACCAATCCCATATTTATGGAGAACAACTTTATCCGGACTTTTTAAATTTAAAACTCAAACGCACACAACTTGCCACAAAACCGTAACTACTAATAACGATAAATCGTAAAGCTTAGGGAAGTTACAAGTGATAGTAGGGAAATGCAAGAAACCATCATTTTAACACCACAGATTAAAGACACACCAAGAAAGATATTTCCGATTATATGTTTCCTTAACTCCCGATTTTTTTAATTATTTCGCTCGTGCTATGGCCATTTTTATAATCGCTAAGAACAACCCTGCCGCCATTTTGCTGGATAAATTCAGCTCCAACTATGTTGTCTATTTTATAATCCCCGCCTTTTATAAGAACATCCGGTTTTATTAATTTTATTAACTTTATTGGTGTTTCCTCATTAAAAATAATAACGGCATCTACATCTTTAAGGGCCAAAAGAACTGTTGCTCTGGCATTTTCTTTTTGTATGGGACGATCTTTTCCCTTCAATTTTTTAACTGAGCTATCGCTATTTAAGCCAACGACTAATTTATCGCATTCGTTTTTAGCATGGTGCAATAGCGAAATATGTCCTGGATGAATAAGATCGAAACATCCATTAGTAAAACCGATACTATATCCCCTCTCTCCCCAAGTTCGTATTAAATCAATGGGCTTTGGTTCTACATTTTCAATCGACGGTTTTTTATTCATTTAATTGATATCTATTAACTGTTAAGGCAGAACTTAAAATAGACCTGCTTGCCTAATAATTTTTATTATAGCGCTCATTATTAAAAAAACCGAGACACCGTACTAAACTTTATTTTATTCTAAAAGATAATACATTCTTGTTGCCGTTGATGCGTCCCACAGTGTGAAAGCAACTATGACTATAGTAATCCAGCAGATTGAAAAAAGCCTTAATAGTATTTTAGAGTTACTTACCAAAATTAAATGGGAGGATATCCCAGAGGATGTTCGATATAAAGCGGTTCTTATTTTTGCAGACGACTTATCTGCAATAACGGCCGCAAGCCATGAGAGCGAGCTCCAATTATTTTTGGAACAGCTCATACAGTTTAGTGGACCAGCTGAAAGTACAATATTCAATAATTCAAAGACTCTGGTAGATAGGTATTCAGCCGCCTTAGCAAACGGTTCCTCTGGTAGCTGGTGTGAAGTCGATACTGGTTATCTTCCGGCTGTTTGTCATGCCAGTCTTTACTGTTTGCCCGCTATTTTAGCTGAAGGTGAAGCTATGGGGAATACGGTGACAGAAATGCTGAGAGCATTTTTGTGTGGATACGAGGTGGTGGCCCGATTGGCTAGAGCTTTTGAGTATGATGAATTAATGTTACATCCTCATGGATCTTTAGCAGCGATTGGAAGCGCCACAGCAATTGGCTTTCTGCGCAATTTTTCTAAGGAGACAATATTTAATACAATTTGCACATCCGCAACTTTGGTTAATCCAGCCCCGTTTAAACATGCCATCGAAGGGGGTTTAATAAGAAACATTTGGGCTGGTATAGGGGCAACAAATGGTTTACGAGCAGCGGACCTGACTAAAATTGGGATAACTGGAA
The DNA here is from genome assembly GCA_002709155.1 of Rhodospirillaceae bacterium. Taxonomy (GTDB): domain Bacteria; phylum Pseudomonadota; class Alphaproteobacteria; order Thalassobaculales; family Thalassobaculaceae; genus UBA7326. The sequence goes on from PAQA01000008.1 coordinate 12,097, forward strand.
CATCTAAGAGTTTATACAATGTTTTTGTTGAAACGTTTGGTGCTAAGTTCAATGTTGAGAATATAGTTCCAGAACTAGAATTTAAATGGGCGGTAATGCAGAGTTATCACAAGCAATTTGCGTGCTGTCAGTACAGCCATTCTGCTGTTGAAGCGGCATTGCAAATACTTCCGAAGTTCAATTATAAAGACATAAAAAAAATTACGTTAAAAACTCACTGGCGAGGAAAATTACTGAGTAATTTAGCCCCTGAAACGACACTTGCTGCAAAATTTTCCATGGAACATATCATAGCGACTTCTGTTTATCACGGGTCAGCTAATGTCGAAGCGTTTAGTTCCGAAACATTAGATAATAGTGAAATAAGGCAGCTTCGTGAGAAGATAAATATGTATTTATATGACCCACAACCTGAGCCGCCAAACGATCGTCCTGCGGAAATAAGCATTCACCTTTCCAATGGGGAGAAATATATCCAGGAGTGTCTAATTGCAGAGGGAAGTGCTTCAAAACCATTCACCAATCAGACGATAAAAAACAAAATAAATTCTACCTTAAAGCGCCATTACCCAAAACTTCACGGCCCCTTGCAATCGTTAGTGGCGATGGAAGAGAGAGCGTTAAAAGCGACCTGGCGAGATATTCTAAATGAATGGTAAAAACATACCTATTTCATCAGATTTGGAAGTGCTAGCGTTATCTCTGGGATAAAAATGAGTAATAATAAAGTTATTACATCGATAATGAGAAAAGGCATCACCCCGGAAAATACATCTTCCAAAGTTAAGGGGATCGGAGATGCACTTCTTACAACATAAACATTTAGGCCAACAGGTGGCGTTATCAACGAGACCTCTGCTAACTTTATAGCAATAACCCCTAACCATATTGGGTCGAATCCTACCCCAGTTAAAATTGGGTACATGACAGGAAGAGTAATAACCATAATTGCTATTGGATCAATTAGCATCCCCAGTACTAAATAAATAGCTGCAAATGCAAATAGATACGCGTATTTATTGAGTTCTAATGAGAGTAAGAAGCCAGATAAATCAGCAATCAGCCCAGTGTAGGTTAGGTACCGCGCAAAAATAATACCCCCTATTACTATTATGAAAATAACCGACGTGGTAACGCCTGCATCTTTAAAAGTGTCTATGGTTGTTTTGGGAGTTAGACGTCGTTTCGCTAAAACTATTAAAAAAGCACCAAAGGCACCGACAGCACCCGCATAAGTTGGAACAAAAAAACCTGAGTATATTCCGCCAATCACTAAAAGAAATAAGAATGCAATACCCCATACTCCTTTTAATGACTGCACTCGCTCCTTCCATCTTATTTGCACCTTGGACCTTGGAGCCATATCTGGACGTAATTTCGCTATAGCAAATATACCTCCCATATACATGGCTGCCGATAATAAACCTGGGACCAATCCGGCCATCAACAGCAATGCCACCGATTGCTCGGTTAAAATTGCATAAATGACCATAATAATGCTTGGAGGAATAAGTGAAGCTAGTGTTCCAGATGCTGCAATACATCCTGCACTCAGACGCTTATCATAACCAAATGAGGTCATCTCCGGTAACGCGATTTTTGTAAAAACAGCCGCATTAACAACAGTAGACCCGCTAGCCGCTCCAAATGCTGCTGATGCGAGTGTCGTTGCCATGGCCAACCCCCCCGGCAACCGTCCAAGCCAATTATAAGCGGCCCTATACAGATCGGTTGTTAAACCGGCTTGTGTCGCCAATGATCCCATTAAAATGAATAGAGGGATGACAGCAAGTGTAAATGAATTTGTGGTACTGAAAGGTATCGTTGCTAAATGGGCCCATGCTGCATCCGGACCTATTGCTAAATAGGTTCCCAAAATACCACATAATCCAAGAGATACCCCAATATGAACGCCAACCCCCAACATCCCAAATAATGTCAGAAGAACGATAATTCCTGTAGTACTAGACTCAAGCAATTTTATCCCCGTCGTTATCGATAAACTTAGCCGCGTCGGCAATTTCGCGATTTAAAACGTCTTCAGTTGTTGTTCTCTCGCCACCGGCTATTGCTCTATTTATGTCGTAACAAAAGTCAATAATAAGCTGAATAATCAATAAACCCGTTCCTGCTGCGAGAACAAATCGCGCGGGCCAAAGCGGTATTCGTATCAACCCAAAAGTAGACTCATCTATCTGCAAGCTAAATAATGCTTCAAATGAGGCTTGCCAGAATAGTAGTCCAAAAAATAAAATAGCCATCAGATCAGTAAACGCATCCATGGCGCCCTGTGTCCGCGGTCCTACTCGCGTATAAAATAATTCTACTCGAATGTGATTTCTTCTTATCTGCGCGTAGGTTAACGCCCCAAAAACTATAACTACCATGGTACTTTCGGTAATCTCTAGAGCTCCGTGTACTGGTTGCCCAAAAAGTTGTGTGCCAACGACATCTGCTGTGCCGAGGAAAGTAGAAACTATCATGCCGCCCCCACCTACGAGTAGGATGGTTAAGGCAATAGGTTCAAGGATTTTACTAACAATTTTCAAATTCTTACCAATAGTTAAACAAAATTAACGGCTGCCACTAAAACAAATGGCAGCCGCAGATCTGTAGACTATAGCTCTAAATATTATTTATTTAGTCCAAGCCCGCCATGCAGCTGCGACTTCTGCAGCCTGTTTTCCGAAACCGCGCTTTTTCATTGTTTCCGCCCAACCTTGCAATAAGTCTGGTGTCGCTGCTTTCCATTTTGCTAGCTCTGATGCTGGAAACTCTTTAAATACGCCTCCTGCTTTCTTAATATTCGCAATTGATGTTTTTGTTCCAGTAACCAACCAGTCTAAATACTCTTTTTGACTTTTAGCGGCTTGATCCATGAAAATATCTTGAATGTCCTTAGGCAGTTTTGCCCACGTCCTTTTTCCGATAACGATCATATGTCCCGCTATCGTCATTGCCGTGCCACAGCTATATTTTCCGGGCTCATAGAGCCTAAGGCTTTCGACGTTCCCGGCGTTTAGGAAAGAGTAGTCGATGGTGCCTCTTTGCAGCGCTTCGTAGACTTCTGTTGGTCTAACCGTTACCGGAACCGCACCAATAGCATTGTGCATCTTAGGAAGATCTGCCCCAAAACTCCTGATTTTCTTCCCTTTTAGGGCCTCAACGGTTGTACAATTTGGGGAAGGACCTGTCATATAATAGGAACCAAGCGGTTGCTGAAATAGATAATTGACGTTTATTTTATCTGACTCTTGCTTAAAAATAGGAAATTCTTTGTATGACTTATGCACTATATTGATAGCCTGAACGGGATCATCGAAAATAAATGGGATTTGATACGCTTTCCAGAATAATAATTGATCAGGATAGTAACCCATTGCAACAGACGCCATGTCTATTGCTCCCCGGCCGGCTAATAGAGCAACCTCATTGCCTTTTCCAAGTCCACCAGCAAATGTAATGTCTATTTTAACGCGTCCATTGGTACGCTGTTCTATTTTTTTTGCAAAATCTTTCTCTACTTGAACAAAGGCGCTATTGGGTAAATAGTGTCCCCACCTAAGTTTGAATTCCTGAGCTTGAGCTGCACTAGTCATCGCGACTGCGGCCGCCGTCAACGTGATAGTTTTTAAAAGTTTTGTTATTTTCATATTTAAAATTCTCCCATATCTAAAACAAAATATTTGCTCGGTTAGACAAGTTTGCCGGGGTTCCAGTTGCCCCGGCCAGAAAGCAAACGAAAAAA
>PAQA01000009.1 GCA_002709155.1 Rhodospirillaceae bacterium
CTAATAATTCTGAAGAAAAACAGCACTTGAAATCCACTGTTGAGACATTGATGGGAAAGAAGCCAGAATTGAGATTTGCTTACATTCAGCAAAATGCAAAATTTGTATCAGAATTAGACGTATAACTTCTACAGACTAATTAAACCTCTTTTTCTTCGGCCTCTGCCTCCGCCTCTAGCATGGCATAATCCTTTTCAACGCCCTTTGTAGCTTCCATCATAGCAGTTTCTCTAGCTTTAACCATAAAAACAAGGGCTTCATTGAAGGGCACGCATATGCCCAGTGCCTTTGCTTCCCGGACTAGCGCTCCATTTAAAGAATCTATTTCGGTTGGCCGTCCCGCCTCCATGTGTTGTTGCATGGAGGGTTTGTTATAACGCATCCTTGTCAACTTTTTGACGTAACCCACCATATCATCATTATCTAAATTAATTCCTTTTGCCTCAACGACAGACATCACTTCCTCGAGTATTTGAGATTGCATCTCATCTGCAGACACGTTTCTTGCAACTTCTCCCGCTCTTAACCCGGATATTGCGCATACGGGATTTATCCCGCAATTGAGTACAAATTTACTCCAAATAGCACCCATAATATCCATAGAAATCTCTGGGGTAAAACCACTATGCAACAATGTTTCCGTTAAAGCTTCCACTCGACCGCTCGGTTTCCCATCCAGCTCACCAATAAGCGTTTTTCCATAATTGGTATGAACGGCGTGGCCTGGCGCCTCAAGAGCTGCACTATGATAACTTATTCCACCGACAACTCGACTAGATCCCAAAATCCGTCCCAATTCCTCTATATTACCGATCCCATTTTGTAAGGATACGGCCCAACCGTCCGGCTTTAAAATAGTTGCTGCGGACTTGGCGCCATCAACTGTTCCATTTGTATGGGTATGGAATAATACTACATCGCTACTGTTAGCCAAATCATCCGGATTTGAAGTGGCTTTGACGGTGAAAGTGTTATCGCCTGTAACACCTGATAATCTATAGCCGTGTTTATTAATAACATTTACGTGTTCTTCATTTACATCAAAGAAAGTCACCGAATGACCAGCGGCTACAAGCCCCAGTCCATATACTCCACCCATAGCTCCAGCACCAACAACACAATACTTCATGTTAAGATCCTCCTTAACCATTTAGTTCCGACTATTTTAAAAACCACGAATTATTAAAACCAAGATGACTAAAAAAGTTCTACCTTCATTATATATCTGAAACTAATCACTTTAATCTACCCGCAACATCTCAACATGCATAATTCCATCTTCACTGTATGGAGCCGAAACACAACGGTATCCAATATCTTCATAAAATTTTTTTAAATAAACCTGAGCATTGAGCCTAACTGCTTTGGATTTAAAAATCTGCTCACATCTTCGGTGTGCCTCGAGCATTAACTCCCTCGCTAACCCTCCTCTCCTATACTCCCTCTTTACTAGAACCCGTCCTATCGCTGCCTCATTATAAATAGTTTGTGGCTTTAGCAATCTACAATACGCCTTTAACTCTGAATTATGGCCATAACCCAGTAGATGCCAGCAAGACAAATCATGTTCATCTACGTCTGAATAAATACAGGATTGTTCTATGATAAAGACATTTTGTCTCACTCGGAGTAATTCAAAAAGTTGATAACTCGACATTTCGCCCAAACACAAACAGGCCCAGTCGACTTTAACAGCTGACATTGGTTTTCGGTCACCTTTCAATTTATTTTATCCAATCTTATTTGTGCTATGGCACTCAAAGGAACTAATTGTATTTTTTTCTGCTGCAGATCATGCATCCAATCTTTCAAAACTCTCAAAGTAGCTTTTCTAGGATGACCTATTGCTATTGCAGTCCCTGTCTTTTTCGCAATTAGTTCGGTCTGAGCTAATCTTAATTTAACCTCTTTCTCACTATCTACATCATCTAAAAAAATATCACGAGCAACAACCGGAGCCGATAACCGCCTTCCCATTTTTAAAGCTACAGACCCACTGGTCGTAACGGAATCCAAAAACAAGTAACCTCTTTTCTTTAAACTGCTAATTAGAAATTCCATTAATTTTGAGTTAGAGGTAAAACGACTGCCCATATGGTTGTTGATACCAATGAAGTTGGGAAATTTTTCAAGCGCTAGATTTAACCTCTGATTCAACTCCATATTTTTCATATCGACTAAAAGAGCTCCAGGACCTGGATCCTGATCACCCAATGGCTCCATTGGCAAGTGAAGCATAAGCTCATGTCCTTTGGAAGATGCAATGGTTGTCTGTTCAATTAAATTAGGAGCATAACTTAAATAAGATAATGTCAGCGGGCCTCCCAATTCGAAAACTTCATTCGCTATGTTTTTATTTAAACCCATGTCATCAAGCACAATAGCTATATACGAGAATTCAGGCTGTTTAAAAACAGGAATGGAATTATCGATCCATTTGGGCAAATGGTTCTTTTTTTTAAGACTATAATTATGGTTTTGACGAAGCGGTTCTGCGTTAGTTTTTTTATTATAATCTTTCTCATCCGGGGCTATTACTTTTGGAAGTGTTTTCGAATACTCAGTTTTGTTGTTTATTGAGAAAGAACCAAACTGACTGATTTTTTCTAATTTTTTGGTTTGTTTTTCGATCTCCTCATGTTCGGCAAAAAAAATACCGATGCCCAGCCCTAAGCAAAAGATCAAACTAGCAACCATAATTATCAAAGTAATTTTTTTTATATAAGAAAAGTTTTTCACTCGATTTTTCTAATTTGCAAAATTCATTTTTTGACCACTACTACCTTTAAGATGTATTTTATGCATCGACCTAACAAAAAAGATACCTTGGTATTGGCCTACCTTCCCCCCAGGCCAGCTAAATGCTATACCTCTTTATATAAACTCGTATTCAATATTTAATGCTTAAAATGGGTCGTCATGTTCCTTTTGATAGATAATTATGATAGCTTTACGTACAATTTATGGCATTTCCTGGGACAACTAGGTGCCGAGGTTAAAGTTGTTCGGAATAATAAGGCCACAGTGACGGAGGTGCTCGCATTAAACCCTACGGGGATAATTATTTCACCTGGCCCCTGTGACCCAGACAAAGCAGGTATTTGTCTCGATCTAATAACTTCAGCCCCAGCTCCTATGCCGATATTGGGCGTTTGCCTTGGGCATCAGTGTATCGCTCAAGCATTTGGCGCTAAAATAATAAAAAGCGATATCCCAATGCACGGGAAAATAAGCAACATAAAGCATAATAACACCAATATATTTGAAGGCATCATTCAGAATTTTCTTGCTACCCGATATCATTCTCTTGTGGTCGAGAAACAAAGCCTCCCAGAATCCCTTGTTGTAACGGCAGAGACAACGGATGGCTTAATAATGGGTTTTAACCATGCAGAAAGACCCGTCTTTGGAGTTCAATTCCACCCAGAAAGTATTGCAACTGATTTCGGATATAGGATTCTGGCAAACTTTTTAAGAATGGCAGGACTTAAAGGTCACTCGGTTGAAAATGTTAATATGCTACAAGACGAGCTGAGAAAGAATGCAAAATGACCGATGATGTAGAAAATATAAAATCCCTGATAAGTATTGTAGCCGATGGAACGACACTAAAAGAGCATCAGGCTGAACAGGCTTTCAATTTAATTATGTCTGGAGATGCTACACCATCTCAAATAGCCGGCTTTTTAATGGCATTGAGGGTTCGTGGAGAAACTGTCGAAGAGATAACCGGCGCAGCAAGAAGTATGAGAGCCAAAGCTAATAAAATCAAATCTCCAAAGGGTGCTATGGATAACGTGGGGACAGGAGGAGACTCTTCTGGCACCTATAATATTAGCACAGCAAGTAGCTTTGTGGTAAGCGCTGCAGGTGTGCCTGTAGCCAAACATGGTAATCGAGCCCTTTCCTCGAAAACTGGGGCGGCGGATGTACTTACTCAACTGGGCGTTAATCTAGATTGTAAGATGGAGCTTGTTCAATCATCCATGGACGAAGCTGGTATCTGCTTTCTAATGGCACCGCGTCATCATACCGCCATGCGTCATGTAACTGAGCCTCGTATACAATTGGCAACACGCACAATCTTTAACTTGTTAGGCCCAATAGCAAATCCAGCCAATGTAACCCGCCAATTAGTTGGCGTATTTTCGGAAGACTGGGTTGAGCCTATCGCAAAAGTACTCAAGAGTTTGGGGTCAGAGAGAGCGTGGGTAGTTCACGGCAGTGACGGTCTCGATGAAATTACTACAACAGGAAAAACCAAGGTTGCTTCGCTCGAAGACGGCGCTGTCACCACATTCGAAATAAACCCGACCGAGGCAGGAATTAAGCTCGCAAAACCTGAACAGCTTGTTGGAGGGGAGCCCGACGAAAATGCAAATGCACTGCTATCCATTTTTAATGGAGAACGAAATGCTTACAGAGATATTGTTGTTCTGAATTCAGCAGCATGTCTAATCATCGCGGGAAAAGCCCAGAACCTCGCCGAAGGTGCCTCAATATCATCAGATATGATTGATAGTGGTAAGGCCATGGAAAAACTTGAAGCTTTAAAAGAAATTACCAACAGATAGGTTTAACATATAATGGCCGATATATTAGCTAAAATTTGCGAAGCAAAACGGAGCCATGTAGAGCAGTGTAAAAGCACAGTGCCGCATTCGGAGTTGAAAAAAAAATTACCAATCAATTTTGCAGTAAAGAGTTTTTCCTCAGCGCTTAGAAATAGCCTGAATTTTGGCTATGGATTGATAGCAGAAATCAAAAAAGCATCACCAAGTAAGGGGCTTATCCGTGAAGACTTTTCTCCAAACGAGTTAGCATTGTCCTATCAAAGAGGGGGAGCCTCTTGTCTCTCCGTGTTGACAGACGAACCCTTCTTTATGGGTAGAAATGATTTTTTAACTTCTGTTCGCGAAATTTCATCACTTCCTATTCTTCGCAAAGACTTTATGCTTGATCACTATCAGATTACTGAATCACGCGTCCTAGGAGCAGACTGTATTCTTATAATTATGGCTGCTCTCGATGATGATTTGGCTATAGAACTTGAAAACTATGCATTTGACTTGGGTATGGAGGTACTCATTGAGGTTCACGACGAGCAAGAACTGGAGCGGGCTCTTCGATTAAAATCTCCATTAATTGGCGTGAATAACCGAAACCTGAAAACAATGAAAACTGACCTTGCTACGACCGAACAACTTGCCCATCTAGTTCCAACGGATAGAATACTAATCTCCGAAAGTGGCTTAAATACCCGAGCCGACTTGGCTAGAATGGCAAACGTAGGGGCAAAATGCTTTTTAATCGGTGAAGCGTTAATGCGACAAGAAAACCTTGAACATGCTACTCGATCAATACTAAGCAATCCTGTAATTTAACATCTGGAATGACAAAAATGCCCGAATTGAACCATTTTGATAGCAAAGGAAATGCTATCATGGTAGATGTATCAAATAAACCGGATTCCTCCAGAACAGCATCTGCTTCAGCGTCGGTACTCATGCAACCGGCAACCATACAACTCATAATAGACAATGGTGTAAAAAAGGGAGATGTGTTATCAGTGGCACGATTAGCGGGAATTATGGGGGCCAAGAAAACACCCGAGCTAATACCTTTATGTCATCCACTGGCCCTTACATCGGTTAAACTTTTATTAACTTGTGACACTAGAAAAAACGCAATTGAAATTATATCAACCTGTAAGGTAAATGGGCCTACAGGCGTGGAAATGGAAGCTTTAACTGCTGTGTCTATTGCAGCCTTAACTGTTTACGATATGTGTAAAGCGGTAGATAGAGAGATGCATATCACGGATATACATCTTAAAAACAAATCTGGAGGGAAGTCAGGAGATTGGAGTGCCGATTAAACCCTTAATGAAAGTTGATGAGGCAAAGGAGCGCGTATTAAGTTCAATGCCAGTGATGCCCGGGGAAGAAATTCCCATAACCGAGGCTTTGGGCCGAATAACCTTCTGTGACATTTATTCTAGGCGAACCCAACCACCAACGGCCCTCTCTGCGATGGACGGCTATGCTATCCGTTTTTCCGATTTAACAGATATACCGTCAGAATTTAGGCGAGTTGGGAGCGCTAAAGCTGGCGGCTCCTATACAGGAGCTTTGAACCAGAACGAAACGGTAAGGATCTTTACAGGGGCACCGGTGCCACCCGAAGCCGATACAATCGTTATTCAAGAAAATGTTGATGCAGAAAATGAAAATGATGGCGCGCGTATAATAGTACGGCAAAGACCACAAAAAGGCCGGTATATAAGATCGTTGGGGCTTGATTTTAAAAAAGGAGAACTCGGAATAAAGGGAGGAAAAAAGTTAACTTCCCGAGATATTGGTCTAGCGGCTGCTATGAATATACCATGGCTGTCTGTTAGACGCAGACCTAAAATAGCAATTTTGGCAACGGGGGACGAAATTGTGCGACCTGGTGAAAGTATTAACAAAAACCAGATCGTTAGCTCTAATAGTTATACATTATCTGCTTTAGTCAAAGCAGCAGGCGGCGACCCCATAATTTTGGGAATAGCTCCTGACACTATCGATGGTATACAATCATTTTTTAAAAATACTATAGGCGCAGATCTAATAATCACAACCGGAGGTGCGTCCGTCGGACAACATGATCTAATACAAAAAGCATTGCGAAAAGAATCTTTCGGCGAAGATGGATTAGACTTGGATTTCTGGAGAATAGCGATGCGTCCCGGTAAACCACTCATTTTTGGGCAAATAAATAATACCCCAATGTTAGGTTTGCCTGGAAATCCTGTTTCAACGATGGTTTGCGGCGCGGTATTTGTAAGGCCTGCAATCGATAAAATGCTGGGTATTTACCCTGATCAAAAATCAGAAGCAACAGCTTTACTTGCTGAACCAGTGCCCGAAAACGATGAACGCGAAGATTATATCAGAGCGATTTCTTTCATCAACAAAGAGGGAATAAAGGTTGTAAAAGCCTTTGAACATCAAGATAGTTCTATGATGAAAGTGTTAGCGCAAGCAAATTGCCTTATAATTCGTCCACCATTCGATCCAAAGCGAACTATCGGTGATGAAGTGAAGCTTATCGAATTTAAAGACGGTTTTTAAAACAACTACCTGTATCTGGGCCTATCACAATGATAATTTTAACTCATAAGCTAGTCAGTAAAATTGGCTACTAAACAGATATTTTAACAAGATTAGAATGTTATCTAATAATGATTAATTTTTCGGAAGGATGAAGATAATGACTAATGAAGGAGAGCTGATCTTAGAAACACGTATTCCCTCTCCAAATCTTTCATGGTTAGCGCAGATTTCCGAAGAAATTTTGGAGCCCAACCTTCCCATAATAGATCCGCACCATCATCTGTGGGACATGAAAGGTAAACGATACCTTCTTGACGATTTACTCTCAGACTTGGATAGCGGTCACAATATAGTCGCTACTGTTTTTCTTGAATGCGCGTCAATGTATCGAAAAAGCGGTCCAGAACACTTAAAACCGATTGGTGAAACAGAATTCGTAAATGGCGTCGCAGCGATGAGCGCAAGTGGCAAATATGGTAATACAGCAATATGCGCTGGTATTGTAGGCTTTGCTGATTTAACTATGGGGGCTTCCGTTGAAGAAGTACTCAATCTCCAAACTCTAGCTGGGGGCAGTCGGTTTAAGGGGATTCGTTACGGTGCTGGCTACGACGCAAGTCCACATATAAACAATAGTCACACAAACCCACCGCCCGGGATATATAATGATAGAAATTTTAGGGAAGGATTTGCAAAACTCAAACAATTCGACTTATCTTTTGAAGCTTGGCTATACCATCCTCAAATAGGTGATGTTATCTCGCTCGCCCGAGACTTTCCAGCTCAACCAATTGTCCTCAACCATTTTGGCGGACCGATAGGTATAGGTCCTTATAAAAATAAAAGGGATCAAATTTTCACCGAATGGAAGCAATCTATCCAAGCTCTCTCAAAATGCCCCAATGTCTTTGCTAAACTTGGTGGCCTCGGAATGGTTCTCAATGGATATCAATTTGAATCTAACTCCAACCCACCATCATCTCTAGAATTAGCAGAATTATGGTCACCATATTTTGAGACCACTATTGAAGCATTTGGCGCTAATCGGTGTATGTTTGAAAGTAACTTTCCAGTAGATAAAGTAACCTCAACTTATGCTGTTTATTGGAACTGTTTTAAACGTATAGCCCAGAATGCTAGCGCCGTGGAAAAACAGCAACTCTTCCATGATACCGCAAAAGGGTTTTACAGGCTCCAAGTCTGAAAAATAAATGATCTAGTTGTCAGTGAATCAGTCTGTGACGCATATTAAATCAAAAAAGTCTCGCTCCTCCTCATTTTGGGCATGCCTAAACAATTGACTACTGAAGAGAACTAAAGTAGAACAAAGCAAATGTTTTGGTTTTGTTCTCAATGAAAGGCGCTTCAATGCTTACACGAAAGCAACGTGAGTTATTATTATTCATAGAGAGAAAACTTAAAGACGATCAAGTTTGTCCGTCTTTCGAGGAAATGAAAACTGCATTAAATTTGAAATCCAAATCAGGGATACATCGCTTGGTATCCGCATTAGAAGATCGTGGATTCATTAGGCGACTTGTAAATAAAGCCAGAGCCCTAGAGGTAATTAAATCGGCATCCGATACGACCGAAAACAAGAATAATTCTCTTGCAAACGATAGAATAACAACAAAAGGGTTTATTCCCAATGTCATACCAGGAAACTTCCCTCAGTCATCAAGCAGATTAGCTAAAAAAGCAGAGATAGCTGTAGAACTACCATTGTATGGGAAAATAGCCGCAGGCCAACCAATAGAAGCTCTAACCGATCACACCAATACAGTACCTGTTCCAGCTCAGTTAATTGGCAAGGGCGAGCATTATGCGCTTGAAGTAGAGGGAGAATCCATGATTGATGCTGGGATCTTTGATGGAGATACGGCGATTATCGAGAAATGCGAGACTGCAGAAAATGGGAAAATTGTAGTAGCATTGATAGATAACACAGAAGTGACGCTAAAACGGCTTCGAAAAAAACATCACGCTATTGCACTAGAACCCGCCAATTCTGATTATAAAACAAGAATATTTGGACCCGACCAAGTCCAAGTTCAGGGTAAACTTGTGGGAATAATCCGAAAATATTAAATCATTTCTGTTTTTAAGCTGTTAAAGAGCTTATCACAGAAACTACGTGTTTGATAATTATAAATGTTAAACCTCTAGCGTCGCTGGTTGAAAATAATCTTAAATAGCCCATTCTTATTTTATTAGACGCACTCTTTTGTTATAAACTCCAAGCTCTAAATAGAACTGTTAAAAGAAATCATTTGTAATGGATATAACAACCCGTTTTGCACCGTCACCCACAGGTTTTTTACACATTGGGGGGGCTCGCACAGCGCTTTTCAACTTTCTATTCGCGCAACGGTTTGGAGGAAAATATCTCTTGAGAATAGAAGACACAGATAGAGAAAGATCCACTGAAGCCGCAACCGAAGCTATATTAAGTGGCCTCAAGTGGTTGGGTTTATCGGGCCAGGGGGAAACTGTTTTCCAACATAAAAATATAAAACGACATCAAGATATAGTCCAAATACTTCTTGATAATGGATCCGCATACCACTGTTATTGCACCCCCGAAGAACTTCACAAAATGCGTAGTAAGGCACTTAAAGAAGGAAGAAAGAATTTATATGATGGCTCTTGGAGAGATCGCTCTCCATCTGATGCGCCAAGCGACATTTCGCCGGTTGTTCGTCTAAAAACAGAGTTAACAGGTAAGACATCAATAAATGACTTGGTCCAAGGACTTGTAACTGTAGATAATGAAGTCATCGATGACTTTATTCTACTTAGAGCCGATGGATCACCAACCTACATGCATTCCGTTGTTGTCGATGATCACGATATGCAGGTCAGCCACGTTATAAGAGGAGACGACCATCTCAATAATGCTTTCCGACAAATTCAATTGTACAAAGCAATGGATTGGGAAATACCAGTATTTGCTCATATACCTCTAATACATGGGCACGACGGCACTAAATTATCGAAGCGGCATGGAGCGCTTGGGGTAGAGAGTTATCGTGATCTTGGGTATCTCCCCGATGCATTGTGCAATTATCTTTTAAGACTTGGTTGGAGCCATGGAGATGATGAAATTATCAGTAGAGAAGATGCTTTAAAATGGTTTGACTTTGATAAGGTAGGACAATCTGCATCCCGATTTGACATCACTAAGCTGGATAATATAAATAGCATTTACATAAAAAATCTGGATGATGAATATCTAATTAAACTGTTAATAAAAGAATTGGAAAAACATCCAAATTTAATAATAAATACAACAACGATACACCGTATTAAAGCAGGAATAAATGGACTAAAAACGCGCGTAAAAACAATAAAAGAACTTGCAGAGATCTCAACTTTTTATATGGCAAAAACACCTTTACAATTAGATAAAAAGGCAAGAGATATTCTAAATGAAGACGCCATCAAGATTATTAATGGGCTTAGAGAGCCATTGAAAAATATCGAGAATTGGTCGGAGTTAGCTATTGAAACAGCTATTAAGTTTTATGCAGAAAAATATAATTTAAAGTTGGCAAACGTTGCATTACCTTTAAGAGTTGCTTTGACCGGGACAACTTCATCCCCAAGTATATTTGAGGTTGCAAGTGTTCTAGGATGGGATGAAGTAGATCTTCGCATCGAGTCAGTTTGCCGAAAATAAAATATCTCTATACACTAGTGATAATTCGTAGAAGTAGAAAACGAAAACTGATTATGCTTAAAAAGGAATGCCAGTAATGAACGAGAAAAACTCAGGAACGTTCACTTTAATAAATGACAAAACCGGCGATAAATACACGTTGCCGGTTATTGATGGAGCTACCGGACCCAGTGTCATTGACGTTCGTCGTTTATATGGCGAAACAGATCACTTCACTTTTGATCCCGGCTACACATCTACTGGTTCATGTGAATCCGGCTTAACATATATCGACGGCGATAAAGGCATCCTTCTTCACAGAGGCTATCCAATAGAACAATTAGCAGAACAAAGTAACTTTCTAGAAGTCGCCCATCTGCTTTTGTTTGGCGAACTTCCCAATCCAGTAGAATCAGATAAATTTATTCATGATATTACATACCACACGATGCTACATGAACAATTAATGAACTTCTACCGTGGTTTTAGACGAGACGCGCACCCAATGGCAATTATGTGTGGCGTTGTCGGGGCGTTATCCTCTTTTTACCACGATTCTACCGACATAACCGATCCTCATGCGAGGATGGTTGCCTCATATCGGCTTATTGCAAAAATGCCAACTATAGCTGCGATGGCGTATAAATATTCTCTGGGACAACCATTTAATTACCCCCAAAATAATTTGACTTACGCAGAGAATTTTCTACAAATGCTCTTTGCCGTTCCATCAGAGGAATACGTAATGAATCCAGTATTGGCTCGAGCGATGGATAGACTTCTAATCCTTCATGCCGACCACGAACAAAACGCCTCTACGTCAACTGTTCGTTTAGCTGGATCATCAGGAGCAAATCCTTTCGCTTGTATAGCTGCTGGTATAGCCTCATTGTGGGGACCGGCCCATGGAGGAGCGAATGAAGCAGTTCTTAATATGTTAACTGAGATAGGTCATAAAAATCGTGTGAGCGACTATGTGAAGAAAGCAAAAGACAAAGATGACCCTTTCCGGTTGATGGGTTTTGGTCATAGAGTTTATAAAAACTATGATCCAAGAGCTAAAGTGATGATGCAAAGTTGCCATGAAGTTTTGGAAGAGTTGGGTGTTAACGATCCTCTTTTGGAGTTAGCAATGGAATTGGAAAAGATTGCGAGGGAAGATGAATATTTCATTGAACGCAATTTATACCCTAATGTAGATTTTTATTCGGGAATAATACTCAAAGCGATGGGTTTCCCATCGAGTATGTTCACGGTTTTATTCGCAGTCGCTCGAACTACAGGCTGGATAGCTCAATGGAAAGAAATGATCGAAGACCCCTCACAAAAAATTGGGCGGCCAAGGCAGCTTTATACCGGCCCAACTGCAAGAGATTACATGCCCTTGAACAAACGATAATCATTTTCAAAAACATCAAGCACAACTTTTGGATCTTTCTAACGTAGGTCGTTTTAACGCGGTAAATATGTCACATAGTAACTTTCACTACCTTCAATAAAAGGATGTTCATTGACATATGATGGCGAACCCGTTAGCACAACCAAAATTATTAAGGATATTAAGCGTTTTGGTCAAAAATTTTGAGCTTTAATCATCTAGGACTAAGCAATAGTTTAGTAACTGCTGTTACTGATGCAGGGTACTCAACGCCGACGCCAATACAAGAGCAATCGATCCCCATTGTTTTGACGGGTAGAGACGTTCTGGGCTGTGCTCAAACGGGTACCGGAAAAACAGCGTCTTTTACATTACCAATGATAGATATACTTGCGGCTGGTAGAGCGAAAGCGAGGATGCCAAGATCGCTGATATTATGCCCAACAAGAGAACTAGCCGCTCAAGTTGCCGATAATTTCGAGGCTTACGGAAAAAACACAAATCTTACCAAGGCTCTGTTGATCGGCGGCGTGACTTTAGCTGATCAAACACAGAGACTTGACCGTGGTGTAGACGTACTTATAGCAACCCCCGGCCGTTTATTAGATCATTTTGAGCGAGGTAAAATTCTATTAAATGACGTAAAAATACTAGTTATTGATGAAGCAGATAGAATGCTAGATATGGGCTTCATTCCAGATGTAGAGCGAATAGTATCCCTTTTGCCAAAAATACGACAAACCTTATTTTTCTCGGCCACACTAGATAAGAGCATTCGAAAGTTGGCAGATTCGTTCCTTATGAACCCAAAAGAAATTTCAGTTGCTCCGTCTGCTTCAACTGCTGACACCGTAACCCAAAAACTGATATACACAGAAACCAAACAAAAACGGGGATTATTACGTGCATTATTAGATAAAGAGTCCATAACTAATGCTGTAATTTTTTGCAATAGAAAGAGAGATATAGGTGTCTTGCACCGTTCTCTTCTCAAACATGGCTATGATGCTGTTGAATTACACGGGGATCTTCCACAAACCGCGCGAACGGAGACCCTTTCAAAATTTAAAAATGGTGATTTTAAACTCTTAATCGCAAGCGACGTCGCTGCTCGTGGCTTGGATATAGAGGGCTTAAGCCATGTTTTTAATTTTGATGTGCCAACTAATGCCGAAGATTATGTTCATCGGATCGGGCGTACAGGCCGAGCAGGGAATGAAGGGCGAGCATTCACACTTGCGGTGCCTGAAGACGAAAAATACATACAGGCTATTATAAAGCTCACAAAAAAAACTATAGACGTCGTTCATTTAGATATTGGAAAGCAATCTAAGGGCAAAAAGCAACCTTCGACCGATCAAGATTCTTTAACAACTAAATCAAAACCTAACCGAGAGAACGTAAAACAAGTCAAACAACGAAAGTTTGATAAAAAACCGCGCCCATCAACCAATAATTATGGAGAACAAGTCCCTCCCCCAGTTAGTCCAAAGTCGCCAAAAGTAGGCATGGGGGACCACGTACCAGCTTTTTTGCTTCGTTAAAATGATAAAAAGTCAGTAATCGGGTACAGATTTTGGTTTGTACAATTACTCTTTTAATATAGTTGCAATGTTGTTATAGCTTGGGATACCGCCGCTTGAGCCGGATCCACCACAGGCACTCCTAGAGACTCTTGAAGCCGGTTTCGATATCTAGCCATTCCTGCACAACCCAATACCAATGTATCAGCCCCCTTATCTTTTATTAATTTTTCTCCGACTACTTCTAAGCGATCAAAAGTCTCTGTTTCATCACTCAGCCCAGTTACCCCTATGCCAATAGCAATATCGCCTGCCAACCTTTGTTCTAATCCAAGGGATCTAATATATCGAATATGCCGAGGGACCGATCTATCTAATATAGATATAATCCCAAATTTATTTCCTAAGGATAAAGCCGATAGAATACCACTTTCCGCAATACCGAATACTGGTTTGCTTGTAAACTCTCGGGCACTATTTATTCCGGGATCAGAGAAGCAAGCAATAACAAAGGCATTCGCTAAGGTCTCTTTCTCCTTGATTATATCTAAGACCTGTATGGCGACTGTATCTGCATGCTCTTGGGACTCAATCCCAGGTGGTCCATTTGGATTAGTGATACTTGTTATCGAAGGACCGGTTAAATCACGAAGTGGATCAAAAGCTGCGTCCATTGCATTTGTTACTTCTTCAGTACTATTTGGATTAATCACGAGGATATGCTTTTTCATTTTTTAGATCCTAACCTTCGATTAACCCCTTTTGAACTATCTCAAGAACATCAGCAGATAGTTTATCCGTATTAATAATACGCTCTAATTGATATTTCATATTCTTTTTTCGACTTTCTATATGCGAATGCCATCTGGTTAAAGGGACAGCCAAGCGGGCGCCGACCTGGGGATTAATACCATTTAATTGAATCACTTTATCCGCTAAAAATTCGTACCCCTCTCCATCTAAACGGTGAAAGTTTACCGGGTTATTATTCACAAATGATCCCAGCAACGATCGTACCCTATTTGGATTAAATATATCAAACTCTTTAGCGTTAGTAAGGTCTTTTACCGTCTGAAAACTGCTCTCTAATGTAGACGACGCCTGCAAACTAAACCACTTATCTAACTCGAGAGGCTTTTTATTCCACTTAAAGAAAAAATTATCGAGCGCCACCTCTCTCTCTTTACACTGGACATCATTCAATGCAGTCAACGCAGCCATCGTTAGGGTCATTGATTTAGCTGAAATAACCTGATTGAGTGCGAGTTTTAATGACTCAACGTTTTCCTTAACCGTTAAATATAATAAACATACGGATGCTAGTGCCCGACGTCCGATAGCTTCCGTCGACAAATCCACCGGCGATAAACCATCTAACATCTCGTGATAAATTTCTTGGAATTTTTCCCTTATTTCTTGTCCAATGTGTTTCTTTATATAACACCGTGCGAAATTAATATTATCTACATCAATTACAACCATTGCTTGTGCCAAATCATTTTCTGAGGGTAATTTTAATAATTCTGCTCTTAACGCTGGTTCCAAAGTATCGTTTAATAAAATTGACTCAATACCCTTTATATAATCTTTATTAATTGTGAACTGTTGTTCATTTTTTTTAGCCTCAACTATTTCAAGAATAATTTTGGTGACATACTGCTGTCCCGCATCCCAACAGACAAATGGATCTTTCTCCTGGGTCATTAAAACAAACAATTCTTGGTAGCCAAGCGTTAGTTTTAGTTTAACCGGCGATGAAAAACCTCTCAGTAAAGATGGCACGGGTGCTTTATTGATGTCAGTAAATATATATGATTGTTCTCTACCTTCCATTTTTAATAACGAACTGTATTCGCTTTTCTCATTACTGTTATTTTGCTTTACTAAATATTCTTTCCCATCATAATCGAGCAATCCAAGCTGCAATAAGATAGGCAGTGGCTTCTTTTTCTTCGCATCTGATGTTGGTGGATTAAATTGTTTAATATTCAGTTCTAACTCATTATTTTGTGGGTCGAATACCATAGAGGCCTCCAACTCCGGAGTGCCAGATTGAGTATACCACGACATCATCGAGGATAAGTCCTTTCCAGAGGCATCTTGCATTGCTGATAAAAAATCCTCGCAAGTCGCAGCTTGTCCATCATGTCTCCTAAAATATAACTTTATTCCATTTTTAAAATTTTCCGGTCCAATATAGTTATTAATTAAACGGACTAACTCTGCACCCTTCTCATAAATAGTGACGGTATAAAAGTTATTGATTTCCACATATGACTCTGGACGAACCGGATGAGACGTAGGACCAGCATCTTCCGCAAATTGAAGGGACCGGAGTAATCTCACATCATTTATCCGTTTGACTCCTCGTGAGTGCATATCAGCTGTAAATTCTTGGTCTCTGAAAACAGTTAAACCTTCCTTAAGACTTAATTGAAACCAATCACGACAAGTCACTCTGTTACCTGTCCAGTTATGAAAATATTCATGGGCAATAATAGATTCTATTCTTTGAAAATCCGCGTCGGTAGCAGTCTCTGTATCAGCTAGGATATATCGACTATTAAAAATATTGAGCCCCTTGTTCTCCATTGCACCCATGTTAAAGTGGCTAACCGCAACGACCATGAAGACATCTAGATCATATTCTAAGCCAAATTTTTGTTCGTCCCAAGCCATGGCGTTTTTTAGAGACGTCATAGCATGCTGACACCGTTTTTCTTCTCCATGCTCAACAAAAATTTTAAGTGAAATAATTTTACCAGATTTAGTTGTAACACTATCTTCCACGCAGGCTAAATCTCCTGCTACTAATGCAAATAAATACGATGGTTTCGGGAAAGGGTCTTCCCATACCGCATAATGTCTACCGTATTGCAGATCACCAGAGTCGATTAGATGACCATTCGATAATAATACTGGGAAAGCAGTTTTACACGCGATAATTCTGGTTCTATATAAAGACATTACATCGGGCCGGTCGGGGAAAAATGTAATCTTTCTAAAACCCTCGGCCTCACATTGCGTACAATACATTCCGCCCGACAGATAAAGTCCTTCCAGTGATTTATTAGTTTGCGGATAATTTTTACTAATTATAACTAGACAAAATTCATCA
This sequence comes from Rhodospirillaceae bacterium, assembly GCA_002709155.1. Classification (GTDB taxonomy): domain Bacteria; phylum Pseudomonadota; class Alphaproteobacteria; order Thalassobaculales; family Thalassobaculaceae; genus UBA7326. The sequence continues at coordinate 16,775 of PAQA01000009.1, forward strand.
ATTATATCAGTTATAATGAGTGTTTTGTCAGTAAGCGTATATTCATCTGCTTTGAGCACACGTCCATCACACTTAATATCCAGCAAAGTCTGACCTTCACCGTTTAAAATTAAAGGTTCATCGGCAATGATACTTTTAGGATTTCTATGACCTTTTATTTTTGAGGTCACAACAGCCCATTTGTCTTTAATATCAACCTCAACTTCAATAGATGTTACTAAGAAGTTAGGAGGTTGATAATCTTTAAAATACGTAGTTTGAGGTTTAATTAATGGCATCAGTTATCACGTTTAATTAGCCATCCACCCGCCGTCTACCATTAAATTTTCACCTGTTATAAACGAGGCTTCATCGCTTGCTAAAAAAATTACCGCAGAAGCAACATCCTCTGAACGACCTAATCTCGGCCACGGAGTTCTATCCTCACTGTAGGAAATAGCCTCAGGAGAAATCGCTGCTCCAGTCTTGCCTGTTAGAATTTTACCTGGAGCCACAGCGTTACAAACAATTCCGGATTTAGCGTAATCTCCTGCTATTTGTCGGGTCATATATACAGCGCATGCTTTGCTGACCCCGTATGCAAAATCATTGGGGGCACGGATCATTCCATGTTGTGACGAGATGTTTACTATGCGGCCTCGAACCTCACTCTCCTGTCTGGGGTTTTGTTTCAGCATTTGTTCAATCGCATATTTACACCCAAAAAACATTCCTTTGGCCCCAACAGCCATCACTCTATCCCATTCCTGTTCCGTAGTTTCCAGTAAAGCAGCACGGCCATGCGCCGCAGCATTATTTACAATAACATCAAGAGAGCCATATTTTTTTACGGTATTCGCAACCAATTTTTTTACATCATTATCGTTAGTTACATCCGTGTCCATATAAGTTGAAATGCCACCAGCCATTAGTATTGCATCTACTGTATTTTGGCCGCCTTCAAGTGGGGTCTCTCGGATATCTGCAACGACCACCCTCGCCCCCTCATTAGCGGCTTTAATAGAGATTGATTTCCCAATACCAGAAGCACCCCCCGTAACTATTACAATTCTATCCTTTAAACGCATAATAATCTGCTTCGACGTTGAAAAAATCCATTTAAGCGACCTTATTCCCGCGCTCGTCCTTATTACTGCTCGTATATGCTTGATTGCAATGTTCTTCACAATAAGGCCGCCCTTCGACAACCTTATCTCCGCAAAACTTAAAATCTGGTGATCTTGGGTCACCTATTGGCCAGCAGCATTTATGTCGATCCCAATCCGCAAAGGTCAAGGGCGATAATTTCCTTCGTTTAGGCTCAAAGGGTTTATCTGATCTTACTATTGGAGATTGTCGTTTAGGTAGCCCCATACGATGCACCTTACCAACAACAGCATTTCTAGTTACACCTAACTTCAATCCTATTTGTGTAATTGACAAGCCTTGACCCCATAGCTTTGTAAGTTGTCCTAGACGATCCTCATTCCAAACACTAACTACTTCATTGGTCATTACCTGCCTCCTATTCTGCAAACATTAAATGTGGCTACTGGCCTCGTCGCAACCTAACCGCTAGATAGAGTGTACAACTAGCGACCACCCTACTGAATGTTGTATGGTGTTGCAATATACAGAAAAATAAAAAATAAACTATTTACAATTTTTCTGTGGATAACTTTGGCACTGCTTACTCAGTAAAGATGAATTAAGAGCGAATTCTTGGTATGAGAACAACTACACCCAAAATCCCTAGGATGCCTATAAAAGAAATAATCTTTAGGGCGTTCTGCGCCCCAAAATTGTCTGCCATTAAACCAAGACTTATTAGACCAATCGGAGCGCATCCGATGCACACTGATAGGAGTCCCATCAGCCGACTTCTAGCCTCTTCTGGAGCAAGTGAAAGCACCAAAGTACTCTGCATTGCTCCAAAACCTGCCATGCCAAGCCCGGATATCAACAATATTGTAACCGCAAAGCCATAGTAAGCAACAAACGACAAGCAAAAGATACCAGTTAGAAATACCAGAGAGCCGTATAGATAGGTGCGCCTAAAACCAGCCGGTCTGATTACAAATGCTACTATCAAGGCGCCTATAAAAGCACCCGCACCCTCAGCTGCGGAGAGAACACCAATTAATGCTGGTGGCACCTCGTAGACAGATCTTCCGAGAACTGGCACCATTGAAGCGTAGGGAAATCCGCAAATATTTAAGATTACGGTTATAAGATAAACAGCTATCAACTCAGGAGAATTGCGAACAATGCGAATACCCTCTTTCAACATTTTGAAATACGGCTCTATTTCTCTTTTTATATATTTCTTTTTCAGTACTAAATTTGCTGCAATTAGAACGCAGATTAAATGAACCGTTGCCGATATTATAAACGCCCCCTCTAATCCCAAAAGGCCATAAACGACACCACCGGCAAATGGACCGATCATCCTAGTAATATTGTTTGTCGCTGAATCTAAGGAAACACCACGCCCAAGATTTTCTGCTCCAGAAAACTCACCTATTAGGGTTCTTCTGACTGGATAATCTAATGCCCAACAGGTGCCGTTTAGAAAAACACAAATTAAAATACTCCATATTTCGATAACCCCCCAACTCGCCATCAATGCCATAACAGCACTGGAGATTGTCATAATAGTAAAACCCATAACTAAGAGATATTTTCTATTTGTTTTTTCTGCGATGGGACCTATGAAACTTCCAAATAAAGCCAACGGAAGCTGACGTGCTACTGTCATAATAGCTACCAGTAGGGCTGAGCTCGTAACCTCATATACAAAAATTCCGATAGCAAGCATTTCAAGCCACCGCATTGTATTGGCGAGGAGTCCCACAGCCCAAACTCTTTTGAATCCCGGGTCTTTTAACAGACTAAGCGGATTATTGGTTCTCATAAAATACTTCTTTTAAATTTCAAAATAGGCGAAGAATGATGTAAAAACTGGAATTACTGATATTATAGCCTTCTTTCAATCTTAATGATTATTAATTGATCTAACTGCCCAATAACTTTTCTGGGAGCCATAACGCCAGTTCGGGGAAAACCATAACTAAAACCAATACTACCAAGTCTAATAGAATAAAGGGGATAACCCCCTTATACATGTGCGCCAAAGTAATTTCTGGAGGCGCAATCGCTCTAAAATAAAATATCGCCCCAGCCATAGGCGGGGTTAAATAACTGGTTTGCTTCACAACTAGAAAAAGAACAGCAAACCATATTGGGTCAAAACCGAAACTCTCTACTAATGGGAATCCTATGGGAACTATTATTAAAATAATAGACAATCCATCTAACACAAACCCTGCCAAAAAAACTAAACCTAGAATAAGTATTAAAGTACCCCAAGGACCCAACTCCCAGAAATCCAAGACCGCTCGCACTGCATCAAAGCCCCCAGAAGATAAAAAGACGCTGGCAAACATGGTTCCACCAACGACAATAACCAAAATCATTGCTGTAACTTCTATCGTTTTTACCATTGCTTCCATCATTATAGCTACCGTAAATGTTCTATAAAAAATGGTTAAGATAACGGTACCTATTGCTCCAACAGCTGCTGCTTCCGTCGGAACCGCTATTCCCATCATTATACTTCCAAGTACTGCAACTATAAGAATTAAAGGAGGAAGTAACGCTACACTCGTCAGTTTTAATTTCGATCTGAAGGTCATAGTATTGTTGGCCAATAGTATTCTCGGCCCGACGTTAGGGTCCAAATAACATCTAATAATAATATAAATGACATAGAGGAATGCCATGAGGAGGCCCGGTATGAACATCCCAATAAACATATCTCCTAACGACATTTCGGAAACAGCAGCCAAGATTATCACAACAACGGAGGGTGGAATTATAGCTCCCAAGGATCCACCAGCTGTTACGGTTCCTGAAATCAATCCTTTATCATATCCATGTCTCAGCATTACNGGCGTTGCAAGCAATCCAACAACAGTCTCTGTNGCTCCGATTACNCCACTGCAAGCAGCGAAAATAACGCACATTGCTATAGTACCTACGGCTAAGCCTCCAGGCAGCCTTTGTGTCCACAAGTGAATAGCCTCAAATAAACGTTCCGCTGTACCCGATTTTTCCAGCATATTTCCCATGAAAATAAACAATGGAACGGCGGCAAGGATCGATGCCCCAGTAATATCATCTACTTTATGCATAAAAACAAAAAACGTATTTTCCCCAAATCTTATGATGCCAAAAATGAAAGCCGTTGTCATAAGGGCAAAAGCAATAGGGACACCTAGAAAAATTAGCGTTAATAAAACCGGAAACATCCAGGTGACGATGTCCATAGATAGATCTATCTACTATCGTTTTTGGAATTTGGAGGGAAAGCTAGATAACCTGTTTTTATAGCTTCTGAAATTAATTGTGCCGAGAAGATCATAAAACCAGCAGCCACAGCTGCACGCACAGGCCAAACGAGTGGGTTCCATCCAGATTCTCCAGAAGTCTCACCAATTACCCAGGATCGCCACGCGTATTCCACCAATCCTGCGGAGACCCATACAATAAGAGGCACCATGAAAAAAAACAAAATAGTGAAGTCCAAAAGATATTTTAATCGGGCAGGCATCCGTGAATATAAAAAATCGATCCGGATATGCGCGTTATTGCGTGTGACCAATGCTATCCCCAGTGCAAAATGTGCTCCTGTAAGCATATAACTTAACTCATATGCCCAAAAAGTTGGCCAATTCAGGATGAATCGGGCCAACGCTTCATATGTCATTATCAACCCTAATGGGAGCACCAACATAGCAGCAGTTGAACCCACTAAAATAGATACTCGATCAATAAATAGGGCCATTCTCAACATAAAATAAAATTAGCACATAAAAGAATGGAATTCCGATATATTTACATATCAACAGGCTAACATGTAAATATGGAGGCTCAAATTACAAAAGGGATAATCCGTGTCCAATCTAAAACCCAAAATAGCATTCTTAGGAACTGGTGGTACAATCTCATATACTGGTCGCAATAGTCTCGACGTGTGGGAGTATATGGACTTTGGCACCCGCTTAAATATATCGGATATATTGAATCGGTTTCCTGAGGTTGAAGAAGCAGCTGATGTTGTTCCCATAAATGTTCGTCAAGTTTCTAGCTCCGGCATCGTCCCCGATGACTGGTTAGCACTTTCCAAAACAATTCAGGAGGTCGATCAAAGTCACGATAACATTGACGGAATTGTAATTACTCATGGCACCGCCACTTTAGAGGAGACAGCTTATTTTATCAATTTGACAGCAAAAACTAAAATTCCAATTGTGATGATCGGAGCTCAGCGCCCATCATCAGGCTTTGCGACAGATGCTGGGAGCAATCTTTTATCGGCTATACGTGCGGCCGGATCAAAAGAAACCGCGGGCCTCGGTGTTATGGTACTATTGAATGAAGAAATACAAGCTGCTCGAGAAGTCACAAAAACCTCTACGCTGCGGTTAGAGACTTTTCAAACTCCAGATTTAGGCATGCTGGGATACGCTGACCCGGATGGGAAAATAGCTATTTACAGAAGACCTAACCGTCCTCACACACTAGATACTGTTTTTGATACAAGTTCTATTTCTGAATTACCACGAGTTGACATAGTACCAAGTTACGCTGGCGCAGACGGAATAGCGATCGAAGCATTTATTTCTGCCGGCGCAAAAGCAATAGTCATTTCCACTCTTGCACCTGGACTGCCTGCATCACCGCAAATGGAAGCGATAAATAAAGCATTAGATAAAAATATAATCGTTGTTTACAGCACCAGAGCTGGAAGTGGAAGGGTCCTTCGTCGACAGTCAATGATTGATGCCGGGATTATTGCAGCAGATAATCTTAATCCACAAAAGGCTAGAGTATTAGCGATGCTAGCACTTACTAAGTCAACCGACACAGAGGTTATTCAAAACTTCTTTGATCTTTATTAATAACCATAACTTTTGGGGTATAACAAAATGGAACACCAAACTGCAGCCGCCACGATGGCAGATATGCTCAAGGGTTATGGGGTAACTCATATTTTTTACTTACCCGCAGTTTTGCGCCGAATGTTAAGAGAGATAGAAAGAAGAACTTCAATTAAAGGAATCCATGCACATTCTGAAGCAGGTGCAGCATATATGGCCGACGGTTACGCCCGTGTAACTGGACGGCCTGGTATTTGTATGGCGCAAATCATCGGTGCATTGAACTTATGCGCAGGACTGCGAGATGCTCATTTGGCAAAAAGTCCTGTCATAGCGCTAACGGGAGGGCGGGAAGCTAATCATCGAGACCGGTGGGCATATCAGGAAGTAGATGATGTTCCGGCGTTCACTCCATACACTAAGATGAATTCAGTAGTAGACGATCCAGAGCGCCTACCCGACATGCTGAGGCAAGCATTTAGAGCAGCAACGACTGGAAGCCCAGGACCCGTTCACCTGCAATTAGCAGGAAATACGGGCCAAGTCATCGAGAATGCTGAGATAGATTTTGACGGGGTGATTGAAGCACAATACGGGCAAGTTCCACCAGATCGTCCTCAACCCGATTTAAATAAGGTAAGAGAAGCAGCACAGCGAATATCAGAGGCGCAACGGCCAGTGATTGTAGCTGGTGCAGGAGTTAGATATTCTGGGGCATATGAAGCTTTAAATACCCTCGCAGAAGCTATGCATGTTCCCGTAGCAACATCCCTTAATGCGAAAGACGCTATCTTAGATAATAATCCACTTTCCGTCGGAGTGGTTGGGACATATTCAAGACGGTCTGCTAATCAAGTGGTGGCCGAAGCAGATCTTGTGATTTTTGTGGGGACGCGAGCCGGTGGAATGACTACTCACTTTTGGACAATTCCAGCAAAGGGAACCTCAACTATTCAAATTGACATAGATCCCCTAGTGAATGGGCGCAATTATCCAACCGATGTTTCAATAGTTGGAGACGCCAGAGTAACACTTGAAAAAATGAATGAGTTAAATGTGCCGGTCCCTAAGGAACGTGTTGAATGGCTTAAGCAGGTTAAAGAGATTTGCACATCGTACGAAATAGACTTCAAAGGTGTTTATGAATCCGATGCTTACCCCATCCGTCCAGAAAGGATAGTCAATGAACTATCTAATGGAATGCCTAAAAATGCTGTTATAGTTGTGGATACGGGCCATTCAGGAATGTGGATGGGTGGGATGTTTGAAAAAAGATATGAGGGTCAAAGTTATATCCGAAGTGCTGGACATTTAGGCTGGGCTTTTCCTGCGGCACTAGGTGCCAAATGCGGTGCACCCCATCGTCCAGTAGTTTGCTTTATGGGGGATTTAGGATTTTGGTACCATATGGCCGAAGTAGAAACTGCGGTAAGAGCGGGCATAAATACTATCACAATTATTAACAATAATAACTCGGGAAACATGGCAAAAGCCAGTATCTCTGCAATCTACGATGATCAACCAACAAAAGAATCACAAGATATCTGGGTACAAAATAAAATAAATTTTGCAACAATAGCAGAAAATATGGGTGCTGTTGGGATAAGAGTTGAAAAAGCGAATGAAATCGCACCTGCGTTTCAAAAGGCTCTAAAACTTGATAAACCTGTAATTATTGATATAGCCACAGACATTGAAATAGTTGCCCCAAAAGCATGGGAGCCAAAGACGTGAGTTTAAACATCCTTTCATTGACACCATTGCCAGAAGGTATCCAAAAGGAGATCACAAAAACAGACGCGTCCATAGAATTAACGATGGCCCCAGGATGGTTCGATGGCGAAATCCGAGATACATGGCCCAACTTTACCAGCGAACGATATTTAACACCTCACTCTAACGGCCAATCGTCCAAATTAGAACGTGATAAACTTCTTGGTGTGGCCAATATAATAATTGTTGGTTTTCCTTTTCCTTTGGACATAAAGAGTAGGTCGCCAAATTTGAAGTGGGTACACCAAAGACCAGCTGGAAGTTCAAACATGTTACGGGGCGACCTTTGGAACTCCGATATTTTAGTAACATCATCGCGCGGTTATGCAAACAACTTACCAATCGCAGAATACACATTGGCTGGTATTCTGCACTTTGCTAAAGGTGTAAATATTGCGGGTACAGAACGGTCAAACAAAAAGTTTGAAGCTTCAAAATATAAGCCAACGTTGCTATCAGGTAAAACTATTTGCGTTGTGGGCGTTGGAGGTATTGGGCGAGAAGTGGGACGTTTGTGTTCAGCCGTTGGAATGCGGGTTATAGGAACGAGACGCAGTGGTAAAAATGGGAATGCCGATTTTGAAAAAATATACCCTGCTCATGACTTGATGAAAATTTTACCCGAAAGCGACTACGTTGCCATATGTTGTCAATGGACACCAGACACAGAGAAACTAATCAATCGGGAAGCTTTTAACGCAATGAAACAGGGGGCTGTTCTCATTAATATCGCCCGTGGTGAAATTATAGACGAAACAGCTTTAATAGAAGCATTGGAGGAAAAAAAATTGAGGGGCGTTGTATTGGATGTTTATAGAGGTGAATTTGATCATGCTCCCGATTTCCGTTTATGGAATGATAGCCGAGTTCTTATAACTCCTCATATTTCGGCGGCGTCCGATATAAACAGCCATAAGGGTAATGAGCTATTTTTAAGAAATTTGAATCGATATCTCAGGGGAGAAGAATTAGAAAATATCATTAACTGGCAGCTAGGTTATTAATTTGAAAATATTCTCTAAAAACTCACCCACCTTTTTCTTAATACAGTTATTTACTGATGCTTGAAAATAAGATGGATAATTTTTTTAAAACAGGAATTGATTTAGGCGGGACTAAAATAGAAAGTATCGTATTAGATTCTCTAGGGAGCCAGGTTTTTCGAAAGAGAATACCGTCACCACAGGGCAGCTATAGAGAAACTGTAAGCGCCATAACTGAATTGGTATTAGAGGCTGATAAACACGTTCACGAAATAACAAAAGTGGGTATTGGAATTCCTGGAGCCCTCTCAGAGCAAACTGGACTTGTGAAAAATGCTAATTCAACATGGTTAATCGGAAAACCGTTAAAATTAGATTTAGAGTATTCTTTAAGGCGTCGTATAAAAATTGAAAATGACGCTAATTGCTTTACTTTTTCTGAGGCTGTGGATGGTGCGGGTGCGCAAGCACACGTTGTCTTCGGTGTGATTCTTGGAACTGGAGTTGGCGGAGGCATCACTATCAATGCAAAACCGTTGAGGGGGATAAATTCAATTGCCGGCGAATGGGGCCATAATCCATTACCATGGACAAATGAAAAGGAATTGAGTCGGAATAAGTGTTATTGCGGAAAGAGAGGATGTATCGAGACGTTTTTATCGGGTCCAGCTGTTGCAAAAAACTACTTTAAAAAAACAGGAAAGGTTTTGAATGTAGAAAATATCTTAGCTTTATCGGAAGCTGGTGACCTAGATGCACAGGACATTTTCAAAGAATTTGAAATCCATCTTGCTAAGGGATTGGCACAGATTATCAATTTATTAGATCCTGAGATAATCGTTATAGGTGGTGGTTTATCAAATATCTCTAGATTATATCGTAATACTATTAATATATGGGATGAGTACATCTTTTCTGACCGCATCGACACTAAACTTGTACCAGCACAACATGGTGACGCTAGTGGTGTTAGAGGGGCGGCCTGGCTTTGGAATGATTAAAAATTTCTTTGAAGCCGATAGAACAAAAACCTACTTTATCAACGCACGTGGTGGTTGATTTAATGCCTTTATGCAGAGATTGCTTTTTGTGGAGCATAACAAATAAAAAAACAACATGTGAGTATTGCGGTTCTCCCAAGCTAATTAACCACGATGAAATCAATCATCTTAATATCGCACATATCGACTGTGATGCATTTTATGCAAGTGTTGAAAAAAGAGACAATAAAAGTTTAGTGGATAAACCTCTTATTATAGGAGGTGGTTCCAGAGGGGTCGTAGCAACGGCATGTTATATTGCACGTATTTACGGGGTCCACTCGGCCATGCCAATGTTTAAAGCCCTTAAAGCATGTCCCAATGCTGTAGTAATTAAACCAAATATGACCAAATACCTGCACGTCAGTAAACTCATAAGACAACTAATGTTGGAAGCCACCCCCCAAGTAGAACCAATTTCAATAGATGAAGCATTTTTGGACTTATCTGGCACGGAACGGCTTCATCAATCTCCCCCTGCGGAAACTTTGGTACGACTTGCTACAAAAATTAATAATGAACTAGGTGTCACTGTGTCGATTGGACTCAGTTATAACAAATTTCTCGCAAAGGTCGCATCTGATCTCAATAAGCCAAAAGGCTTTAGTATAATAGGAAAAAAAGAAGCTAAAACTTTTTTGTCCGAACGCTCAATAAGCGATGTTATGGGTGTAGGAAAACAGCTTCAGACCAGATTAATACGTGATGGAATTTCTCAAATAAAGCATCTACAAAATAAAGACGTATCTGAATTAGTCCAAAAGTATGGTAAAATAGGAATCAGATTATCAAACTTTTCTAACGGGATAGACCCACGACCAGTTAACCCAGCATCGGTTGTCAAGAGTATATCGACTGAAACTACCTTTAATCTGGATCTTACGGGATTTCAAAACTTAAAGCCAATACTCTGGACGCTATGCGAGAAGTTATCCAAAAGAATGAAAAATAAATCAAAAAGTGGAAAGGTTATAACAGTAAAATTTAAAACGTCCGATTTTAAAACTTTTACCCGTAGACGAACATTAAATAATCCTACTCAATTAGCTGAGATAATATATAAAACAACATCTGGTGTTATCAGAAAGGAAGCCAAAAAAAGCTTTCGTCTTCTTGGCATAAGCGTCAGCGATTTATATGGTGCCGAAGATGGTGATCATAACGACTTTTTCGATTTGAAATTCAATAAAGCAAAGTCGATTGAAGAAACAATTGACAATCTTCGTGCAAGGCTGGGTGACGAGATAATAAAAAAGGGAAGAAGTTTCGACAAATAAGGTTTTGTTGTCTTGAGAAAGCCCCTTTTTTTAGCAGTATGGTCGGGCTATCTTTTCCACTTTCACTAACTTCATATTCACCGTGAAATCAGCATAATCTAACACTAAATCGCCAGCTATTCCATTTTCGTGCAAATTAATGGTCATTTCGTGAGTTGGCCTTAGTGATCTATGTCCCGGGGAAAAGAAAGCCATTCTAATTGGCCAATAATTACCCGATAACAAAGCGTGCTGTGGTTTTTCCAAAACTTTTTGCTTACCAATAACAGCGCTGACAGATATCGCTGATTGTATTTCGCTACCGTCAAAAACAGGGACCACTAGGAGTTTTTTTTGGGCTTTGGCCGCATCCAATAAAAGAAACGTATGATTCGACGGAAACATTGTGTTACCTGGTAACTCGTATTTTATTTCTTTCGGTGATTGGAAAAGAACTGCCCCACTACCGGTCTTTAGAGAATAATTAGCCACTCCTTCTATCTTGGATTTTGTATCTGAAAATTTATTTTTCACATAGAATTTATACCGCTCTCCATTTTTATTTTCCCAGGCACTGAATTCGGTGTCTGTACGCGTTTCATTTCCCTGTTCCCTTTGGTAACGCATTACATATCGTTGTTCGACCACCCAAGCATCGCAGGTTGATTTCCATTCAAAAATCATTTTGCCGTCAACACCTATTATTCCAGAATTCATTCTCGAAGACCCCATAGTCATTTCGTAGAAAGCTCTGTGTGGTTGGAAATTTTCAGACGCAGTGCCTGCTGATACGCCTTCCGGTAAAATTATCAAAAGAAATAAACAAAGTAGTTTTTGCAAATTAGGTTCATGCCCAGCCAATTTTGACATTTTTTTTTGGGATCCCTACCCTAGAATTAAATATTAAATATTTGTTGCCCGTCCCTAAAACACGCTGAACTGACCAGCTACAAGTAGGTAATTCAATCCCTTAAAGCAAACAGTTTTTTTTGGCATGAGATTTGCTTACAATGTTTTAGTGGAGCTAAATAGGATTGAATAAATGCAAAATTATACAAATTTGCAGAAACTAAATGATTTTTCTCACAGGAACAACGATAGCACGCAATATGAATTGTCCGCGCGTATCACAGAATTATCAAACCAACTTTCGTCTGGCCTTATATCAAAAAACCAACTGTCAACTGATCCCGAAGTAAACACGACACTTCAGTTAGCTCTGTTAGCGATGGAAGAGGCTGAAAAAAGAATTAAACGTCAGGAGACAAGAATTAAACAACTAGAGAGTTTGTCAGTGACTGATGAACTGACACAACTCCTTAATCGACGTGGTTTCTTGCAGCAGTTTCAATTTTCTTTATCCATTTCCCGGCGTAATAAAACCGGTGGCTCGCTTATGATTTTAGATTTAGATAAATTCAAGCAGATTAATGACACCTATGGTCACGTGGCAGGTGATGAGGTGCTGGAAAATGTAGGTATTGCTATATCGACGGTTGTGAGAGACAGCGATATTGTAGGTAGGATTGGGGGAGATGAATTTTCGATACTTATGCCAGGTGCAAGTCCCGTGGCCGTAACTAAAAGAATTTCACAAATCCGGTCTGCTATACGTAAAGTGAAATTTTCTTGGAACCATAAAAATCTTATTATTAGCGGCAGCATAGGCAGGTGTGACTATCTAGGATACGAAAACGAACAAGAAATTTTAAATTTCGCCGACACCAATATGTACGAACAAAAAGCCTCATAACTTTTTGCGACACTTCGCTTAAACTTTCGCCCTGGCTTAAGCAAACTTGATCTTTCAATTTATTTTTTTTATTTTTAAAATTCATGTTCTCTACTGCTGTTTATGCGTGTATATGCTTACCCATGACATTAATTAAAGAGACAAACAAACTTATTGACGCATGTGACAGATTTTCGCGCGACAGTTTTTTGGCTGTCGATACCGAGTTTATGCGGGAGCGAACATACTATCCACAACTTTGCCTAATACAAATAGCTGGAAAGGATGAAGCTGTTACAGTCGATGCACTGGCTAACGAAATAAACCTGGGTCCAATATTAAATTTAATGGCAAACGACCGGATTACCAAGGTTTTCCACGCCTGTAGACAAGATATGGAAATATTTTTTAATATAAATCGCCGAATCCCGTTTCCTGTATTTGATACACAAATAGGCGCGATGGTGTGTGGTTATGGAGAATCGGTGAGTTATGAAAAACTTGTTCGTCAAATTACAGGGATTCAAATAGATAAATCATCTCGGTTTACTGACTGGTCGCATCGACCTTTGTCAAAACAACAGTTAAATTACGCATTATCAGATGTCACACATTTGAGAACAGTGTACGAGTCGCTTTTAAACCAACTTGAAAAAAATGGCCGTATAAATTGGCTTAACGAAGAATTCCAAAATATACTAAGTCCCAAAACTTATGATATTCCATTGAATCAAATTTGGAAGCGACTTAAAATTAAAAACGGAAGACCCAAGTTTTTAATTTTAGTAAGAGAGCTGTGTGCTTATAGAGAAAAGGAAGCACAAAATAGAAACATACCAAGAAATCGGGTTATTCGAGATGATGTTCTACTAGATATAGCTGCCCGCTCACCAAAATCGTCAGTTGACCTAGCTAAAGTCAGAAGTTTATCCCCAAAATTTGCAGAAGGGAGATTAGGAAAAAGTATTCTAAGGGTGGTAGCAGAGGCCTCTAATATTCCTGAATCTGACGCCCCTCAACTCGAAAAACCAAATAACCCAAAGCCACAAAAACCTGCATTAATCGAATTACTCAAAGTTTTATTAAAGCATAAATCAGAGGATAATAACGTTGCCCAGAAGTTAATCGCAAGTACTGCAGACCTAGAAGCGATAGCCGAAAATGATAATGCGAATGTTTTGGCTTTAGATGGCTGGAGAAAGGATGTTTTTGGAGATGACGCTTTACTGTTAAAATCGGGGAAAATTGCTTTATCGGCTACTGGAGATCGTATCAAAGTCATACGGATATAGCACTAGGTACTTGGCTGGGAACTTAAAGTTTCAAGTTCAACACTACAATTGAAGTGTTTTGATAAATTTTCGACCTTTCGTGCAATAGCTTCTCTACTTATTGAAATTACTTCTGGGGTATACCTTATCATAATTATCTTCTTACGCTTGACCATTTCGATCTGTTGCAAAAGACCGTCTAGCCCAGCGCTGAGGGTTATCCCTAATCTAATTGCTGTACCTATCTTTAGAGCTGTATGTAACCGTTCAAGAGGAATTAGTTCACTCCACTTCCCTAACTCCAAATCACTTAAATCACCTCCGTATCTCACTGAAATTGCTAGAGCCAAAAATACTTTGTCGTCGTGGGTTAGTCCTATCGCGGGAAATCGCAAAATTCTGAGGAACGCTTGTCGGGCTCTATAGCTCGGATGATCTGCCCAAGCAAAATCAGATAAAATACAAGCCGCCTTTAACAATCTTCTATTATGCTTATCCAAGTTCTTAAATAATGGCAACGCCCAGTTTTCCAATTCATTGGATGTCAATGTAAAGCGGCGAGTACTAGACGCAATTTTTTCACAATTGATTAACAGTGGGTCTTTTTTTTGCTCTTCTGAGCTCAAATGTTTGAAAATACAACCTTCTCTGATTCCAAAAGCTGAAAAAATAATACAATTATTTTTTCCAATTTCTAATAGGCTTTTCAGAATAGTAGCGGATACAGCCACCTCATCTATTCGTTTTTTTGATACTCCACCCATCGCTTCTAATTCATCGCGACTTGATCGAGTAATTTTTTCTAAATATAATACAAATGATAGGGTTGCGATTTTGTATCCGTGAATAATGCGAAGTGGATATTTATCGGCACTCATGTGCATACGCGCTAAGTTTCTCCAAGAACCTCCAACAGCAAAAATCGGACGTTTTTCAAACTTTGAAATCCATGATACCCGACTTAATTCACTTTTTATCGTCAGCATTAGAGAGGACGGGTTGCAATCTTGCAAAGTTCGTAACCGCAGAGATCCTAAGGGCAAACTAGTTCGGTCTCGGATTTTACCAGTTTCTACATTTATTAACTCTATGCTACCTCCCCCCAAATCAGCGATAATACCATCTAAGTTTGGGAATGCGCTTAACACTCCCAAAGCTGATAGGGTCGCCTCTGACTCACCAGATAAGATATTAATCCGAAGGTTAAATCTTCTTTCCAACTTCTCTGCAAATTCACTCCCATTTACAGCCTCTCGCAGCGCAGCCGTTGCAACAACGTGGAATTCCAATAGCTCCATTCTTTCTACTAGTTTTGTGAATCGAGCAATATTATCAATAGCTATTCTACAACCAGCTTCTGAGAGACGACCCGTTTTTTCCAGATCTTCGCCGAGCTTGCATAATACCTTTTCGTTAAAAACCGGTATAGGAACTCTATCCACACCTTTATAAATAACTAATCGTATTGAGTTAGACCCGATATCTAAAACCCCAACCTTTTGAGGCCCCGTTTTATAACATAGTTGTTTTTTGATATTTTTCTTCACTGGCTAGAAATCATTCGGATCTCTCCTGCCCACGGATATCTCTATTCATGATAGCACTTCCCATTCCAGACAAACTAGGGTTTGTCATAAAGTATTTATGCGCGGAGAAAACTTCTTGCGCTTCAACCAAACGCAAATAAGTTCCATCTTCACGGAGCTTCCAAGAGTTCGTATTATCTTTCAGGTTACTTACCATTATTTCCTGTAAGACTTGTCTTCGTACTGTTGAATTTTCAATAGGAATGAAATGCTCCAACCTCCTATCTAAATTACGAGGCATTAAATCGGCCGATGAAATATATATCAAAGAGTGTTTAGAGGGTAAACTTTCCCCATTAGCAAAACAAATAATTCTGGAGTGCTCCAAAAACCGGCCCACCATGCTTTTCACTTCGATGTTCTGAGATAAACCAGGAACGCCGGGACGAAGACAACAGATACCTCTGACGATTAAATTTATTTTTACTCCTGCTGCGGATGCTTCGTAAAATAGGTCTATTATTTCTGGATCAACAAGCGAGTTCATTTTTGCCCATATAGCTGCCGGCTTCTCATCTTTTGCAAAGGCTATCTCTGATTTTATCAGCGAGGAAATTCTTTCCCTCGATGACAAAGGGGACATGAAAATTTTTTCTAATTCTAATGGTTTTGCATACCCCGTCATATAATTAAACATACGAGCCGCGTCCCGACAAATAGCTTTATCGCAGGTAAAAAATGATAAATCCGTGTATACCTTAGCCGTTATAGGGTGATAATTTCCTGTTCCAAAATGCGCATAATTTCTTAGTGTTTCTCCCTCCCTTCTGACAATTAGAGATACTTTCGCATGCGTCTTTAAATCCAAAAAACCATAAACAACCTGAACCCCTGCCCTCTCTAAATCACGAGCGAAATTAATATTAGCCGCCTCATCAAAACGGGCCTTCAATTCTACCATAGCAGTCACCGACTTACCTGACTCCGCCGCTTCTATCAACGCCGAAACAATTGGTGAATTTTTACTCGTCCGATATAGAGTTTGCTTTATAGCGACCACCGAGGGATCTAAGGCAGCCTGTCTTAAAAATTGTACCACAACATCAAAACTTTCATACGGGTGATGCACTATGATGTCCTTCGCGCGAATCGCAGCTAAACAATCGCCTCCAAAGTCCCGAATTCTCTCTGGAAAACGGGCATTGAACGGAGGCCACAAAAGATCTGGTCTTTCATTATCTATAATTTGCGATAGGTCATGCAAACCAACCATAGAAACCGAAAATATATCGTTTTTATGAATGTTTAATTTATTCACAACAAAGCTCTGCAGGCTTGGTGGTATCTTTTCATCGAATACAACTTGAATTACTTCACCGCGTCGACGCCTTCTAAGAGCCGTCTCAAACGATGACATTAAATCCTCCGCTTCATCATCAACTTCCAATTCGCTATCTCTAAGTAATCGGAAAAGTCCATGACCGACGACTAAAAACTCAGGAAACATTTGCTGTACGAATTGCAGAATAACCTCTTCCAAAGCAATGTATCGTGATTCTTTCCCTGGCAATCGCAAAAACCGCTCTAGTTGAGATGGGAGCGGGATAAGAGCTTCCTTATCTTCACCAATTCCATCCGTTGGCTGTATTCTCAAAACCAGACACGAACTGCCCGTAGCAAAAAAAGGAAACGGATGAGCAGGGTCAATAGCTAGTGGTGTGAGAATCGGAAAAACCTGATCTCTGAAATATTTATTGAGCCAGGTTTTCTCATCTATTTTCAATTCATCTGAATTAACTATAAAAAACTCTTCTTGCCTCAGCTCTTCTCTTATCTCTTTAAAACTTTCTTGTTGAATAAATGCCAGGTTATTGACAGCAGGTATAATCGCAGCGAGTTGTTGGGAGGGAGAGAGACCATCGGGGCTAGTACTCGAGATATTCTCGGCAACCATTCCCTTTAGTCCCGCGACCCTAACCATATAAAATTCATCCATATTAGAGCTAGAAATAGAAATAAACCTCAATCTTTCTAAAAGTGGGTATTTAGTATTCCCTGCCTCTTCCAATACGCGTTCGTTGAACGCTAACCAAGAGAGTTCTCTATTGAAAAATCTGCTCGAAGATAAATTTACCTCCTGTTTTTCCTTTTCCATAATACTTCCAATGAATTTGAATCGGATAAATCCTATTTCTCAATAATATTTCATAACAACACAAAAAAGTCCTGCTTAACTTATTAAATCAATAGCTAGATAAACCTTCTTATACTGCAATACTTCGGATTTTTTTGGTTAGATTAAGTAAATGCTGCGACAAATAATGTTAGATTGAGGCTCTAAAAGCACCCCCATCCATCAGAATATTCTGGCCATTTATAAAACCAGCATGAACACTGCAAAGAAACGCGCATGTTTTTCCAAATTCTTCCGCAGCACCGAAACGCCCCGCTGGATTCTCATTTGCAGCAGCTGTGTACATTTCATCAAAGGTCTTTCCCGCGGCGGTAGCTCTCACTTGCAAATTACCCCTCAAGCGATCCGTATCGAAAGGTCCAGGCAATAAACCATTTATAGTAACACCATCTCTTACCGTTTCTCTAGCTATACCAGCGCAAAAACCAGTTAGCCCCATTCTGGCACCGTTAGATAATCCCAAGATTGCTATAGGTGACTTAACCGCACCAGAAGTTATATTAATAATTCGACCAAATTTTTTATTAATCATCGGATCTATCGTGAGTTTGATTAACTCAATACCTGTCAACATATTTGCATCAACAGCGTTAATCCAGTCTTCCCTATTCCAATCCCGGAAGTTACCAGGAGGCGGTCCTCCTGCATTATTGACGAGTATGTCAATATCTCCGCTGACTTTTAGAGCGGACGTTCGACCTTCCTCTGTAGTAATGTCACAAGCAACACTTTTTACATTTACCTGAAATTTATTACTGATAACTTTTGCCGTTTCCTCTATATCTGCCCTCGTCCTAGAACAGATAGTCACCTCTACTCCCGCTTCGGCCAGGGACTCCGCGCAAGCTTTTCCTAATCCCTTGCTAGCAGCACACACTAGCGCTTTTCGTCCTTTCAATCCAAGATCCATTTTTATCTCCTTTTGCTTTTTTGCAGCACTCGGCTCGCCAATGGTATTGTTATCCTATTCTTCTCTGCTAGAGCTTCTTTATCTAGAAGGTTCACTAAACGTAATGCTTCCTCAAAAGAGCGTTCCATCCTTACAACGAGGTAATCAACAACCTCATTTTCCACTGCAATCTGTCTGTCTTTAAATTGTTTAAGCATAACCTCTTTTAGCAAAAAATCATCTGGTGCTTTAATTGCAACGACAGGTATTGTTGAAAGCCGAGATGCTAAATCATCGGGCGTGATACCCAGTTGTGCAACAGGAATATTAGAGATTATTAATATAAAGCCTTTGCGCTCTCTTACCAAGTTATAAAGGTGCAGTAATGGAACGCCTGGCCATGTATGATTGAAGTTATCTAATACGATATGTTGTCCATTTTTCAATATATCAGGTACGCGCATACCATCAGTGATTGGTGCATTGACCCACTCGGCCTTGGATAAAGAACACCAAACAGACCCTAAATGGGTTTTCCCCGACGATTTTGGCCCAACTACATTTAGCCCGCCAGAATTATGTGCCCAATTTGGCCAATTATCTATCCATCTTATAGCGTCCAAGTTCGACTCAGAAACAATAAAGTCATTCCTGCCCAGTGCGGGTTTATTTTCTAGATTAAAGGTAAATTGCGACATTATTTTATAACTATTCTTTAATTTGCTTGTCGTCAGGTTTCTTCAAGTGGCTTCCGTTAATCCCTTTTATCGACATCTGTCTCACCGCTGTAAATCTCACTCTCTAAGTAACTGCTCAAACTAAATCTAATTAATACTGCTACTACCACAGCGATTGGAAGTGCCAGTAAAACACCCAAGAAACCAAATAGGGTTGCTCCTGTTAAAAGTGCAAAAATCACCCAAACAGGATGCAATCCTACAGCTTCACCAATTAATTTTGGGGTCAAAAAATTTCCCTCTACGACTTGCCCTATTAGAAAGATACCGGCCACAAGCAGAATGGGAGTATATGTCTCAAATTGAATAATTGAAAAACCAATACTTAAAATCGCTCCGAGAATTGCGCCAACAAACGGAATGAAAGATACTATTCCAGCAAAAATGCCGATTAGGATACCAAATTGGAGCCCCACAACGGTTAAGCTAACTGAATAATATAATGCTAGAATAAGGCAGACTGCCCCTTGACCTCTCACCAAAGCAGATAAACTTCTATCTATCTTAACAACTTGCGCTACTATCGTCATGTGTTGTGTAATTGGCAGCCAGCTTTTCACTTTATCTATAATCAAATCCCAATCTCTTAAGAGATAAAATGCAACAATTGGTGTTATTATTATTAGTGATAAAAGATTAGCAAAAGCCAGACTACTACTAATAAATTCGGTTAAGAATCCTCCTACCCAATTAAGAATATCGGCTACAGGCAGCGGAAGTTGATTACTGTTATCTGCTTTAATCGCATTATCAACAAGACTTCGAGCTTGGCTTATGAATGGCTCTAAATTACTTATCAGAGTTGGTAGAAATGATGTTAAATTACTCAATTGGCTCAGAATCACCGGCAAAAGCAACAACGAACTTCCAGCTGAACACACAAAAAATATGGTAAGCACAAAAAATGTTGAAAGTGATCTCTTCATGCCAATTTTCTCAACACGATCCACTAACGGATCAAGAAGATACGCAAGTATCATACCGGCAACAAATGGCGTTAAAACGGAACTAAGGGTATAAATAGCAAAGAATAGAAAAGACGTTATAACAATCCAAAAAATTGTATGTTTTTTTTCTAACATTCTCTTTCCTTAATTAGCTTCTCAGCGTTAGTTATGTTTTTCTAGGATTGTATTTTTATTATGACTTAAAACGAAACCTCTGGAATGCCTCAATAGCGATAGATTTTGTGCCCTCAACGCATTTTCTAGGAGATTTGTATTTCCAGTCACCCAGAGGTCGATGACGGCTTCGCGTCTTGATAGTCTGCGTAGATTAATTCGTTTTAAAATTCCAATTTCATCAAGTTGAGATTTTATTACTAGCCAATCATTTAAGCTGTTAATAGGAACAAATACAGGAACACGAAGTAATAAGCCTGTNGTNACCGCATTTTCCTTCTTCCAAGAATTNACGATCGAATTAACTACTCGTGTTACACCAACCCCCAACAAATCTAANAAGTCGTCACCAATTTCCCCTTTTATCGTATCTATTATAGTTTCTTCNACCTGATCTGATCGTATTTTAGTAATTATAATCTCCAAAATTGGNAGATTATCCTTAATACCAAANCGTTTAAAAGCCTTGGCNACTACAATCGTCTTAGNATGATACCTNTTCGCTATTTTTTTTAATTTTTTTTGATCTCCCCTAAGGGCNTGAATAGCCGCTATATCTCTAATATCAGCCAGATTTCCTGCTGGCACGAGAATATCTACTAAGCCCCTCTGTTTTGGAAGGTTTTGCCACGCGTCTCTCCACGGATTAGGGTTTTCCCAGAGCGATGCCGCACCTTGTCGTATCAATAGTGGTATCACTAACACTGGTGCGCTTGGAGTTTCTGCATAGTCTATATTATTATTCAAAAAAAACTGTCTTACCTCGTTAGCACTAAATGTCACGTTCAAATCTGCTAAATATCGAACCGTCGAAGTCCGCTCTCTTATCACTTCGTATCCACGTATTAGAGATCGCAACTCAGAATAGGAAATATCAGCAGCCTTTTTAACTGTTTTCGGAAATGTGATCCGCTCAAGTAGTTTTTTCCATGCCCTTTTTTGCCCTATCTCTAAAGCTTTCTCTCGCGCTTTTAAGGCTGTACTAGATGTTTCATCAACTGCAACATTCTCTATGACAAATACCTTCTTTGATGTTATCGAGTGCGAGGCGCTCGTTCCGATGAAACAGCTAATAGTCAATATACCGATGAAAATTAAACCCAACTTCTTAGTCATACAGACCCCAACGCAACGATTGAATTATTTAATCTGGTCTCTTCTCGTAAAAACCTGCATATTGCAAGTTATAGGTTAATTCTGGTATCCCCTACCAATACAAACTAACACATTCTATTTCATACTTCATCCCAGCGGAGAGAACTATCACAGAGCGGACTAAAAATAACTCGCTAACATACCGCGGTTCCGGCGTAAATATTGATTATGGCGACCAATTAGTTGATGAAATAAAACCTTTCATAAAATCGACCAGAAGAAATGGATCGAATGGAACGATTGGCGGCTTTGGCGGAATTTTTGATGTTAAAGCGACTGGGTTTAAAGACCCACTCCTTGTTGCAGCAACAGATGGTGTGGGAACTAAGCTGCGCGTGGCTATAGAAGCCGAAAGACATCACTCCGTTGGTATAGACCTAGTTGCGATGTGTGTGAATGACTTAGTTGTTCAAGGCGCTGAACCGTTATTTTTTCTTGATTATTACGCAACTGGAAACTTAAAAATTGAAGTGGCCAAGGAAGTAATAAAAGGAATAGCAAAAGGATGTAAATTAGCAGGGTGCTCACTTATTGGTGGTGAAACGGCAGAGATGCCGGATATGTATAATGACGCAGACTATGATTTAGCAGGTTTTTCGGTTGGTGCTGTAGAACGTGAAAATGTTTTGAACGGTAATGAAGCAGCCGCTGGTGATATCTTACTCGGACTAGGCTCAAGTGGACTTCATTCAAATGGCTTTTCTTTGATAAGAAAGCTTATTAAAGAATTACAAATTAACTACAGCGACACCTGTCAATTCAATCCTAAATTGAGCTGGGGCGATGCACTTCTAACCCCTACAAAAATATATGTCAGGTCTTGTCTAGAGGCCCTTAAATTAGGAGGTATCACGGGGTTAGCTCATATAACCGGTGGCGGCCTTATTGAAAATCCTCCAAGGACTTTTAACTCTAACTTGTCAGCTCAAATAGATGCCAAAAGCTGGGAAATGCCACCGGTATATCGCTGGTTAATCAAAACCGGCAGGATCGAGAGTATGGAATTAGCTCGCACCTTTAATTGTGGGATTGGTATGATTGTAATAGTAAAACCTGATCATGCTACAACGATCACCAAAAAATTACAGGACAATGGGGAGAGTGTTTTCCAAATAGGTCACTTGAAAGCGCGTGCACCTGGTGCGCAACCCGTAATACTTGAAAATATGGATAATTGGTGAAATTTGAATAATAAAATAAAAGTAGGCGTTCTGATATCTGGCAATGGTACTAATTTGCAAGCAATAATCGATGCGTCCCAAAAAGATGACTTTCCAGCAGAAATAGCAATAGTAATTTCAAATAACCCCTCTGCTTATGGATTAAAACGAGCAATATCGGCAGACATTCCAATAAAAGTAATCGATCACAAATTATTTGATCAACGTGAAGATTTTGATACTGCTGTTAGTAAAGAGCTCAGAAAAGCAGATTGCGATCTTGTATGTTTAGCTGGCTTCATGCGAATTTTTTCGGAACAATTTGTAAATAATTGGCCAATGAAAATTATCAATATCCATCCAAGTTTACTTCCAAGTTTCAAAGGAAGAAATGTCCAGAAACAGGCAATTGACGCCGGAGTTCGCATTGCGGGGTGTACTGTTCACTTTGTAATATCTGAATTAGATGCTGGCCCTATAGTAGCGCAAGCGGCTGTGCCTGTTTTAAAAACGGACAACCCGGATAGTCTAGCCGCACGCATCCTGCAACAGGAAAATCATATCTATCCTCTCGCGCTGGAGTTAATTGCAAAACAGATACAGGGAAAACCAACTAACACTGGAGCAACAAATATTCCAAACGAAGAAGAAAAGCTTATAAATTTATATTAATATCTGCTAATTATAAGTGGTAATTTGACAATAATTATTTTATTAGACTGTTGGTTCATTATCAGGGAATTAAGAGATGGATACTAACGAAACACAAAACAACCCAGATTATAAATTTCATAAAGATACTTATCTTAACGTATTGACGATGTTTAAGGTATCCATAATTGCAATTGTTATCACACTACTCCTGCTAGCTTGGCTGGTTGTTTAAACAGTAACTATTATTATAATGTTAATCGGTTTCGTGTCTCTTAACGTTAACCGTTTCATTAAGCTTAGGACTAGCAGCGTCCTGTGGACTAGACACAAAACTATTCAAAGTTTTTTAGCCAACTATTTCTGACTCACTGAAAAATTGCGGTATTTCCTCAGCAGCTGTTTCAACACCGTCCGACCCATGAACCGAATTTTCCCCCACGCTTTTAGCATAGAGTTTTCTGATAGTCCCATCAGCTGCTTCTGCTGGGTTTGTCGCTCCCATAACTTCTCTGTATTTGCTTATTGCATCTTCACCTTCAAGCACTTGAACTATAACAGGCGCAGAGATCATAAAATCAACAAGTTCTCCAAAGAATGGCCGTTCCGCATGAACCGCATAAAATCTTTCCGCTTGAACACGTGTCATGTGTATTCGTCTTTGGGCGATAATCCGTAAACCCGATTCCTCAATTAGCTTATTAATACCACCTGTATTATTGGCGATTGTAGCGTCTGGTTTAATAATAGAAAAAGTACGTTGTTTTGCCATTTAATGAGTTCACCTATACAACTATGACTGATTTCAGCCTTATAACGATAGGTTGTCAGCGGGGCAACCCCAATCAAAAGTAAATTAATCCATTACGATGTTCTACAATAACACTTTTTATTCAACTTATTTTGCAGAAACCGTTGCTCTCTAGGTAGAATATTGAGCAAAAGCCTGTGTTCCCGCTCTCGCGGTATGATCTGTTTTTATATTAACGACGGCAACTCTACCCTTGTTGACCTGCTCTTGAGCTCTTTCCAGTGCCCCTTTAATTTCGTCGGGCTGCTCAACGTACTCAGCGTAGCATCCTAGTGCCTCTGCCATTTTATCGTATCGGGTATAGCCCAGGTCTCTGCCTGGTTTTGTTCCATCAGGGTCCGCAGTCCATCCCCCATTTAAACTAATCACTACTAACACATTTATGCCATGGCGCACAGCTGTATCCAATTCCATAGCATTTAGACCAAAAGACCCATCTCCATGGACGACAATAACCTGACAATCTGGTTTTGCAATTTTTGCTCCTAACCCAAACGGCAAACCAACGCCCATTGTACCAAATGGGCCAGAATTTAAACGGTGTCCTGGCTCAAAGGTGGGCATTGACTGCCGTCCATAATTTAAAATTTCCTGTCCATCGACTACTAAAATAGCATCCCTATCCATAAAGTTTTTCACTTCCTCGCATAGCCTCAGCGGATGTATAGGGACAGCATCTGATACGCTGTTCCCTCCTGGGCGTGATCTCTTGTTTGCTTCTTCCTCACTAAGTCTATTTCTCCATTCCGAAAAACTATCTTTACTTACAGCATCATCCAATCGAGAGTTAATTTGATGTAAAACAGCTTTTGCATCACCAACGATACCAATATCTATCTTTCTTGGACTTGTACTGATTTCATCTTCATCAATATCAATTCTAATTATGGTGGCGTCCTTATTAAAACGAGGAGGTGCTGCATGCCCAATAATATAATTCATCCGCGTACCTATGATCATAATTAGATCCGCTTCTCGGAAAGCTGCCGATCTAACTGTCATATATGAAAGAGGATGGTCTTCCGGGATAACACCGCGTCCCTGAGGTGTAGTATAAAATGGAATTTCCGCCTTATCTACAAATTCCCTTAGTTCATCGGCAGCATCGGACCAAAGTATTCCTCCTCCGGTAATAATTACCGGTTTTTTTGCTTTTGAGAGAGCTTCAACCGTATCAGATATTAATTCTGGAGCAGCATGCGGCCGAGCTCTAGGAATAGATCTTCCTGAGATCGACCAATCAATCTCTGATTCATCAATTTTTTCATATAAAATATCCCCTGGAAAATCCAAATATACTGGCCCCGGCTTTCCAGCCATTGCTTTTTGAAAAGCAACATTTACCATTTCGGGTATCCGCGCTAAAGAATAGACGCGTTCAGCCCACTTTGTACAAGGCTTCATCATTCCTAATTGATCTATCTCCTGAAACACTTGTCTGCCATAAGCTTTGAAAGGACTTGATCCGCCAACTGCAACTACAGGCACACAGTCGATATAAGCATTTGCTATACCTGTGATGAGATTAGTAACGCCCGGTCCACTTGCTGCCATACATACACTTGGTTTGTTTAACAATCGACTATAAGCTTGCCCCATAAAAGCTGCCGCTTGTTCATGGCGCACATCAATCGGTCTAATACCCTCTTTTATACACGACTCTTCAGCGAGGAGCATTGGTCCTCCCATAATAAAAAATAAGTCATTAACGCCCTCATTACGCAAAGCCTTTGCCAATATTTCAGAACCAGTTAATTCAGCCACTTAGATATCTCCATATTAACTACAATTACTATTTCTTAATAATTTGATTTGTTTGTCACCTATTCTCGAATAGTTTGCGAAAAAGATATTGTTTGATGTTAAACAGCTCCATCTTCTCTCAGTTTTCCTATTTCTTCTGGACTCATCCCAATCCATTCCGAAAGCACAGAGTCGACGTGTTCTCCGAGAAGTGGAGATGCCGGTAAAGACAAATGCCCACCATTTACCTTTACTGGCCACGTCGGCATTTTATAACTGCCTCGCTCGGGATGGTCCATGCTTTGGAAAATGCCTCGCGCGTTAAGGTCTTCATCGTCATAAAGCTCAGCCACATCAAGAACAGCGCCACATGGGACACCACATTCTCCAATGAGTTTCATAGCCTCACGTTTCGTATGTTTTTTTGTAAATTCAGCCAAAATATTATCAATTACAGCTTCATTTTTTGCGCGTTCCTTTGGTCCTGAAAACCTTGGATCATCAATTAATTCTTCTCGGTCTAATAATTTACATAACCTCTCCCAATGATGATTACCTGCTCGGGTTGTATAAATATAAACGTAATCGTTTTTGCCACCAGGTTTACACGGAAAAATACCTGTGGGAGCATTTCCCGTGGTAAACAGCTTAGCCCCAGCTCTTGGAGCAGCTTTACCGTTGAGATCGCGATATGCATAGGCTAGCCGAGTGTATTGTGTCATCGCATCTTGCATCGCTAATTGCAAGTGCTCTCCTTGGCCAGTGGCTTGCTGTCGATAGAGTGCACCGAGAATAGTAATTGACATTAACATTCCTGTCCCAGTATCGGCTAATGTCACCCCCGGTTTACACGGCTGCCCATCAGGCTCACCTGTTATACTTAGAACCCCTCCAGCGGATTGTCCTATCATATCGAATGATAAAAAATTTTCGTAAGGGCTGCCCTCAGCAAATCCCTTAACTGAGGCATAAATAATATTTGGATTTTCCTTTTTTATAGATTCAAAGTCCAAACCCATTCTTTTAACGACGCCCGGCGCAAAATTTTCAATGAAAACATTAGCTTCACGAACTAGCTTTTTAACAAGTGCCACGCCCTCTGGACTTTTCAAATTACAGGTTATACTTTTCTTCCCCGAATTGAATTGCATGAAGTAAAATGAATCAATTCCATCTTTTTCAGATGTTGCATATCGTCCAGCATCACCACCTTTAGGGTTTTCAAGCTTTACTACTTCTGCTCCCAACCAGGCTAATGTTTCCGTGCAAGATGGCCCCGCCTCAAACTGGGTCATATCTAATACACGCACACCGGCAAGCATGTTCGTTTTATGATTTAATGTCATGTCGCTTTCTCCCAAAAGTTCATTTAGAGTGTTGCATGATTTTGTATTTTGATAGCATCTTATATGTGAAATCAAATACACTGACTTGATATAACTAACCCGTCGCTATTACCATAATTTTACGCTTAAAATGCGTTTTCTATGATGTGATGAAATTCTTAATTGTCTATTAATACCAGTTGATAAATAAACACAAATCTCAAAGGAATGCACGATGGGATATGAAACCATAAAGGTCACCCCACTAACTCCAAGGATTGGCGCGGAAGTAACTGGCCTTAAACTCACCGAGCCATTGGGAAATCAACAGTTCCAAGAGGTTCACGACGCACTCATGGAGCACTCGGTTATTTTCTTTAGAGATCAGCCAGTAGATGTCAATCAACATAAGGATTTTGGACGTCTGTTTGGCGACTTACACATTCATCCCGGCTCTCCACCCCCGCCAGGACATCCCGAAATATTAATAGTTCATGCAGATAAAGACTCCAAGCATATAGCTGGAGAAAACTGGCATTCAGATGTATCCTGTGATGAAGAACCCCCTATGGGCAGTATTTTGCATCTTTGGGAAGTACCCGAAAGTGGAGGAGACACTCTTTTTGCTAGCATGTATGCTGCATACGACGCACTTAGTGACAGAATGAAAGTTTACCTCGAAGGACTAAGCGCAACACATTCCGGAGAACAGATATATAGAGGGCGCTATAATAATGACGATACCGGTGTGGTGTATCCCCTGTCCGTTCATCCCGTTGTTCGAACGCATCCCGTTACGGGGAAAAAATCGCTCTATGTCAATAAAACATTCACAACGCATATTAATGAGCTCCCGCGAGAGGAAAGCGATGGGGTTTTAAGATTTCTTTACGATCATTGCGCCAAACCCGATTATCAAGTTAGATTCAAGTGGCAACCACACAGCATCGCATTTTGGGACAATCGCTGTGTCCAACATCTAGCCTTATGGGATTACTATCCGCAAGTACGATCGGGCTACAGAGTCACCGTAAAAGGAGAGCGGCCCTTCTAGATGCATTAAATCAAGCTTTCGCGTATCGAAAATAACTATAAAAATTCAAATATTTTGGCAACATGAATTTTAGCTCTTCCGCTGAAATTAATGGCGTTTTGATATTCAATTAGCAGCCTGGACACTCCACCGCAAACTGCACTTAAACAAGAACCAGATTGTTATAATTATATTCCCATTTTCCAGGTGGATGTCCCATGCGATACTAGTTTTTCATTCACGTCCCATATACGCGATTCCAAAAAACTCACCGAACGGCCCCGGCGAATAAATCTACCCTCACAAAAACCTGGCCCCTCTATCAGCGGTCTTAAGAATTGGTTCTTCATTTCTAGAGTTATTCCCGCTTTTCCAGTTACTTTTTTTATTAGGTGTCCCATTGAGATATCCATCACAGTGGCAAGCATACCACCATGATAGGTTCCTTGAGGATTAAATAGAAAGTCATCAACTGGTATTTGAATATTGCAACTTTCTTCTGAATATGAAATGCCTAAACCAAGCATCTTAGCGATAAAGAAAGATCCAAATTCTTGTTTGTAATCTCGCAGCGCAGTTTCAATTCGTTCACGAGCAATATCTTCGTTCATTAAGTTTCCTTTGTAAGAACTGCTGCTTATCAAGGCACAGTAATTTGTATGCGTTTTAAATAAAATTCCTAAGTACCACGTTTATCTCAAATTTATCAATGGGCTGTATGAAGTCATAACCATCAGCTGCATGATTGTAAAAGCAATCTATCATTCTGGTCATTTTCTAGATCATAAACAATACTAGTTGAGAATTTTTTAATAGTAGCAGGAGTAATAAGATGCGGTTTGGATATATTGGCCTTGGAAATATGGGCGGGGCTATAGCAAAAAGGATGATTCTAAAACACAATATTGTCGTCTTTGATTTATCAGAATCTCTTCGATCAGAATTTTCCAAATTGGGCGCCGTTGCAGCTACCTCTATTGCAGAGGTAGGAAATTCGGCAGATGTAGTTTTCCTATGCTTACCTACTTCAAATGAGGTTAAAGAGGTAATTTTAGGAAAAAATGGTTTAACTTCATCTATGAAAAGCGGTGTCATTTGTGACATGACAACAGGTGACCCTGTTATCACTAGAAAAATCGCGGAGGAACTGCCCAATAATATTACGCTAATTGATGCCCCAGTTTCCGGCGGCCCTGCAGGCGCGACCGCAGGAACATTAGCTATTATGGTCGGAGGTTCCGATAATGCCGTTGGGCTTGCAATACCAGCGTTGGAATCTGTTAGTCCTAATATATTTCGAACAGGTAATGTAGGAACAGCCCAAGTGATGAAATTGGCAAATAATATGCTTAATGCAACAAATCGATTAGCAACATTCGAAGCTCTTTCATTAGCTGTAAAAAATGGTATTGATCCCGATTTATGTGCAGAAATTCTAAGTAAAAGTTCGGGAAGAAACTATGCAACCGATATTACCTTACCGCGCTTTGTGCTCCCGAATGATGAACCTGTACAGGGTTTCACGCTAGGTCTAATGCATAAAGACATCCGGCAGGCGGCCGAGCTTGGAATAGCAACCGGCGTTACGCTACCGGTGATAAATACAGCCCGCGAAGTATATCATTCTGCGGTGAACGAACGCGGCGGGAACGAAGATGTAAACGAGGTAATTCGACATTATGAAAGAGGGTCAACTATAAAACTCGCAGGTAGCGGCAAAAAACAATAATCGCGCCCTCTTATCAATCTAAAAAAGTCGGGGAAAGACATGAAAAAACGTAGTACAGCTGACATCGTAATTGATGGCTTGGTTGAGCATGAAGTTCGCTATCTTTTCTGTTTACCCGGAGTACAAAATGATGACTTCTTTGATGCATTATATGACCGCGATAGTGAATTAAAAGCAATTCACACGCGTCATGAACAAGGCGCGGCCTACATGGCATTAGGAGCTGCAATGGCCACAGGCACACCACAGGCCTTTTGCGTAGTTCCTGGGCCTGGTATTTTAAACACTACAGCAGCATTATCTACTGGTTTTGCAGTAAACGCTCCCGTTCTATCCTTGGCAGGTCAAATTCCTTCTCACGCTATTGGAAAAGGACATGGGTTGCTCCATGAGATACCTGATCAGCTGGGCATCACAAAAGGGCTAACAAAATGGGCCGAAAGAATTTCCCAACCAGAATCCACATCCAAAATAACAAAGAATGCTTTCAAAGAATTAACATCAGGGAGACCTAGACCCGTTGGGATAGAGGTCCCGCAAAATATATGGGCACAGAAATCTGTTGGATTAGATACTTACATCTCACAAAAAATCGAAATGGAAGTAGATGAAGATAGTTTAAAACAAGCAGCACTTTGGCTAGCCGAAGCCACTAACCCAATGGTCGTTGTTGGAAGTGGCGCAATAGAATGCCAAAGGGATATAAAAAGACTGGCTGAATTATTGAGTGCACCCGTTGTTGCATTCCGGAATGGCAAGGGAATTTTGGACTCACGGCACGATTTAGCGTGCGCAATGCCAGAGGGCCATGCGTTGTGGCGCGATACAGCTGTGGTGATAGCGATTGGAACAAGATTACAACCCCAAAGAATGGGTTGGGGTATCGATAATGACTTAAAAATTATTCATATCGATATCGATCAAACCGAATTGGGCCGAAATGGTGGGGCGGATTTGGAAATCCATGCCTATGCGCAAGATACCCTCCCTATTATCTGTGATAAAATTGAACCTATAAACAAAAAGCGGGATTGCCGAATAAATCAAATTAAAATAACAAAAGCTCGGCTAGCGAAAGAATACCAAAATAAATTTGGACCACAACTTGCCTACCTCAATGTCATACGCGAGGAACTGCCGGAAGACGGAATATTTATCGACGAGCTAACCCAAATAGGGTTCGTTTCAAGATTTACTTTTCCTGTTTACAAACCACGTACATTTCTTTCAACGGGCTACCAAGGTACTCTCGGCTGGGGCTTGGCAACAGGTCTCGGAGCACAAATGGTTAAACCAAACGTTCCTGTCATTTCGATCTCCGGTGATGGGGGATTCATGTATAACGTCCAGGAGATTGCCACTGCCGTTCAGCATAAAATACCGCTCATTTCAATTATTTTTAATGATAATGCCTTTGGTAACGTAAAAAGAATGCAGCAAGAAAATTTTAATGGGAGAACAATTGCGACTGACTTGGTAAATCCAAATTTTGTTAGGTTAGCTGAGACCTTTGGTGCAACAGGCATACAGGCTCAAAATCCGGATAAGCTTCGAGAAGCAATAAAAACCGGTTTAAAAAACAATGGGCCAGTGGTGATAGAAGTACCGTGCGGAACGTTTCCGAGCCCCTGGGATTATGTGATACTTCCTAAAATTCGTGTGTCCTAGAATGACTTCTATTTTATCTACCACTCTAAAAACTGTAAGTTGGGCCGATGAACTCAAAAACATTATTAACGGCGTAGACAGCGACGCCGGCCCACTTGACAGTGCCAATGCTTGTTGCTGGGATGACAAGTAAATTATTTATGGAAGATGTAGAGGCACACTAGAATAGTTTATTAAATCATCCAAACATCGACCCATAACTTATGATCATGGAGATAAAAATGGGAAGGCTAGATGGTAAAGTTGCCCTAATTACAGGCGGGGCGTCCGGCTTAGGTAAGTCAACTGGCGAACTTATGGCCCGAGAAGGAGCTCATGTAATACTCTCAGACATACAAATCGTAGAGGGCGAGAAAGTTGCTGAATCGATTAAACAAGATGGAGGCAGCTGTAAATTTCGTCCCCACGACACAACAGTAGAAAGCGAATGGGAAGATATTTGTTCGGAAATATTAGATGACTATGGTCAATTAGACATTCTTCTCAATGGAGCCGGCGTAGGTAGTAGCGCTGTAGAAATAGAGGAAATGGATATGGAAATATGGAGACGTTGTCTTTCGGTTAATTTAGATGGTGTATTTCTGGGCTGCAAACATGGAATTCGATCAATGCGAAAATCTAATGGTGGCTCGATAATTAATATATCCTCAATACTTGGCTTTTCCGGACTAGCAACGGCAACGAACTACTGTGCTTCAAAGGGCGGTGTCCGTTTACTTAGTAAAGCTGCGGCCTTGGAGTGCGCAAAAAAAACACCTCTTGTTCGTGTTAATTCAATTCACCCCGGATTCATAGATACTCCAATGGTTGCAGGTGCAATCCAACGACGTGGACCTGAATTCAGAGATTATATTGAGGCTAATGTTCCTTTGGGTAAACTTGGAACACCATGTGACATCGCAGAGGGAGTGCTGTATCTTGCCAGTGACAAAGCTAAATTCGTAACAGGAACAGAATTAGTTATAGATGGGGGCTTTCTCGCCCGCTGATAGCAAAGAATGTTCGGTCGTTGGATTATGAAAAATCACTCAGTGTTCTCGCTATCTAATGCTATTACGGCCTCGACGATGGAGCCGTATACTTGTTAAAATCGGAGTTCAATATGAATGGCGTTGAATATATTGCTAAAATCCTAAAAGCAGAAGGCGTGCAATGGATTTCATGTTTCCCCAGCAATCCACTTATATCTGCTGTGGCGAAAGAAGGGATACGACCGATAGCATTTCGTCATGAGCGCGGAGCCGTAATGGCTGCTGATGGTTTTAGCCGAGTTATGAATCGACAAGGCTTTGGCGTTGTTGCAGTTCAATCACAAGCCGGAGCGGAAAATTCATTAGGTGGGATAGCCCAGGCCTTTGCAGATAACATACCTATTTTAGTTTTTCTTGGAGGGAATTCGCTTAACCAATTATCTATAAAACCTAATTTTAATGCCGTGCAAAGGTACCAAGGATGGGTAAAACATATAGAAGCTATATATGACCCAAACCAAGTTGGAGACGTAATGAGAAGAGCTTTCCATGCGCTTCGAAATGGAGCTCCAGGCCCTGTGGTCATCGAACTAATATCAGACGTTTGCAATCAAACTATTTCAGAGAAAGCTCAAAATTATACTTCTCCCCGGCTAACTAAACAGATGCCCGATTCCTTGGAAATAGAAGCTACTGCCGATGCTTTGCTAGCCTCCAAAACTCCTATGATCTGGGCCGGGGCTGGTGTATTATTTTCTGGATCCAGTGATGCATTGAAAGAATTAAGTCAACTTACTTCTATACCAGTTTTTTGCACTATGCCCGGCAAATCAGGATTTGACGAAAGAGATCCGCTTTCATTAGGCTCTGGTTGTGGCACAACGACCCAAATGGCACACGAATGGCTCAAATATAGCGACGTGATACTTGCTTTGGGATCAAGTTTAACCCGATCACCTTATGCCCAAGCAATACCCAAAGGTAAAATATTGATTCAAAATACCAATAATCCCGACGATATTAATAAGGATGAGCCTATACAGATTAATTTGGTTGGCGATACAAAACTTACAATTGAAAATCTTATTAGGATAATTAAAAAGAAGACTCAAAATAACGGGTTTGGAGATTTAAAAGAAACAGCATCAAAAATAAAAGTGATAAAAGAAAGTTGGTTAGCTGAGTGGCATGACTCACTTAATTCTGATGAAGAGCCCATCAGTTATTATCGTGTTATTCAGGAAATAAATAAGAACTTAGATCTTGAAAATAGTATTGTGACCCATGATGCTGGGGCACCGCGAGATACAATAGTACCATTTTTTTCTGCAACTCTCCCCCACAGTTATATTGGATGGGGAAAAACAACTCATTTAGGTTTTGGAATACCTCTAATGATCGGTGCTAAAATGGCTCAACCAGAAAAGTTTTGTCTAAATTTAATGGGTGATGGAGCTTTTGGTATGTCCGGAACCGATTTAGAGACTGCTGCCCGCTCCGGGGCAGCAATAACAACTGTCCTTCTCAATAATAGTGCTATGGCAACCTATTCCGGCCCACTTCAAGGTACAATTGGCGAAGAAGCTCGAAATACATATGGTGTATCAACCATGCAAGGTGATTACGCAAAAATTGCTGAAGGGATGGGTGCTATCGGAATAAAAGTATCTAAACCTGATGATATTGGCTCTGCCTTGAAAGAAGCACAAGTGCAAAATAAAAAAGGAAAAACTGTGCTGATAGAGGTAAAAGCTAACATTGAACAAAGAAGGTCCAAGTTTCAGTAACAAGAGGATAAAGCAACTTCATAAAGCAAAGATTCTGAACACAATATTAAAACGAAATAAGATAGTAACTTTATGTTTTCTAAAAGTGTAAATATTTCAACCAGTCATTGAAGAGTAAATTAATTGGCAGCTGAATTAACCAGCACTCAAATACGTTCTATATCAGCAATAAAACGTTACCTAATGCTGGCCACGCTAACATTCACAACAATGCTCTACACCATGACAGTCATGATTGCCAATGTAGCACTTCCAAAAATTCAGGGAACTTTTGCTGCAACTCAAGATCAAATAGCTCTAATAATTACTTTCAACATTGTAGCGACGGCGGTCGTTACACCCGCATCGGGGTGGTTAGCATCTCGTTTCAGCCGCCGAAACTTATTAATATGTTGCGTCTCTGGTTTTATAGTCTCGTCTACTCTCTGCGGTGCATCTCAAAGTCTAGAACAATTAATTGTATTCAGAATTTTACAGGGTGGATTTGGAGCTCCTCTTGTACCAATCTCGATGGCAATGGTTTTAGATACCTTCGATAAATCCGAACATGGAACGGTTTCAGCTATTTATGGAATGGGTGTTGTATTTGGTCCAATCATAGGACCAACTGTAGGTGGTTTTTTATCCGAAGAATTAGGATGGCGGTGGGTATTCTTTTTGCTAGTACCTTTCGGGATTATAGTGCTATTAGCGATTATCTCGATTATCGATGACAAGTCAAAGTCAGGATCATTAAAACTTGACTGGACTGGCTTAATTTCCCTTTGCATAGGAATAGGAGCACTCCAGCTTATGCTTGATAGAGGGCAACGCCTTGATTGGTTCTCCTCTTATGAGATTATAATAGAATTGATTATAACCATTGCTGCTTTGTATATCTTTTTGGTTCATATTTTTACTACGAATAATCCTTTTATTAACTTCAATCTTTTTCTTAACAAAAATTATCTTTTAGGTCTGCTTATTATGTTCTTATTTGGAACAATTTTGTGGACACCACTTATAATTTATCCACCCATGATGCAAAAACTTCAGGGTTATCCTGAGGACATTACTGGTCTCTTTCTGGCCCTGAGAGGATTAGGAACGCTATGTGGATCTACTCTACTAGTATTCATTAATAAAAAAGTAGACCCACGCTTCATTCTCTCGTTAGGCTTTTTGCTTCAAGGAATAGCAGGTATGTATATGGCTAACTTTGATATCAACCTGTCCGCTTTCGACCTGGCATGGACCAATACTTTGGCTGGGTTTGGGGTTGGTTTTGTATGGGTTCCGCTCACCCTAATTACTTTTTCCACTCTTGAAAATAAATATCTAAACGAGGGCAACGCCTTTTGGCACCTAATTAGAAATATTGGTAGTTCCATTTCCATCTCTATAACAATCGCATTAATTATACGATCCACAGCTATTAATTATGAGGACCTTAGCCACTTTGTTTCGATATTTGGAGATAGTAACTCTATTATTACACTTAAGGGCGCAAACAGTCCTGACTCTACGAGTGACTTAGTTAAATTATCTTCAGAAATTAACCGTCAATCTAGTATGATAGGCTATATTAATGCATTTCACCTTTATTACTGGATAGCTTTTGCAATCATCCCAATCATCATGTTAGTCCGTTTACCTTCTAGAAGAACGAAATAATCTAATAATATTTCATAAATCCTTAGTTTCATTGAGGATAGCTTGGGCAGCTAAATTTGATGATGTATTTCCGTCAATATCCAGACGTTTGCGAATCGTGGAACTTGCCAACTCCATCTCTTTAGCGATATTTTTTCTATTTTTTTGACTTATTAGCACCTCTACTATTTTGTCGGAATTACAATTTTTTTGAACCAATAATGGAAATAAGGGTTGCTCCAAAATACGATTCGCGAGAACTATAGATTGATGGTTAACTAGAAAATAAGCTAACCATCCCGTTAAAAAATTAACTTTATATGCAACAATTGTAGGTACTCTTGCTAATGCTAATTCCAGTGTAGCTGTACCCGAGGCCGCTATTGCAAAATCGCTGGCTGCAAAGGCATCCTGTTTGTCTTGATTCTGGACTAAAATCACGTTTTCTGCTGCCCATTCAGAAATAATATTTCTTACACGATCCTCCAATGCCAGCACCGTAGGTATTAAAATACATAATCTAGGAAAATGATGTTTTAATTTGGAAACTGTTTCTTCGAATACTGGTAAAAGCCTATCGATCTCACCAGTTCTTGATCCAGGTAATAGAGACAACACCAAACAATCTTTTGGTATCGAAAATGATTTTTTGAATGTATCCGCATTCCCTTCTTTTTCTTCCAAAGCTGGGTGCCCCACAAAGGAAGTTTTTAGCCCGTGAGGGATAAAATAGACTGGCTCAAATGGGAACGTTACCAGCAAATGATCAAATAGTTTTGCTATTTTTTTTGCGCGTCCCGGCCGCCAAGCCCAGACTGTGGGTGCCACTATGTGTATCAACTTTATCTTATTAGTTTTTTTATTCTGTTTTAATGCAATTTGTTTAGCTATGCGAAAATTAAATCCCTTCGAATCTATTGTTATCACTGCACACGGTTTTTTTAAAAATATATCGTGAACTGTCTCTCTAATTCGTTTCAGAAGTTTTGGAATTTTCGGGATTAATTCAAAAAGACCTAAAACACTTAACTCTTCGATAGGGAATAGACTTTCCAATCCCTCAGATGACATATGAACTCCGCCAACTCCCGCAAACCTTGCTTTTCCTGATGTTAGCTTTTTTAACGATTTCATTACTCCAGCACCGATCATATCACCCGACACCTCCCCCGCTACGATATAGAATAACGGTCCATCATGCTGATCAGTTTTACTTAAATTCATTGGGCACCGGGTACTTTTATGCTTACTATAAAAAAGTTAGCGTCTTCAGCTATTTTTCGCACTTCATCTCGTTCCAGGAGAAGTGTACCACCCTCTTCTAATGCCAAACCGCGAAATCCATTGGATATTGCTAACCGAACCGTTTTTGGTCCTATTGTGGGCATATCAGCGCGTCTTTCCTGTCCAGGTTTACTTATTTTAACCAGGATAGGCCCTAGGGCATCCCTTCTGTACTGTCCTGCGCGGTCGATCATATTATCAGTGCCTTCTATTGCCTCTACCGCAAGAACTAGGCCTTCCTGAATAGCAACGCTTTGGCCTACATCAGCAGGGCCTAACTTAACTAAGATTTCTATAGCGCGATCGATATCTCGTTGTGCCACGTTATCTATGCAGGGTCCTATATTGAGACCTGGCTCAGTTAGAAGCTCAGAGAGTATTTGATCGATTCCAATAACTTTTAGCCCGTCTTTCTCAATCTCATCAATTAACAAAGATAATAATCCATCATCACCAAATATTTTGGTTCCGCCTCGCCAAAGCATTTTTGAAGCTCTTTTATCCAGTGTTAAAGAGGAAAGGGCTGGCCTTTTTACTGGCCCAGCCATAACTACTTTATCTACTTTTGCCTCTAATAATGCCGCAATAGCTATTTGCAGTTGCCCTAGCTTCACCCATCTATGATGAAAATTGGACACGGTTTTTGGGTCTGTAATTCCCTCTAATGCAATAAAAAAAATAGTTTTCCCTGTTGGATCGAAACGTTCCGCTATTTGCCGCGGCAGATACCCGGTTCCAGCTATAATACCAAGTCTACTTTCACCCAAAATATTAGCTATCCTTTGGTTGGCATATCGCTCTGTTGGAGCCATTTTCAATAAATTTTATTATTTCTAAAACGGCCTCACTAGTCGGCTTTGTTAATATTAACTTACGCAACCGGTCCTTAAACGTATTATCACCAGTAAACAAAACCTTATAAGCGGTTCTTAATTCATCCAATTCTTCTCTAGAAAAGCCTCGCCTTTTCAATCCAACAATGTTCAGTCCGGATAAACTGGCTCTATCACCTTTAACTGAACCATATGGGATAACGTCATATTCTACTCCAGTCATCCCCCCAACTATTGCGTGGTCCCCTATTCGAACGAATTGATGAACCGCCGATAAACCTCCCAAAATAACAAAAGATCCAATCGTTACATGCCCAGCCAACGTTGCATTATTGGCTAAAACAACATTGTTTCCTACGGTACAATCGTGGGCAACATGAGACCCAACCATGAACAAACCACCATCACCAACAGTTGTAATCATTCCTCCGCCTTTGGTTCCCGGATTCATAGTAACATTTTCTCTTATGACATTTTTTTTCCCGATGATTAATTTAGACGGTTCGCCTGAATACTTTAAATCTTGAGGAGGACATCCAATCGAGGCGAAAGGATAAATTTCTGTTCCTTCACCTATATGTGTAATCCCATCAACAATAACATGCGGATGCAATACCACATTATCCTCTATGGTCACATCACATCCGACTACACAAAATGGCCCGATTTTTGTATTTTCACCTATTTTTGCCTTACTCGATATAATTGCACTTGGGTGTATTTGCATATTTTCAAAGGTCTGTGCCATTATTTATCCACTATCATTGCAGAAAAAGTGGCTTCCGCTGCTAATATTTCACCGACGAGTGCCTTACCAGAGAACTTGAAAACAGAACCTCTACTCCGTTGTTTTTGAACATTTATTACCAGTCTATCCCCCGGCACTACCGGTCTCCTGAACCGGGCATTTTCTATTGTCATAAAATAAACAAGCTTACCCTCTGATTCCTGTCCTAAGCTTGCAACCACTAAACAACCAGCTGTTTGAGCCATCGACTCTATAATTAAAACACCTGGCATAACGGGCCTGTCAGGGAAATGTCCTTCAAAAAACGACTCGTTAGCAGAAACATTTTTAATTCCGGTAGCTGACTCATTCGGGGTCAAGGTTTGAATGCCATCTATTAATAGGAATGGATACCTATGTGGTATCAATTCCTTTATACGGTTTATATCTATCTGCATTTTTTCATCCCGTTAAGATGCTTGATTCTTTAGATCTCAAAACTCTACTTTTTAATACTTCTACTGATGGACTTTATAACGGCCACTTGTTTTCTAAACTGCCTTATCGGAACTGCCGGCGACCCCCCGACAACCGACCCATCAATCAAGCTTTTTACTACACCGGATTGCGCTGCAATTTGGACGTTATTTCCAATATTTAAATGCCCAGCAAGTCCAGATTGACCCGCAATCACAGTATTATTACCGATAGTTGTGCTTCCGGCTATGCCGACTTGTGCAACGATCACACAATTAACACCTAGCTGGACATTATGTCCAATTTGTACCAGATTATCAATTCTAGTCCCACTACCGATAATTGTATCCGGCCCGGCACCTCTATCAACAGTTGTATTGGCGCCAATTTCAACATTATTTCCAATTTTTACTAATCCTAACTGAGGCATATCAATTGGACCGGACGCATCTATTTCAAAGCCAAATCCTGGTTGACCAATGCGAGCTCCAGGGTATATGACGCAATCCGCCCCAAGTTGTGTGTGAGAAATTGAAACATTAGCTCCTATCCGTGTATTTCGACCTATCTCAACGTTCTCGCCAATTATTGAGTTACTGCCTATCCAGCAACCCTTTCCTATTTTGGCAAACGGGCCGATAACTGCTCCTATGTCTATCCGACACTCGTCGGCAATAACTGCTGTTTCAGATATTATTGCCGTTTGATGAATTGTCGGTAGCATCTTTTCTCTTGGGTAAAGTATGTTTGCTATTGTGGCAAAACATCTTCTGGGACGGTCTGTTAGAAGCAATATCACGTCCTGGGGAGCCCGATCGACTAAATCACTTGATATAAAGCATGCAGAAGCCTGAGTATTGGCGATTAGATTAACATATTTTTTATTCTCAACGAAGGTAAGGTCCCCTAAACCAGCTGTCTCTATAGGCCCCACATCTTTGATAGGAGGGTAAGTTTCCGCTTCTGACATCAGCGTGGCACCCGTTATCGCGACAACCGCCTCTATACTTAGAGGCGCTGAACGACTGAAAAACCTGGGATCGGCCATACCTCGACCTTTCTTTATTGATTTTTTGCAAAAACTACTTTCACTGACGGTAGTTTTTTATTGAGTCTTTGAAGTACTTCTTGTGAAATTTCTAATTTTTTTACTGCTATAACAATTGCGCTCCGGAATAAGACAACCCCAGCGCCTGCCTCTTCTGCAACCTCCGCGATGATTTTCAGCAAATGCTTGCGTATCTCATCCATCGATCGATCA
Source organism: Rhodospirillaceae bacterium (assembly GCA_002709155.1). Taxonomy (GTDB): domain Bacteria; phylum Pseudomonadota; class Alphaproteobacteria; order Thalassobaculales; family Thalassobaculaceae; genus UBA7326. Next base: position 57,465 of record PAQA01000009.1, read on the forward strand.
AAGGATTTTTTTAAAAGTTGATTAGTAGCTTGCGCTCTTTTCTGAGCTTCCCTGGCTTTATCTTTCAATTCGCGTGCTCTTTTTTCGAAAGCTTCGGCCGTCACAATCGCTCTTTGTTTCGCTAATTTCTGCTGAGCAATTCTCAATTTTTTTTCAATATCTGCAAATTCTTCTTTATATTTACTTCGCTCTATATCTAATTGTTTTCGCACCGATACCGCGGCATTTGACTTTGCTAAAACTCCTCTAAAATCGACAACCGCCAAGGGGACTGGTTCAAATTTTTTTACTGTATCTGCATTTATGCTTCCTGCAGTCATCATTATGAGCAGGATGAAAAAATTTATAAATAGCAAGCACCGTAAACTTTTATATTTGTGGGACCTATTTACTAACATTTTAAAAGCGGGTGCCAAAACTAAAGCGTACAAATTCTGTTTCATCCCAATCCTCTTTCAACAAAGCGCTAGCAAAATCAACTCGCATTAAACCCAAACCTGTAGCCCATGAGACACCAAGTCCTGCGGAAGCTCTTACGCCTGAGGAATCCAAAATATCAGAGGAATCGCGATCCAAACTCCATAGACTGCCAACATCTGTGAATAACGATCCGTTTATTCCTAATTCCTCACTGAGACCCAATGGGAACCTCAACTCTATCGACCCTGCATAATAAGTATTACCTCCCAAGGCGTCGTTTGTTATTCCGTCTCTAGGTCCAATACCTGAGTTAGAAAACCCACGTACAGTCTGGCCACCGAGAAAAAAACGTTCGCCTATATTCACATCTTGGTTAATTCCAATTATGTGCCCACTTTCGGCTGTAAACGAAAGCACCTTATCTTCAAATAAAGGAACAAAATAACCCGTTTTTATTCTTGTCCTTAAGTGTTGTGTATCGCCGCTCAATCCAGCTAGTTCATTCGTTAAGCTCACAACATAACCATCTTTAGGTTCATATCTATTATCACGCTTATCAAAAACTGTAGTTTGGCTAATCTGGGATACTGTATTAGTGCCTTCCTGCTCTTTAATTAGGGTAGATGCTGTTTCATCAACATTTCGAATCTCTGTTTTTTTTAATTGGTATTTAAGACTTTGTGATAAATCACGTCCTAACACATAACCCAGCTTTAAACTTCCACCAGCCTTCCTCTCATCAAACGAGCTATCAGTCTGCCTGTCTGTTGTGACTTGGAAAAGATCAAAACCTGCAGAAAGTCTGCGTTCCATAAAATAAGGCTCCGTAAAACCAATCTTAAACTCCTGTCTACTGGCGGATCCTTGAAAATTAAAATTAAGATCCTGTCCACGGCCTAAAAGATTTCTTTCACGAATGCCAACATTCGCTAATGGGCCATCCAAGGAAGAGAAGCCCACTCCAAATGAGATTTCTCCTGTCGATTTCTCTTCAACCTGCACCTTTATTATTGTTGATTCTTCACTTTGCCCCATCACTCTTTTGACATCAGCCTTGGCAAAAAAACCTAGATTTCTTATCCGCCGTTTTGCTCGACGTAATTTTGAAATATTAAAGGCATCACCCTCAACAATATCAAATTCTCTTCGAACAACCTTATCTAAGGTGCGTAAATTCCCTTCAATATCTATACGCTCCAAAAATACCCGTCTCGTTTTTGATATGGTATAATTTAAATTAACTATCCGTTCTTTCCGTCTGCGATCTGAAATAGGCCTTACTTTTACAAAAGCAAAGCCAAGCACACCCAACTGATCAGAGATAGAGTCAATTGTTTCATTCACAGCCTTGGCTGTGTACCAATCACCCGCTTTTGTTATCAAAAAGGGGGATAATTGTTTTTCCTGCAAGCCCTCCAAATTGGAGATCAAGCTCATCTTTCCAAATTTATACCGCTCACCTTCATCGATTGAAAACGTCACCACGAAATCTTTTTGATCTGGTGTGAGTTCCGCAACAGCTGATAGAACTGTAAAATCGATGTAACCCCTATTTAGGTAAAAACGTCTCAGTAGCTCACGGTCATAGCTCAATCTATCTGGATCATATGTATCCGTCGAGGTAAGTATTCTCCAGAATGCATATTCTTTGGTATGGATAACAGACGCCAACTCCGAATCAGAAAAATTCTTATTTCCAATGAAAGATATATTGCGGATTTTGCTTAACGGTCCTTCGTCTATTTCGAAAACTAAATTTACCCTATTCTGCTCTAACCTTATGATCTTTGGCGCTATCTGTGCTGCGAAACGACCACTTAGTCTATAAAGAGTTAGGAGCCGTTGAACATCCTGCTGTACTTTGGTTCTAGTAAACACAAGTCGGGGCTTAAGTTGCAATTCTAACTCAAGATCCTTAGATTCAATTCTCTTATTGCCCTCAAATGCAATGCGATTTATCACAGGGTTTTCAATAACATTAATAACCAGTTTTTCGCCGATCTTAACGAAATCAACATCAGCAAATAATCCCGTTTTAAATAATATTTTAAGCGCAGCATCTAGCTTATCTGGATCGCTTCCATCACCTACTTTTAAATTCGAATAGGAGATAACTGTTTCAGGGTCAATTCTTTGAGTACCCAAAACTTCAATACTCATTATTTTTCCCGTATCACTCCAGGATGAATTGGTATGCAACAGTAAACCAACAAATATAGTGGCAAATAAAACGCTCGCTAGAACAAAACGATTAATAAAACGTTTAAACAATTCAAATATCATCCCACAGTTATCAATACTAACAATAATCCCTCAATTAACTATTGATCTAATAAAATTAATAATATTAAGTTGTACAAGATCATTCCAAGTAACAAAAATCATTAATGAAATAACAAGCACTAATCCTACGTAAGATGCTATTCCCTGCATCTTTGCTTCAAGTGGTTTTCCTCGAATAAACTCAAGTAAATAAAAGAATAAATGGCCACCATCCAATACTGGCACCGGAAAAAGATTTATTAATCCCAGATTAATTGACAATACTGCCATAAACCAAATCGAGCTAGTTAGTCCAGCATCGGCAACTGCCCCCGATAATTTTGCTATTCTTATTGGGCCACCAAGTTCGTCTGTCGTTCTCTCTCCTCTTATCATCTGGGTTACATGAATTAGCGTTTGAGAAACAATAACCCACGTTTCTTCTACCGCTAGAACAAACGAATTTAGAGGGTTGTGTCGAATAAATGTTGTCTGCTCACTTACGACCCCCAAAAGCCCATAACTTATTTTGGAACCAGATGCGTCTTGACCCTCAACTAATTGCGGAATAACTGTCTTTAGTAATATTTCATTATCTCTGCGAATTAAAAAATTAAGTTCTTTCCCTGGATTGGGCCGAACGATCCTTTGAAGCTCATCAAATCTTTTAATATTTTGTTCATTTACTTGCAAAACTTCGTCGCCAATTACTAGACCAGCAATATCAGCGCTGCTTCCGCTAGTTATTTTATCTATTATCGGCGGCGCATATCGTTGACCTACTATTGAATAGAGGCCCGCCAATAAAATAATAGCAAACAAAAAATTAGCTGCCGGTCCGGCTAATACAATCGCTGCCCGCGCGCCCAAGGATTTATGGTGAAAAGCGTTTTCTTTATCCTCAAAACCTTCATTTGAATCCTCGACAATACTTGAGCTACTAATATCTCCATCACCAAACATTTTCACATAACCACCAAGGGGAATAGCGCAAATCTTCCAACGAGTTCCGAGGCTATCGGTCCAGCCAAATAGTTCACTCCCAAATCCAATAGCAAATACTTCAACTTTCACGCCATTTTTTCGCGCAACCCAATAGTGTCCCATTTCGTGAACAAAGACCAAAACCGTTAGAATAATCAAAAACGGAATTATAATTTTAAATATTTCTATTAAATCCATCGGTTATCTAATTCCAACAAATATCATAAAGTGATCAGGTGTTATTCATTTTCATTTTCAAAAAATGATTTGCCGATTGCCGGACAGCTCTATCCATAAGCAAAACTTCATCAATTGAGATTGGCTCTTTTCCATATTCTCTATCTAAAACAGTTTTAATGAACGGGACTATATCCGTAAACTTTATCTGCCGAGAAAGAAACCCTTTTACTGCTATTTCATTGGCAGCATTTAAAACTAAGTTACTATTTCCAGCCAAGCGGATGCTTTCCCTTGCAAGGTTTAACGCTGGGAAACGAACATTATCTGGCTCCTCAAAGGTTAATGGAGCTGTAACCTTCAAGTCTAGAAGTTGCTGAGAAATAGCCATTCTTTCCGGCCAGGCCAGCGAGTACGCTATTGGAGTAGTCATATCCGGGGAACCAAGTTGTGCTAAAAGAGAACCGTCTCTATACGCAACAAGACTATGAACTATTGATTGAGGATGGACGATAACATCTATTCTATTTTCCGGCATTGCAAACAGAAAACAAGCCTCTATTATCTCAAGTCCCTTATTCATCATTGTGGCCGAATCGATTGAGATTTTGGCTCCCATTTTCCAGTTAGGGTGAGCCAAGGCTGCCTCCGGGGTGGTTAATTCCATATCACTTAGCTTTATTGTTCGAAAAGGTCCACCGGATGCAGTTAGTATTATTTTATCTATGGAGTGCTTATTTTCATTTTCAAATACTTGAAAAATAGCATTATGTTCTGAGTCTACTGGAATTAACTTTGCGTTCGACTTTCTTGCCTCCTCTATAAGTATACTACCTGCCGAAACTAGACATTCTTTATTAGCGAAAGCAATTAATGCCCCACGCCTAACTGCAGCCACGGTTGCGGGCAACCCAGCAACGCCAACAATACCAGCCATAACCCAGTCTGCATTGATCTTTGCTGCCTCAACAACGGCCTCCGAACCGGCTCCTACTTGAATTTTTTCACCATCAAGAGCCTCTTGCAGTGGCTTATAAGCATCACAGTTCTCTATAGCTACGAAAGACGGCGATAGAAGGCGCGCCTGCTCGGCCAATAGCTTCCAATTATTACCCGCCGCTAAAGCCTTAACCTCAAACTTGTCCCGATTCTCCAACAATAATTTTATGGTTGTACGCCCAACCGAACCAGTAGATCCAAGTACTGTGATCGTCTTCATTTTATGAGCCGTTTTTCTTGGGATTTAAAAATGAAATAACAACCATCAAAACTTCATTTGGCTAGTTGTAAAGCTAATAAGCGCTATAAAAGTGACTGCTGCCATATGCCCATCTAGACGATCCATCATTCCACCATGACCAGGTATGATATTGCTTGTTTCTTTGAGTGAATACTTTCTTTTAAAACGGGATTCAAGTAAATCCCCGATTTGAGCCACTATGGCAATCAATAGACTTAAACAAACAAATTTAAAGTGCTTTTCCATCCAAAAAACACTGAAACCAAGTCCAGTAAAAGCACTTGCAGTTATACCGCCAAATAGCCCTGACCAAGTTTTATTTGGGCTAATTTTAGGAGCAAGCTTGACGCCACCAATTATTTTCCCAACCACGTATGCGCCTACATCAGTGGCTATGACACATGAAAGTATCCAAAAAAGGATTATAAGCTCCCGGCTCTCTCTCAACCACAAAAATAATATGCAAGGAATAACAATGAAAAGGCTACAGATTAAAAACTTAGTAATCTTATCTTCCTGTTTAATTATACAGCAATAAACTGCAAATGAAATCAGAAAGAGAAGTGAGACAGCAGAGAGTAGTAATACCCCTATCTTCAAACCGGTAAGTAATATCACCACTCCAAAAGCAATACTAAGAATAACTAGGAAGCGAGAATGCGCAGCGCCAAAAATTGCTCTAGCCATTTCCCAAATCATAACAGCTCCTAAAATTGATATGAATAAAGCGAAATAATCCCCCCCGATAACTAAAATATAACCCGCAATTGGAATTATTACTGCGGTCGACATTGATCGGACTAAAAAATTTCGAAAGCTCTCTGAATCCATAATTAATTTTAGACGGCTTTTCATTTGGACCGCATTTAGTGTTTAAAAGTTATCATATTGAAGAACCAAAACGCCTATTTCTTCCAGAATATTCATTAATGGCAGCACTTAAATCCTTATGACAAAAGTCTGGCCACAGTGTATCAGTAAAAACAAATTCGGAATACGCACACTCCCATAACATGAAGTTTGAAATACGCTTTTCGCCTGAGGTTCGGATCACCAAATCTGGGTCAGGGAACATCTTTGTTTCCAGAGCTTGATTGAAAATCTCTTCGCAAATTTCATTTGGATTTAATTGCTTTTCATAGACTTTCATTGCAAGTTTTTTCGCAGCATCAGAAATAGCCCTTCTACCGCCATAACTAAGCGCCAAAGTAAGTGTCAGTTCAGCATTATCCGCAGTCAATTTTTCCGCATTAGTTATCATTTCAACGATATCACAATCCAAGCGCTGCCTATCACCCACGACCCTAAACTTAATGCCCTTTTTATCTAGCAATGCAACTTCTTTGACGAGATAGCCTCTAAGTAAAGACATCAAGTCTATGACTTCATCTTTCGGTCTATTCCAATTTTCCGAGGAAAACCCAAATAACGTTAGGTATTTAACATCTAGCTTTAGTGCACTTTCAACAGCAATTCTTACTGTCTCCGCGCCTTTTTTATGGCCAAACGTCCGAGGAAGACCGCGAGACCGTGCCCATCTACCATTTCCATCCATGATGATAGCGACATGATTTGGTTTATTTCCGTCTACGTTTATGGTTTGCGACTTCATAAGTTAAACCTGCATAATTTCCACTTCTTTACTCGACAGCAATTCATCAATCTTATCGATACTTTTATCAGTTATTGTTTGAATTTCGTCATCATAGATATGACGGTCGTCTTGGCTTATATTCCCGTCTTTTTCCATCTTTTTAGTCGTATCCATACCATCCCTACGAACATTTCGAACAGCAATCTTAGCATTTTCCGCATATTTGGCAGCTATTTTTGACAATTCTTGGCGCCGCTCCTCACTAAGATCCGGTAAAGGAATGCGAAGAAGTTGCCCATCAACTTGTGGATTTAGGCCTAGGTTAGACTCACGAATAGCCTTCTCAGCTATTTTTGCATTTTCTTTATCCCAAACTTGAACTGAGAGCATCCTTGGCTCCGGGACACTTACCGTTGCGATTTGATTTATCGGCATTGATGCTCCGTAAGCCTCTACTGTTACTGAGTCTAGTAATTGTGTAGATGCACGTCCTGTCCTTAAGCCTTGGAACTCTTTTGCAAGGGAAGTTAATGCCCCATCCATCCTTCTCTCTAAATTGGCTAAATCAAGATCATCCATATCTATGCCCTTATTCTATAATTGTATAAAGACCACTGCCACGTATTATTTCTGAAAATGTACCCTCATTCTGGATTGAAAACACCAAAATTGGTATATTATTTTCTCGCGCCAGAGAAATAGCTGAGGCATCCATAACCTTCAAATCTTTGGACAGAACATCAAGATAACTCAGTTTATCGTATCTTTTTGCATCAGATTTTTTTTCTGGGTCAGCGTCATAAACTCCATCGACCCTAGTGGCTTTTAAAAGCGCGTTACAGCCCATTTCTGTAGCCCTTAAGGCCGCCGCTGTATCGGTTGTGAAAAAAGGATTCCCTGTTCCCGCAGCAAATATCACAACACGTTTTTTCTCCATATGTCTCACTGCCCTTCGCCTTATGTATGGTTCACAGACAGCTGATATTGGCAATGCAGACTGAACCCGCGTTTGTATGCCTATCGATTCAAGCGAGCTTTGCATAGCGAGTGAATTCATTACGGTCGCTAGCATCCCCATATAATCCGCAGTAGCCCGTTCCATTCCATTCGCCGCGCCAGAAACCCCACGAAATATATTACCACCACCGATCACCGCGCAAACTTCCGTCCCGTAATCCATAGCTGATTTGATCTCTCTGGCAACTCTATTCACCATTTCGGGGTCCAACCCGTAGGAACGATCACCCATGAGTGACTCGCCTGATATCTTTAGCAGAACGCGCTTATATTTTGGACTTGTTTTAGTATCAGGTTTAGGCAAGTCCGTGCTCCCACTATTCTGTTGGACGCCCCACTTAGAATTAATTGCTGAGTGTGGCGGCCACTTCAGATGCAAAGTCTGTTGATTCTTTCTCTATACCCTCGCCTAAGGAAAGGCGACAAAAACTCATTAACTCCACACTGGAACCAAATTCCTTAGATGCATTGTCTATAACGGAAGATATTTTAGTCTCATTGTCGATTACAAAAGTTTGCTCAAGTAAAACAACCTCCTGATAAAACTTTTGAAGACGACCAGAGACCATTTTCTCAATAATATTGTCTGGGCGTCCAGACTCTTTTGCCTGGTCAGTCAAGACTGCTCTCTCTCTCTCTATCGCAACAGGATCCAAGTCGCCAATTCCCAGGCTTTGTGGAGCCGTCGCTGCGACATGCATAGCTATTTGCTTTCCGAGAGCCGATAACTTATCCATAGGAGCATCTGATTTGAGAGCAACTAAAACTCCAATCTTTCCAAGTCCTGGCGCGACAGAATTATGCATATAAGGAATGACAATCCCCCCATCAGCATCCAATTTTGTTGCTCTTCGGATAGACATATTCTCACCGATTGTGGCTATGTTGTGAGTGAGTTGCTCGCCCACCGTCCTCTCTGTTGAGGGATATGGTTGGGTTTTCAGATATTCAATATCGTCACCGTTTTCAAGAACCATGTCTGCCAGTTTTAACGAAAAATCTTGAAAATCTGCATTTCTAGAGACAAAATCCGTCTCCGAATTTACTTCTATAAGAGCCCCTCCTGCATCAGACACTGAAAATGCCACAACCCCTTCGGCTGCAACGCGGCCAGCTTTTTTTGCCGCTGCCGATAAGCCCTTGGTTCTAAGCCAATCTACAGCATCATCTAAAACACCGTCTGTCTCATTTAAAGCCTTTTTACAATCCATCATACCAGCACCAGTCTGTTCCCTGAGTGCTTTTACCATTTGAGC
>PAQA01000010.1 GCA_002709155.1 Rhodospirillaceae bacterium
GCCTGGCGCAGTGCCACTAACATCGTCAGAGGCTTTGAACAGCGCAACATTACCTTATATTTTGACATTAGCAGAAAAGGGAACGAAGGCACTGGATATGGACAAAAATTTGAGAAACGGTCTCAACATTCGTAATGGGGAAATAATGCATGACGCCGTTATTGGTGCTATTGGGAAAACGCCAAGTTCTTGATCTTTTACCCTCCGTCTTCATTAGATGTATTTTCTGGTGCGATATAATTTTGAGTGATAGACATCGACTTTATGTGTTAATTCCGGAGCGGATAGCCTATTCGTCTGGCTTAACTGTGAGTTGGCCAACATTGGCCTTCGCTACTTTTACATGAGCCGCCTTGGCAATCGCTTGGTCACTAACTACCTTCCAACTGATCCCAGAATAGACGTCTTCTCCTGGCTCGTCTGGTGAAATACTTTTTTCCAACTGAAATCGATGACCCACAAGACCAACCTCTACATCACTGTCCTTGTCCGGTGATTGAATCTTTTAAATTATTGATGGTAGGTGAGTGACTGAAAATGAGTGCGTTCATCCTGGTCATATTGATTACGATGTGTGCAGGTGAGAACTTGAGGTCGTTTTATATACGATTGAATAAAGAGTCTCAATGAGAATGTCTCAAGGATGCAGAAACATTCCAGCTCCCAGTTACAATCATTTCAATAGAAACAAGATGCGAACCTGCTATTGGGAATAAACTGGAAACACAAGAGACAGGAGTGTCAGCTTAGAGGGGGGCATGATGAGCAGTAATATGTGGATATTTATGGAAATATTTTTTGGAAATATAATATTAAATTATTTTAAACAATGCTCTAAAACGACTGCGCTGATATCTTTACGCGGTTTTAGAAAACTTTTGTGATTACCTTTCATTATTTCAGTTTTGGTTCCCAGTAATTTTGAAAATCCATTAGCAGTTTTTTGATGAGGTTTTCTGTCCTCATCACCAAGAGTAACAATAACATTTTTAGTTACTTTTTGTACCTTTCCACTTTCGATTAGTTTTGCGCCGCAGTAATTCTTACTTCCAGCACGCTTCATCCCACATTGGTTAGATGGTGACATTATAACTGCGGACGAAAAGTTATTGGGTTCAGACATGACCCACATAGAAATGAGTGCGCCCTCTGAAAATCCAACCAAACAGATTCTGGATTTATCAACATTGGGTAAAGATGCTAAATATTCTGAAGACTGGTTTGCGGTGGCAATACCCTCCATTATTGCTTCATCTCCATTACAGCAACCTTTCTTTGTATCTCTCACCGGCGCTAACACAATGAATCCAAGTGATGCAAAATTCGACAACCTACTATTGAGCGAAGAAGTTGAGACCCCTTTATCTCGAATTGCTCCACCATGCATAAAAACAATTGCCGGATATTTGTCATCGCCAATTAGCGAAGCAAGGAGCGCTTTTTTCACGCCCTGACCAGGGACTGGCAACTGAATTGACTCAGTTTTGGCAAACGTTGGGAAAGTATAAATCAATAACGAAAATACTGATAAACACAAAAATAAAATATGCTTTGGAACACTATTTCTCATTGCGCATTCTCTCCAAAAATCGTTACCCATTTTTTATAAAGTATTAGTATGGATCATCTAAAGTTTATTAAAAAAACATGTTTTGATTAAACTTTTAATTTAATGCAGTGGCGCGCAGTTGCGTTTCTACCTAATGCAGATAAATTTAGAAATTGGTATCCAAATTATGAAAAAGTAGTTTAGGCAACTGGTCCCCCATCATTTAGGGATTGGGTGCTATTTGTAACTATTTACAAAGTCGGCCCAATCCAGCATAAGTTGTTTATAGTGTCATGCACACGGGGATCAATAAATGGATATAAATCATAGCAACAGATTTCATCTGGCGATTGAAGCAGGTGACCTTGAGACGACAGTGCCTTGGTATATAAATGTACTAGGATGCTCTTTAGACATGAAAGAGGAAGGAAGATGGCAGGATATTAACTTTTGGGGAAACGAACTTACATTACATGCTTCAAAGCCGAGACCAGAAAAAGGAAATGAGCGTAGTCGTCATGATGTAGATATGGGGAAAGTATGCGTTCCGCACTTTGGAATACACCTGGATATAAAGACATATATCCGAGTGAAAGAGCGCGTAGAAGCGACAGGAGGATTTTTAGACGAGCCTTACATAAGATTTTCAGGCACAGACTATGAACAAGAAACTTTCTTCGTTGAAGACCCAAATTATAATGTTCTTGAAATTAAAAGTATGTCTAACGCTCAATCGTAAAAACTTCTTCATTGTCCTAAACCGATATTAGTTTAATTTAAACAGTTAGCGCCGCTTTCAGTGGCCGGCACGCTATCCTTTACTGCTTATACTTCTGATATTTCGTACTCCCGTGTCTGAAAGGCTCCTAAGTAGAAACTCAAATATGATCGCATCACAGAACCGTTCACCATAATTTGAACAGGCTACTTATTTTAGGGTGTGTCTGGAGCTAATTGGGATATTAACCATGCTATCAATGAAGCGCCCTAGTCACATAAAACTTCGCTAAAATAAAGATTTATGAACTCTACCGGCTTTATATCCATTTAAGTCAGCTCTTTCTTTCAATAATAAATGAACCACCAGCTTGATCTATGTTGTTTTCCGCACCGCCTCAGGCGGATTCATGTCGAATATTATGGTTATGCCTTAAGGCAAGATAATGTCGGAAATTAACTTTTAAAAAAATTGCCCCTCTCATAACTTTTTGGATATGTAAGATTTATCCACTCCTTTACTTTTTCCTCCGCCTCTACATTTGAGCAAACTCGATTGATTTTTGGAAAACCAAGAAGTATGTCTGTCGGTATTCCTTCCAGTGAACCTGAAGATAACCAACCCATTAAACGCCATATCGCAATGTCCGCAATGCTGAGTTGATTTGATGTCGTCCACGTCCCATCTGAGCAGATATTCGACTCTAAAACAGCAAGTTTTTTGCCTAACTCACCGTCAATTAATTGCTCGCGCTTTAACTTTTTTATATCATCGCTAACATCACGCCCCATCGAAAAAAGCAGTTCAGTTATATCAGTTGCGAGATCTATAAATTGATCGATTGCTGCCGCGGTAAATATGTCATTGACGGGGTATAAACCAGAGAGCTTGCCGCAAAACCTTGCTATAGCCCCTGTCTGTACAATTGAGGTACCATTCGCCACAAGGCAAGGAAGCTGATGGAAAGGTATAGAAGTACCGTCATCCAAACGTCCCGTTTCTCTAACCCTGTGAAATTCCTCGAAGGAGATAATGCGATTGTCGAAAGGTATATCACTCATAAATAGAGAAATTTTTGGGACCTCAGCTCTCCACACGGGCAAGTCAAAGTAGATCAGTGTAAGTTTCATTTCAACACTCTGCTTTAATTTTTTTGGAAAATATAATTACCATGGTTTTTCTCTTAACAACGCCAAAAAATTGATAAAATTAGGGAATGAAAAGGACATAGCGCGCCTTAGCCACATGGAAAGATGTATATGAGTAAGTAAGCACGCGCCACAATGCCGTTGTAAAGCTATGCGGCAGAGGAGGTTACCCCAGGTGATGATTGGATAGAAACAGAGGACTATTAATTAGCCATTAAAAAAGCTTATTCACGTGGCGGACATATAATATGGTTAAGATTGGAATAAACATCGATGACCAACAAGAACAACCTCTAAATCAATGTCGTCACTTGGTGTTTGGATACTACGAAGATAGTTTTCTGAGGTTTTTATTAGAGATTTCGCAATAGTGCCGGCGCGCCTGGAGGGATGCTACCATTGATGACTATGCACATAGTCTGCCCAATCCATCATAAGTTGACGGCGCTTTTCGAACAAGTCCCCTCTTTGATAAGCGGCAACAACCTTGTCTCCAATGGTATGCGCAAGAGCTGCCTCAGCTACCTCATGAGCATGATTTGTCTTTTCAGAGATCCATGTTCTGAATGTGGATCGAAATCCGTGTGGTGTGTAGGCGTGTTCTAATCGCTGCAGTACTTTTAACATGGTCATATTTGATAATGGCTGACCATGTTTTTGACCTGGAAAAATCAAATGACTTCTTTGCTGGTTTTTCAGAACGCTCAAAAGAGACATGCTAGCAGTGGATAATGGTACGCGATGTTCCCTTCCTGCTTTCATACGCTCAGCTGGTATTGTCCATATTTGAGTAGATTCATCAATCTCCTGCCAATTAGCATTGAGCACCTCAGATGTCCTGCAAGCTGTTAGAATTGTAAATTCTAGTGCTCGTGCCCCCAGTCCTTCAGTCGAATTCAAGATTGGCCAGAATGAGGGTAACTCCTTGTAAGGCATTGATGCATGCCCTTTAACGGCTCTTATTTTTGTCTTTCGAGGAAGAGATTGATCAAGGTGCCCCGTCCAGCGCGCCGGATTCTCTCCCTCTCGGTATCCATTCACTCTGGACCAGTCTAATATCTTTTCGATCCGTCCTCTGATCCGAGACGCTGTCTCAGGTATTACCGCCCATATTGGCTCAAGACATTGCATCACCAGGTAGCTATCAATTTTATCGACGGGAAGNTCNGCTATTGGAATACAATACTTATCAAGTGTGTTTTNCCATTGCTGGGCATGCTTAATATTCTTCCAACTNGCNCTCATAACGTTGATGTAACGGGNTGCCGCATCCATAAAGGTGATCGAAGNTTTTCTTTCCAGGGATCTCCGTTCNTGGATNGGGTCAATGCCATCNGAGACTTTCACGGCTAATTCGCGGCTNTTATCTCGGGCTTGTGCCANTGATTTTAAGCGTATTGAACCTAACCCCATGGCATGCCTGCGGCCGTTCACCTGATATCGGAACAACCAAGTTTTCATACCAGAGGGTTTTATGCGTAAATAAAGTCCATCACCATCGGCATGATCGCCAGGCGTCTTCATTGTCTCGACTTGTCGTGCAGTAAGGCCTTTTGCTTTCTTGGGCATTATTTAAATAATCAATCCTTGGACTACATCATTGAAAATAACATATGATCGGTATACCATACGGTATACCATCAAGTGCTGGAACTCAATGGAAGTTCTTAGATAGCTTAAGAAAATAAACCACAGAAAACATAAGGTTTTTCAACGTTATTAGGACATTTTAGGAATTTATTGGAACATCTGATGGCGGAGGGAGCGGGATTCGAACCCGCGTTACCTTTCGGTAAACACGCTTTCCAAGCGTGCGCCTTAAGCCACTCGGCCACCCCTCCTATATTTTTTGGGAGATTACCGAACCCGTTAAGTGAATGCAATGTTAACGATCAGTTACTACCGAAAAGATTCGCGGTTGCATGTTTTCTGTATTGCAGGTTACTTTAAAACACAAAGACGGCCGCCTAAAATGTGAGACCCGTTATGCGCAAGTTACTAAGAGTTTTTGGAATATTTTTGTTGGGCCTGGCAATAGTTGTAGCAGTTAAGGATCTTTATCTGTGGTATCAGACGAATGACTTTACTCTTACTGACCTAGGTTCATTTTGGTATTCCTTCCATCCGAACAGCCTTCAATTATTAGAACCGGCTGTAACAAGATATCTTAACCCGTTTCTTTGGGATTCTATCTTTATTACTGTTTTGTTATACCCAGCAACGTCAGTGTTTGGGTTACCCGGTTTGCTAATGGTTTTGTTGACGCGCAATAAAGCACGTTTGGGAAAAAGGGATTCATCTAACGTATAATAATTGACTGTAAGGGCTTGGCTTTATCGCATTGGCCCCCTATCTTTCGCGTATGAAAAAACTGAAAAACTTTATCCCTTTTCGAAAAAAGCATCCCCAGGTCGCAGTGATCAAACTGGCTGGCGTGATTGCAGCGAGCAGTTCCCTGCGCAAGGGCCTTAATCTACAAAGTATAGAAACGCATCTCCATGATGCCTTTTCTAATAAAAGGACGACTGCTGTGGCTTTGGTCGTAAATTCTCCTGGTGGTTCGCCAGTGCAATCCGACCTAATTCAAAAACGAGTTAGAGATTTGGGACAGGAGTTTAAAAAGCCTATTTTTGTTTTTTGTGAAGATGTAGCCGCCTCCGGAGGATATTGGATTGCTCTAGCAGGTGATGAGATCTATGCAAATGCGAGCTCAATTATTGGATCAATTGGAGTGGTGTCTGCTGGGTTTGGATTCAAAGAGGCTATAAGTAAGCTTGGTATTGAGCGCAGAATCTATTCTACTGGCCCCAACAAGGGAATGTTAGATCCTTTCGAAGACGAGGATCCAAAGCATGTGGAGCGTCTAAAAAATCTTCAAGAAGAAATATTTACGCTTTTCCGGGAATGGGTGTTGTCAAGGAGAGGCTCCAAATTAAATGGCACGCATGAAGAGCTCTTCAGTGGTGCATTCTGGACTGGGGTCACCGCTAAAGAGTTGGGTTTGATCGATGGCTTGGGTGAACTAAGGGAAATCATGCAAGAAAGATTTGGGAAAGATGTAGTGTTTAAGAATTATGCTTCGAAAACTGGTATTCTTGCAAAGTTAGGCGTTGGTAGCAGTTCAGTCTTTGGAGAATCAAAAAACTTTAGCAGTAACTCTGTGCTTTCAGATGTGGCGGAATGGATTGAGCAGAGAACTACATGGAGTAGGTTCGGACTTTAAATAGTTAAAAAATGGGTTGGATTTGTCATGAATGACACCCTTGTTATTGCGGGTGGTGGACAGGCTGGATTTTCTGTTGCATCAAAGTTACGAAAATTGGGTGATGATAGGCCAATAACCATAATATGTGACGAGATATCCCCCCCGTATCAACGTCCCCCCCTTTCAAAAAAATATTTACTGGGTGAGACAAAAAAGGAGCGACTCTTTTTTCGGCCCTCAAATTGGTATCAGGAAAATAATGTAGATTTGAGATTGGAAGCTACCTTGGGGGCGATATCGGCAAAAAGTAAAAATGTCTGCTTAAAAACGGGAGAAAAATTAGAGTATCAAAAGCTTGTGTTATCCATGGGGGCGCGAGCTCTGACATTGCCTGAGGCCTTGGGAGGGCATCACAGAGGTGTATACTCGATTAGGACCTTGAGTGATGTCGACACTATTAAACACGAATTTCAACCTGGACGGACGCTATTGGTGGTTGGCGGAGGCTATGTTGGGTTGGAAGCAGCTTCTACGGCAAATAAGCTGGGACTTAAAGTAATCTTGATTGAAAGAGAAGATAGAATATTAAAACGTGTGGCGGCAGTTGCAACCTCGAATTACTTCAGGGACCTTCATGTTTCCAAAGGCGTACAGATCCATGAGTCAACCTCACTGATAAACCTAACAGAAAAAGAAGGCAGGGTGAGTGGCGCTGTTTTGAGTTCGGGAGAGAATATAGGAGTTGATTTTGTTATTTGTGGGATTGGTATTAAACCAAATGACGAATTAGCCAAGGAAGCTGGTTTAGACGTGTCAGACGGCATTATCGTTAATAATCGATGTCAGACGTCAGACCCAGATATACTGGCAGCTGGAGATTGTGCATCGTTTTTATATCAAAATAATTTAATTCGATTAGAATCCGTCCAAAACGCAATTGACCAAGGCGAGGCTGTTGCTGAAACACTATTTGGTATTCAGTCCTCCTATAAACCGTATCCCTGGTTCTGGTCGGACCAGTTCGATGTAAAATTACAAATAGCGGGACTAAATAGCGGTTATGACCAGACCTTTGTTCGAAAAGGCTCCCGAGACGGTGGGCAATCGGTATGGTACTACAAAAAAGGTACGTTGATCGCAGTAGATGCTATGAATGATGCAACGAGTTATTTAATCGCCAGCCGATTGATAAGAAACAAGGTTAGTCCGTCAGCCGAGATAGTGGTTGATAGTAATTATAATCTAAAGTCATTACTAAACTGAGAGGTTAAGGATGGTAAGTCTTTATTATTCGCCAAATTCTTGTGCTTTGGCATCACATATTTTGTTAGAGGAAGTCGGTGCAAATTATTCTGTAATAGAAATTAATTTTAATAAAAATGAGCAGAGAAAATCCAATTATTTGTCAATAAATGCCAAGGGACGGGTGCCTGCTCTTTTAACCGAAGAGGGAGTGTTAACTGAAACNCCAGCCATTCTTTTGTACATAGCTCAGAAATATCCNCAAAAGAAAATGGCTCCTNTGAATAATNTTTATCAATTGGCNAAAGCACAGGAATTNAACAGTTACTTATGTTCAACTGCGCATGTTGCNCATGCACATCTNAGCCGNGGGNCTCGNTGGGCGGATGACCCAGCNGCAATCGCNGCGATGACGGCCAAAGTNCCAGAAACAGTTGGTGCNTGTTTTTCNTTTCTNGAGNCNGGGATGTCNGACTCCCCGTGGGTTTTAGGAGACGACTANAGTATTTGCGATCCATATCTTTTTACCATAACACGGTGGCTTAAACGAGACGGCGTTGATCGTAAAAATTTCCCCCGAATAGATTCGCATTATCAACGCATGAAAGACCGGATCGCTGTGAAAAATGTAATTCACTTGCATAGTGTATAGTGCAGAAAAGGGCGATATGCATTGATAGATAAATCCTCACTTCCTAATTCTGTGTGGGCCGCAACGGCACCTTCGCCGATAGAAACGTATCCATTAGAAGAAGATATATCGACAGAGGTTGTTATCATCGGAGGTGGTTATACAGGGCTCTCTACGGCATTGCATTTAGGTCCCGATATTTGTCCAGTTGTATTAGAAACCAACGATATTGGGTATGGCGCATCTGGTCGAAATAATGGGCTTGTTATTCCTACGCTGTCAAAGGCAGATCCCGAGGAAATTATCAGAACCTATGGAAAGGAAAAGGGCGAGCAGACGATTGCTCTAATAAGAGATTCTGCAAGCTTAGTTTTTGATTTGATCCGTAAACATAATATGGAAAAGGCGGGAGAACAAAATGGATGGATACAACCGGCCCATTCTCCTGGGAGAATGAAGTTGGTTGAAAAAAGGGTAAAAGAATGGGGAGATCGTGGTCTTAAAGTTGATTTGTTAGAAAGAGAGCAATTAGAAAAAATAACTGGCAGTAAGACTTGGTTTGGTGGATGGATAGCTCATGATGGTGGTACAGTACATCCGATGGCGTATGTTAGGGGAATGGCAAAAGCAGCCTCACGTCTTGGGGCAAAAATTTATACGAACTCACCTGCTATATCGCTAACTCGTGATAACGATAATTGGATTGTTAGAACTGAAAATGGGTCAATAAAAACCAGTCGTATCGTCTTGGCTACCAATGCGTATACCGATGATCTCTGGCCGAGGTTACGTCGAACGATCATCCCTGTTAAAACGTGGCAGATGGCGACAAAACCGCTTTCAGATAATGTCAGGAAAACAGTCTTGCCGGGACGTCATGGCCTATCTGATACCCGAGGAGATCTAGAGTTTGCAAGATATGATTGGGATGGCCGGTTAGTGAGTGGCGCGTCACTTATATTCGATTTTAATTCGGAAGAGAGATTAAAGGTACATGTAGGCAAAAGATTACAAAAAAACTTCCCGCAAATAGGTGAAGTAGAATGGGAGTTTATCTGGAGTGGTTTTCTATCGATGACTACCGATTATCTACCGCGGTTACATGTGTTAGCCCCCGGTGTTTTTACCTGGTTGGGATGTAATGGTCGAGGGGTTGCTCTATCCACAGCGATGGGCGCTGTGCTAGCTGATTTGGTTCGAGGTCAGCCGGTTAACGATGCTCCTATCCCTGTAACAGACTTAAAGACAGTTCCGGGCCATGGCTTGGTGGCTCGGTTTGCCCGTACCAATCTTCTTAAACGCAGAATTAATGATGGAAAAGAATTGAACTTGAATAATGAATGACGAGTGCAATCATAAGCTTTGACAGAGGCATATTATTATTTTTTTGTTCGTTGCTGGATCAATAGTACTAATTCTTCCAAGCTGCTGTCATTTAAACCCAGATTTCTCAAAACTTCCGTTGTCTTTATGAAGTAATCAGCGCAGGCCCCAAATACACCCGTGGCAGTAGAAATAATCTCGGCCGCTTTATCATTGGGAATATAGCCAGCATACAGAGGGTGATTTTGATTAATTGTAAAGGCTATCGCTAAGCAAGGCCCTCGTTTGGTGATGACAGGAAGCCACTGGGGTTTATATAAATTTGAGTGCATCTCCTGTTCCCAGAGGATTTCAAGGTCTTTCTCCAGAAACGATTCGTCAAGTTCGAATACTAGCCCCTCACAGTAACCAGCTTTATCTTTGCCTAGGCTAAAAACTAGTCCAGGCTTTTTAACTGTCCCTCGTGCATATACGGTCCAACTGCAAACTTTTCTCGACCAACCATTCAACTTTGCTTTTTCGTATCCTTTAAATAAAACAATAGGTTTCCACAGTAGCGAACCATATCCAAAAACAAAAACGGGCCTATTCCGTGGCCTTTGCTTTAATATTTGACTTATGCTTTCTTTTTTCTGTAGTTGGCTCAAAGAAGGCACAATTGTTTCTGGAGGAATTCTCACAATAGATCTTCATACAAGATCAATTGAGGAGACGACCTCGTCGAGGGATAAATCTTCTAGTTTCTCTCGAATTAATAGTTTTATGTGTTTCCCCTTTGGAGCTGCTTTTTCGGGGAATGAAGCGGTAGTAAAAATCGCTATTGTAGGGCATTTTGTCAAAGCTATTATATGCATTGGACCTGTATCATTACCAATACAAAATTTTGCACTGCGCCCTAGGCTTGCTATCTGAAAAATACTCGTTTTTCCAGCAAGATTTAAAGCGTTTGGGCACATGCGCTTTATGATATTTATAACATCCATATCCTCGTTAGTGCCAACAAGTACAGGTGTAATATTTCTTTGAGCTAGTACTGTAGACAATTCTGCATAGCTCGTGGCAGGCCATCGTTTTATTTTCATTTTTGCCGAGCTGCCCGGGATAATAACGGCATAATTCTTTGGAAGATCGAAGTTTCTCAAGCATTCATTCATGAACGAAAGATCGGGTTCGGGGACAACTTCTATCCCTGCTATGCGCAGTTGTTCCCGTTGACGAAGTTGTGTGTGAATGAGGGTTGGTCTTTTGTAGTGATGATAGTGGCTGCAGCCCTTTACAATTCCGGACCATTCAGGTCGCAATCCAGGACCAAGCATTTTATAATAAAATCCCGTTCGGTCTGAGGTTTGAAGATCATAAATGCGAGTAAAGTCTTTTGACCGTAAGATATTTCTCAAATTAATCATTTTTAATGGTTGCCACTTTGTGGGTTCCTCATCTATGAGGATCTCATCGAATATATCGATTCTTTGTCCTAATTGCTCAAAAGCCGGCCTAGTCATTAGAGTTAACTCAGCATCAGGGTGATTTTTCTTGATTGCCTGCATAGGGCCAATTGAATATATGAAGTCCCCTAACGCTCCGAGCTTGATTACTAAAATTCGTTGCTTTGGCATTTAGTTGTTTTTCCGTATCATTTTAAATTTAGTATTTCAGAATAAACTGATAACGTCCTCATGCACATTAATTGGGTCGAAAACTTTTCTTTGATATGTGCTTGAGCATTATCGGATATTATTGATCGTTTGTGCTCATTAAGAGTTAACGCATTTTTTAAACTATCCGATAAAGCAGCTGAATTGCACGGTTCGAATAACC
Organism: Rhodospirillaceae bacterium; assembly: GCA_002709155.1. Taxonomy (GTDB): domain Bacteria; phylum Pseudomonadota; class Alphaproteobacteria; order Thalassobaculales; family Thalassobaculaceae; genus UBA7326. The sequence continues at coordinate 11,635 of PAQA01000010.1, forward strand.
ATCCCGTTTTCCCCTCGATAATAGATTCCGCTGCTCCCCCATGATTGCTGGCCAAAACGATGTTTCCCATGGCCTGGGCCTCGATTATGGTCCTGCCAAAAGGTTCTGGATCTAACGAAGCGGAAATTACTATATCGGCGAGGCTATATGCAGCAGCCATGTCAGAACAATCTCCCACAAACCTTACTTTTGAACAAAGACTGTGTGCTCTGATAAGATATTCGATTTTGCTTTTGAATTTTTCTTTTCCATCGAAGGGGCCTACAATGACACAAAAAAATAATTGATCCTTTAAATTAGCGAGAGACTCTATTAAAAGTTCATGCCCTTTCCATCGACTTACCCGCCCTGGAAGCATGACGATTGGAATATTTTCAGGGATTTTCCAGTTGGCTTTAAGTTTGTTGATTCTCTCTTCAGAGACGGTTTTTCGATTAAAATATTCGGTGTCTACGCCTCTTGGTATTATAGATAACTGTTTCGGATGTATTGGATAGCGCTGCGTGATTTCTGAAGCTATGTATTTAGAAATTGCAATCGTTCTCTGGCCGCGTGTCATGACCGAATTGTAAAACTTCTTTAATAAGTTTGTATCATTATGACGGCCGTGGAAAGTTGTCATGAAGGGGGTGTCAGTTGATTTCGCCACGTTTAACGATAACCAAGCAGGCATCCGGGATCGTGCATGAATTAAACTTACATCATACTGATATACAGCCTCTTTTAGTCGAAGATAATTATTAGGCCAATTTAATGGGTTTTTGGAGCCAATATCCAGATTTACATGCACTCCACCACTATTCGTTAATTCTTTGACCATCGACCCGCCGTTGGAAAGAACCACGGATTTCCAGCCAGAAGAAACAAGAGCCTTTGAAATCTCTATCGTTCCTCTTTCTACGCCGCCAGAATTCAATGCTGGAAGCACTTGCATAATCGTTGGAGGTTTGTCACCTATTGAAGGTTTAAAGAAATCAAAGTCAGTAGTAGTATCCCCAGAATTTAAAGCCTCATAGTATGAGTAATTTTGGTCGCTCACTATTCACTGTCCCTAGAAATCTACTCACGTGAAAGATTAATACGATGTCTAATATTGAATCTCAAACTAACACACCTGATCCATCGTACTTAGAAAAAACCGATGGTGCTAGGATTGCGTATCATAAATTAACCGGTAGAAGTCCAGGGATAATATTCTTTGGAGGATTTGCATCCGACATGACGGGGACAAAAGCCATGGCTGTAGAAAGCTATGCGCGTAATCGCGGCCAAGCCTTTTTGCGATTTGATTACCAGGGACACGGCCAATCGTCTGGAAAATTTTCTGATGGAACAATTGGCACTTGGTTATCCGACAGTCTTGCTGTCTTAGACGCACAAACGGAAGGCCCACAGATTTTGATTGGTTCGTCAATGGGAGGATGGCTCACTTTATTGACAGCGTTAAAGAGGCCGGAGCGAATAAAGGCCCTTATAGGAATTGCGTCTGCTCCAGATTTTACTGAAGACTTAATGTGGGCCAAGTTCGATGAGTTAACGAAGAATACTTTATTGAAAGACGGGATATACTATGAGCCTACTGAATATGATGAGCAACCTTATACAATTACTTTGTCCTTGATTGAGGACGGCAGAACCCATCTGGTCCTTCGGGATAGGTTAGGTATTAGTGTTCCTATTCGTCTTTTACATGGTATGTCTGATGCGGATGTGCCATATGAAGTTTCTCTTAAATTAGCCGAGCACGTTGTGTCTGATGATGTAGAAGTGATACTTTTAAAGGATGGTGACCATCGCCTGTCTACATCTAAAGATCTAATGATTTTAACGGCTCAAATTGAAAAACTTCTATGTACCAATCTCAAACCCGACTAGGAAATATTTTGTGGCGATGGCTTTTCTTAACCTGGTTTATATTGAACCCCGTCGCAGTTCACAGCTCTGAGTCTGAGCAATCGATCAAATACGATGCTTGTTTGACATTAGCAGAAACGAACCCCATAAAAGGGTATAAAAAGGGCCTCGAATGGCACGCGGCAAATGGGGGTGTAGCTGCGAGACATTGTATGGCAGTGTCTATATTGTTTGGCGGGGATAATTTAAATGGAGCCAGTCGTCTGGAAGCGTTAGAAAGAGATATTCCTAAAGAGAAGACTGTTTTGAGATCGCAAATTCTTGCTCAAGCTGGACAGGCGTTGCTAATGGAGGGATTGGTTGATCGAAGCAGTCAACTACTGACTAAAGCGATCAATCTAAATCCAGAAAACCCAGAGCTGTATCTCGACCGAGCAACTGTAAAAATAGACCAATCAAAGTTTATACAAGCCTTAAATGATCTGAATCAAGCAATAGCTTTGGATCCAAATTTTGGTGATGCCTATCTTTATCGTGCTTATGTGAAACGAGACATCAAAGATATAGCTGGGGCGGTAACGGATATAAAGCATGTCCTAAAACTGCTCCCAGGATTGCCTGTAGCTGTTTTGGAAAGAGGCTCATTGAAGGAGCTTATTGGGGACAAAAATGGTGCACGCAAAGACTGGGAAACAATTATCAAGCAAGCCCCTTCAAGTGAGGAAGCGAAAGCAGCACGTAAAAAAATTATTGGGCTAGACGAAAAAAATCTCATTATAAGATAAAAAAAGCGTCAATGTTAGTAACGGCTCCGCGCCGGAAAAGTAATACCCGTCATCACACTTATTGAATGCCCGACCAGAACTACAAAAATAACAAGTGCTACTATTTGTATTAATGTATATGGAATCAGGCTAACTTCTCCCAGTGGTCTTTTTTTCCTTTGATGAAAATTAGCTACTAAAAATATAATAATCGTTGCAAATAATGTTAAAATTAAAGCAGATGTATCCATCATTCCTCTGCGCAAAACCTTTTCGAGAATTTACATGTCAAGCGACAAGATAAAACTTCAGACAGCCGAAATTTGCAAATTAGACCTTATTGAAAAATGGTTGCTTGCGGCTCATGTGAAACGTTGGTGGTTTAAAGAGTGGGCGGATTCTATTTTTAATGAGTTTAATCATTCTGGAGTGATACCTAGAAAAAACAGTCTAGTTTATATCGTAACTTACGGAGAGAAGGAAGTTGGTTTAGTACATATTTATCCATCTATCACAGGAGAAACGGGTAGCCAAACCAACTTGGAATCTAGTCTTAGATATCTTATAGGAGAGAAAGAGTATTTAAATCAGAATTTAGGAAGTTTGGCTGTCAAAAAAGCAATTAGAGTGGTTTTCGAAAATAACGCAACTGAACGTATTGTTAGTGAACCACAAGCTGATAATTGGCCGGCAATTATTTCTCTGCAGCGCGCTGGATTTCGGAATCGCGGAAGAATTAAGAGGCCTGGATTTAACTTGGTTCAACTAACATTCTCCCGTCACCTGCTTTCCAAAAATTAGGGCATTAGAAAGATAGCGGTTGAAAATTTTTTAAATTATTTTGCCAAATTATCGAGTTTAGTTTTTATGGGATCGAAGCATTTGCTCCACGGTTCAAAAATATCCTTGGGAAAACTTTGCATGCTAGGAAAACTCGGGAATTCATTTGTTCCTAACGTGGTCCAGTTTGGTTGAAGGTGGGCAACCCATGTGGGCACCCCTAATCCACCACCAATCCAACTAACCGTGCTGCTGGGACAAATAATTAAATCGAGGGACGACGCAACGGCGCAAATACTTTCAAAATCATTCGACATATCAACGCTTTCTATAATGGTAATTTTGGATCTAATTGTTTTTGGCAACTGGTAAAGCTCTTTTTCCCAACCTTCACCGTATTGAAGGGCAATAAAATTACAATTTGGAGTTGATAATACGTTTATCCAATCTTCAAGTTCTGCATAGTGATATTTTCGGAAGCCATCGTGATATTTGCTTCGCCAACAAAAGCCAATTTTCAACCCTAACCCTATTTTTTTGATATATTCTTCCCATGATGCTTTGAGTTTTTTGTCAGGGACCAGATATGGTTTTTTTGCAGAAAATTTTTTCCAATCGGATCGAACGAACTGAAAGAGACTGCCTGCTTCTATTGAGAAATCAACTGGAGGTGTTTTAGGCACCCAGTTATATGATTGGGTCGGCTTAAATCTACTCCCAGTTCGCTCTGTAGCTCCGATAGTAGCGGTTGGGAATGACCGTTTATATAACTCTACCAGCCTTGGATCGCATTCGATAAAACATCTGTCACATTCTGCTATTATATCATTGAAACAACCGGCAAAAAATAATTCATCGCCGATACCCTCCTCGGCAGTGATCAGAAGACTTTTACCCTCCAAAGAAGATCCGCTCCACCGAGGAGGACGCTGCCTATGATCAATACGATCATCGAGCATCAGCCGAGCATCTCTCATTATCCAACCCTCAGTGATATTGCCTTTGGCCAGTAATTGAAGAGCTCTCCGACTCTGAAAGTGATGATTGTTGGGTTCTAATTCGATAGCAGTTTTAGAATATTCAAGAGAGGCACTCAGATTATTCTCTAGAAAAGACAATTCGGCTAATCCGCAAAATGCATTCCCGACATCTGACCGAATTATTATTGATAACTTAAAGAACCGTCTCGCAGATACAAAGTCCCCGTAATTCATATAGACAAAACCAATATTACTATATGGGCCGTTGTGGTGCGGAGCCAAAATGAGTGCTTTTTTGAATTCGGTACGTGCTTTTTCCCAATCTTCTAATGTCATATGTATTGCAGCTAATTTGTTCCGCGCCGACTCCTGAAGAGGTCCGATAGAGGTTGCCAGAAGGTATAATTCAAGGGCATCAATAATTTGGCCAATCTTATATTTAGCATCTGCCAGAAGCATTACTGAAGTAATATTCTTTGGTTCTAATTCGCATGCTTTTTCTAAAGCCATGATGCCTGATTTAAATTGATTTCTATCGACAAGAATAGAACCTAGTTTTATCAATGCTTTAGTATTAATACGATCTACTACTAAGGCTTTTCTGTAGTATGACTCGGCTTCTTTTTTTGAGCCTAAAGCCTCTAATATTTCTCCCAGATCGCAGAGAAATTCTGGTCGTTTTGCATCAATATCTATTGCCGTCTGCACCTGTTGGATTGCCGTTTGTAGTTTGCCTGACCTGAAGTTCGCCAGACCCATATAATAGAAAGCGTATTGATTTTGGGGCGCTGTTTTTAATATCTCCACGCATATTTTTATTGCTTCGTCAAAATGGTTTTGGTGAAGATAATTTTGTGCTAACTCGAGAAAGTGTTCCGTATCTGTGATTGGTGCACTCAATAGTTAATCCTCTAAGCCGTCTATCATCGAAAAGTCGAGGGGTTGGCCCCGTTTAATATTTTTTGCCGCGGATTTTCCTAATATATCTTTATAAAACTTTGGGCTTAGGCCGAGGTTCGGTCGGATGGAACGTATATTTCCGGAAGTTAGGGTGTCTCCAACTTTGATGTCAGATACAGCATATAGGCTTCTGCGTAATATGAGAGTGGATTTTTCGGATTTAGTTGGCCGATAGGTTGGTTCTCCCATCGCAAAATATGCTGTGTTGGTATCTTTGATGAGTTGCTTTAGTTCGTTTGGTTCTAGCGAGAAAGCATTGTCAATGGCTCCATTATGCCTTGATAATGTGAAATGTTTTTCTATGAGCACAGCTCCCTGAGCCACTGCAAGACTGGCGGCTAAACTCCCACTTGTATGGTCAGAAAGACCAACGGATGTTCTGTATCGCTCTGATAAATCTCTGATAGTCGTAAGATTTGATTCTTCAATAGGAGTGGGATAGGCACTTATACAATGTAACAATAAGATGTTTGTTGCTCCAGCATCTCGGGCAGCGCTTACAGCGTTCTCAATTTCTTCTACCGATGCCATACCCGTTGAAATTATTATTGGTTTACCGGTCGTTGCACATGTTTCTATGAGGTTAATTTCCACTATCTCCGGTGAGGCTATCTTATAAGCAGGTGCTCCCAACTCCTCCAATAATTTTACTGCATCCTGGTCAAATGGACTGGAGAATATTGTTATGCCAATTTTGTTTGCGTGTTCGAATAATGGTTTATGCCATTCGATAGGCGTATGAGCTTTTTGATACAGATCGTACAGCTTCTGTCCCCGCCATAAACCGTCTTCCAGAATGAATTCTGGGCCATCATGATCAATGGTAATGGAGTCCGGGGTATAACTTTGTATTTTTACCGCATCTGCACCCGCCGATTTTGCTTCACTTATTAATTTGATCGCCCTGGTTAACTCTCCTCCATGGTTTCCCGAGATCTCTGCGACAATATACGGGGGCTGATCTGGACTAATTATTCTGCCATTAATATTAAACGAATGTTCCAAAACTCATCCTAACTCGAAATTACCACTTGGATATTCATGATACGGAAGTGTTCTCGGTTGAATAGATAATGTTATAGCATACACCTTATAAAGAGAAAGTGATTGGTATTTTTAAAATGGTCAGACGGAATACTCTGGTAATAAGAGTAGAAACTAACAACAAAATTGGTCTAGGCCATTTCATGCGATGCCGCGCGTTTGCTCAAGCTTGGGCCCGTCAAGGTGGGCATTCTATTTTCGTGATGGCTGACGCAAGTCAAATTATCTTAGAAAGGCTAGTGAGTGAAAATATTCAAGTCGAGTTGTTAGATAATCTTGAAGACGAGATTGATCATATAAATAGAATCGGGGACCAAAATTCCGCTGAATGGCTCATCATTGATGGATATCAGTTTAGTGCTGAGTATATGAAAGCGCTTAAGCAAAGGCGCTGGAAGATACTACTAATAGATGATGGGGTCCCGCTTCTTCATTACCCTGTCGATATTATTTTAAATCAGAACCAATATGTCGATAAGAGTATTTATGCTGATAAAACTAACGCTAAACTATTGCTTGGTACCCAATATGCCGTGGTTCAAGAAGAATTTTTTCGCACGAGAAGCTGGCGTAGGGACTTCCCAAATATAGGCAGCAAACTATTGATAACATTTGGAGGTGCTGACCCTAATAATAATACTATGGGCATTATAAATAGTATTATTGAGAATTGCTCCGCTTTTTTATCGGAAATAGATACACGGATAATTATAGCAGGCACGAACAAACAAAAGCCTTCTATTGAAAATTTGGTCAAATATTTAAAGAATATCCAAGTCTTCAGTGATGTGCAAAATATGGCAGATCACATTCGGTGGTGTGACATACTTGTGTCGAGTGCGGGCTACACCGTTATCGAGGCGTCGTTGCACCAAACACCTATGATCCTAATCCCTAATTCAAGTAATGAAAAACAGCTGGCGTCCAAAATGAATGAGATTGGTGCCAGTATTGTTTTTATGGAGCTGCAAGAGCCAAATTGTCATTTAATAGTCAATTTAATCTGTAAGCTTTTAAAAGATGGCGACAAACGAAAGCAACTCGGTAAAGCGGCAGGTCGGCTTGTCGATGGCAATGGAACCAGTAGAGTAATAGATGAGATATTAAATTTAAGTAAATAAGTGGTTGACCATTAATTTAAAGATGGCCAGTCTGAGTACGTGGTTATCAAACGAAAGTATGGAGTTCCAATGCGTTTTGGTTGGCTGAGTCTATCATTATCACCGTCATTACAGGAAGATAATTCTCGAATACATCAAACTATTCAACAGGTGCAAGAAGCAGAAGCACTGGGGTTCAAAGATGTTTGGCTGACTGAGCACTATTTCACAGGCGAAAGCGTTTACAACGATGCTATTGTGTTTGCGTCTGCGTTAGCTATGAAGACAGAAACAATCCGGTTAGGGTTTGCAGTCGTTCAGATGCCATTTCACCACCCAGTGCGATTAGCAACACAATTAGCATTACTCGACAATTTATCAAATGGCAGGATTGATGTAGGTGTTGGAAAGGGCACTGTATTCAATGAATATGAATTCATAGGATATGGACTTCGGAGCTCCGATAGCAGAAAACGTACACAAGAAAGCCTAGAAATCCTTGAGAAGGCATGGCTCAATAAACCTCTTCGATATCGAGGTGAATTTTATGATATTGATGTGCCCGCGATTAGGCCAGCGCCAGTTCAGCAGCCGGGACCTCCAATTTGGAGAAGCGTTATTTCAGCCGAGTCTTTTCAGGAATGTGGCCGTTTAGGAATTCCGATACTTACCTCTCGTCTCCCCGTGAGTTCTATTGCCTCTAGATGGAAACTTTATAAAGAGGGATTGCATGAAGGCGGGCATGATGAAAAAGTTCAGCAGCAACTTTTAGAAAAAAATGCGCTTTGGAGAAACGTATATGTATCAGATTCTGATAACCAGGCAGAAGACGAGTTAAATGAAATGCTTATTAAAACCCGCCAACATATGATGGAGGTTCGTGAAGAATTAAACCCGGAGGATTTTACTATTAATCCCGAAACGCTTAACGATTGGACAGACCCCAAAGTTAGTCATCAACAAGGTGCCGCAATGGCAATTGAAACAGGGTCTATTTTCGGTTCTCCTAAAAAAGTTAAAGAACAAGTTGCAGAACTTCGGGATGCGGGGGTAAACCATTTACTATGTCAGACCGGTTTTGGTGCCATGAAGAATGATAGTAATCTTACGTCAATGCGTCTTTTTGGTAATGAAGTGATGCCAAGTTTTTCCTAATCACCTAACCGTGTTGTGGTTTTGGGAGTAAGGTTTTGAATATAATAGCCATCGTACAGGCGCGGATGGCATCCACCCGTTTGCCTGGTAAAGTCCTGTTGAAAGTCTTAAATCGGCCAATTTTATCAATCCAATTGCAACGTATCCGGCAAGTTCGTCAGATTGCGAAAATTGTTATTGCGACAACAACAAACTCGATAGATGACCCAATAGAAGAGTTAGGTGTTGTTGAGAATATACCAGTTTTTAGAGGGGATGAGGACGACGTCCTAGGACGGTTTCAAGGAGCAGCCGAAAAATTTGATGCAGATGCGATCGTCAGACTAACTGGGGATTGCCCGTTAATTGACCCAGAAATTGTTGATCATTTAATCAATATTTTTAAAAAAAAGGATTCGAAATTGCGAGTTGTGACAAATGCAATTCCTAGAAGTTATCCAGCTGGACTTGATGCGGAGTGCTTTGATAGAGAGGCGCTAGAGCTAGCGGTTGCTGAAACGATTGACCCTTATGACCGTGAGCATGTGACACCTTATTTTTATAAAAACCCCAATCGTTTTAGTGTTGAGAGTGTCGTCTGCGATGACAATCTGTCTGCTGAGAGATGGACTTTAGATGAGACAAGTGATTTCGACCTCATAAAAAAAATTATAGAGGACCTTTACTCAGTAGATCCCTTTTTCCGTATGAAAGATATATTGGATTACTTAGATTCTAATCCCGATTTTCGTGACTTAAACAATTTTATTCAAGAAACGCCTCGCATTATCGAAGATCGTGTTTTTGGAGCTACACAAAAATGACAAAAAGAGTCATTTCCGAACAGGAAAAATTTTGGATGGGTGATTTTGGTGCTCAGTATAATGATCGCAATATAGGTAGCGATTTAATAAAAGGCAGAGAGCACATTTTTAGGTCTGCTTTAAGAACTGTTGGCGGTATCAAAAATGCTATCGAGTTTGGTGCAAATATTGGCTTGAACATTCATGCTTTGAAGAATTTGTACCCGGAAATTAATTTATCGGCTATTGAAATTAATAAAGAGGCTGTAGACCGGTTATTGGAAATTGATGATTTGATAGTCCACCAAGGATCTGTAGTAGATATTAATACAAGAAAATTATACGACTTGGTATTCAGTGTTGGCGTACTGATCCATATTAATCCAAATGATTTAGAAAACGTTTATCAGAACATATACTTTTCAAGCAGCCGGTATATCCTTATTGCTGAATATTATAGCCCTAAGCCGACAAGTGTTCCTTATCGCGGTTATGAAAACAAACTATTTAAAAGAGATTTTGCTGGAGAATTACTTGATAAATATGTCGACTTGAAGCTAATAGATTATGGGTTTTGTTATCACCGAGACCCAAAAGTACCATTAGACGATATAACTTGGTTTTTGTTAGAAAAAGTTTAACGGAGGCTGACTATGCTTAGCGAGACCCAAATCGAACAATACTTCCAAGATGGTTACGTAATACCAGATTATAGGATCCCTGAAGAAACTATAATAGCCATACAAGACCGGCACAATGAGCTATTAGTCTCTCATCCAGAGTTCAGAGATTACTGTCCAGCCATTTTACAATATGATGAAGACTTTGCTGACTTTTGCCGTAATAAAGAAATTCTTGATATGGTAGAACAATTAATCGGGCCGGATATAGCGCTTTGGAATTCAAGTTTTTTTGCCAAACCTGCAGGTAACGGGAAAGCAACTCCCTGGCATCAGGACGGCGAATATTGGCCAATAAGACCACTTGCAACTTGCACAGTCTGGGTGGCTGTGGATGATGCTACTAGGGAAAATGGTTGTCTCAGAATTATTAAAGGCTCACATAAAGAGAAAAGGCTATTTGAACATAAAACAAACCCTAGTACCGATCTGACGCTAAACCAGGAATTACTGACCACTGAGTTTGATGAGAGTAAGGCCGTAGACCTCGTTTTAGAAAGAGGGCAAATATCACTTCATGACGTATTCCTTGCGCATGGTTCTGAGCCTAACACATCCAGTAAGTCTAGGAGGGGGATGACTATGCGCTTTATGCCGATGACCAGTATATTTGATCATCAACTTGCGAGAGAGCAATATAAAAACATGCATGTGCCAGACCATTCTGAACGCAAGATTTTTCACATGCGTGGCATTGACCGGTCTGGGAAAAATAATTTGGCATTCAAATAAATAGTATTTTTATTAAACTATTCCCATGGTTTCTTATAGCGCCGGTAGGTAAAGCGATCGGACAAATCTAAAGAATGTATTAAAGTGCACTTGAATACATTCATTTTAGTATTCTTTGATATAATAAACCTTGCTTCCTGCTATCGGGGTTGCAAACGAATTCCACCGTCTAATCGTATGGTTTCGCCATTTATCATGACGTTGTCGATAATGCTCATTGCCAATTTCGCATATTCTGCTGGGGTGCCAAAACGCGATGGAAACGGGATAGTAGCGGCTAAGCTGTCCTGAACATCTTGTGGCATGCCGAGTAGCATTGGCGTTGCGAATAGACCAGGTGCTATTGTATTAACCCTAATCCCATATCGAGCAAATTCGCGAGCGCATATGATTGTCAAGGAGTGAACACCTCCTTTAGATGCGCCATATGCTGCTTGACCAAGTTGCCCTTCAAAAGCAGCTACCGAAGCAGTTGAAATTATGACCCCCCTTTCATTATCCTCTAAAGTGGGAAGTTCCATGATATCGGCGGCTGCTAACCTTATTAAATTAAATGTCCCGATTAAGTTTACTTCGATAACCTGACGAAAATTATCCAGGGGCATAGCACCATTTTTGCCAACAATCTTTTCTGCAGGGGCGATACCAGCGCAATTTACGAGTATACGCGCGGGGCCATGTTTTGATCGCGCTGTTTCTAGTGCATCTACACCGGAGGCTTCGTCGGAGACATCGCATTCTATGGCTATACCACCAATTTCTTGTGCTATAGAGATAGCATTTCCTATATTACTATCCAATAAAGCAACTTTCGCTCCCGCGGACGCTAAAGCCCGCGCTGTTCCGGCTCCCAAGCCGCCGCCCCCACCGGTAATTAAAACAGCTTGTCCTTCAATTTTCATTGAGAACCTCCATTCAAAAATTTTTATGTAGTTTCATTGGATTCCTTTTAAATTTCTACTAGAAGTCTAAAAAGTTTGAAAATTATTTTGAAAAAATGTAACTGACTTTACTGAGGACTTCTATGCCTAGTAGCTCTATACCGTTACCTGCAAAAATATTTGGTTTTAGTGGTTTGGCTCCTTTTTTAATTTTGACTCTTTCTGCTTGGATATTTCCAGACCCTTATAGACTCTTAGTGTTTGATATACTGGTTCATTATGCTGCGGTCATTTTAAGTTTTGTTGGTGCTGTTTATTGGGGGCTTGCTTTGTGTAATTTCAATAACAGATCTAAGTCCGAGAAACAAATGTGGATTATGTTTGGCTGGAGCGTAATACCTGCTCTTATAGCATGGATAGCCACTCAGATGGTTTTATCGGCTGCGCTTTTAGTACTCATACTAGGGTTTGTTGCTGCATTTATTTTTGATCTTTGGTCAGAGAAAAGAAAAGAGATTCCAGTTTGGTATCTAAAACTTAGAAAGAGCTTAACGTTAGTTGTGGTAATTACATTAAGCTCCGCATTGTTTCAGAATATGATTGCATAGTTTATTTTTTTATAGCCCTCCAACCAATATCCCGACGGAAAAAGCCCTCAGGCCAATACACTTTATCGACGGCGAGATAAGCATTGCGTTGTGCTAATGATATGTCTGCTCCGAGTGCTGTGACACCCAAAACGCGTCCCCCATCTGCTATAATTTGACCTTCACTTGAGCGCGTTGTTCCTGCATGGAATATTTTTATATTGTCATTATCTTTTAATGTATCAATACCCGTAATTACGGATCCCTTTTTATAGTTTCCCGGATACCCTTTTGCCGCCATTACGACACAAACTGCCGACGCGCTATCCCATCTCAGGTCGAAACTAGAAAGCTGACCATCGACACAAGCCATCAACGCGGGCAGTAAATCACTTTTAAGCCTAAGAATTAGAACCTGTGTTTCGGGATCTCCAAAACGGGCGTTATATTCAATTAATTTTGGCCCGTTTGGGGTAATCATTAAACCGGCATATAAAACGCCTTTATATGGATTCCCCTCCTCTGCCATGCCTTTTATGGTTGGTTGGATAAATTGCTCCATAATCGTTTGAGTTAATCTCTGGTCAATCACTGGGGCGGGCGAGTATGTCCCCATTCCGCCTGTGTTTGGTCCTATATCGCCCTCACCAACGGCTTTATGGTCTTGAGCTGTGGCAAGTGGTACTGCAGTTTTTCCATCAACTAATACATGAAAGCTGGCCTCTTCCCCAATCAGAAATTCTTCAATTACCACTTCATTTCCAGCCAACCCAAAGGCTTGATCTCTCAGAGCAGCAATAACAGCCTTTTCGGCCTCGGCTTCAGTATGTGCAACAGTTACGCCCTTGCCGGCTGCTAATCCGTCGGCTTTGATTACTATTGGAGCTCCCTGATGTCGAATATACGAAATGGCTTCATCGCAGGAGGTAAATCTAGCGTAGGCTGCCGTAGGGATATTGTGACGTGTGCAGAATTCTTTTGTAAAACTTTTAGACCCTTCCAATTGGGCGGCTGCAGCTGAAGGTCCAAAAGCTTTTATTCCAGCTGAACTCAAATTGTCAACTAAACCGTTAACAAGTGGCCCTTCGGGACCAACCACCACAAGATCGATCGATTGGTCGATGGAGAACTGGGTGATTTCTTGAATGTTATCGACATTTAAGGGTACGCAGATAGCATCTTCTTCGATGCCAGCATTTCCTGGAGCGCAATATAATGTATCACAAAGTGGCGAGGCAGAGATAGCCCAGCAAAGCGCGTGCTCTCTCGCACCTGATCCAACTACGAGAATTTTCATTTTTTTACTCCAAGTTCTTTCGAATTGATGTTTTCTAGATTAGATTGTTGTTATGGAGGATAAACTAGATCAACTTAACGATAACTTACCAGAGATATCTGTTAGTGAGTTGTCAAATCAAGTTAAATTCACTGTTGAGACTGCTTTTGGTCGTGTGAGAGTGCGTGGCGAAATCTCCCGTCCAAAGAGAGCCGCATCAGGACATCTTTATTTTACGCTTAAAGACGATAGGTCTGTCATAGACGGTGTTTGTTGGAAGGGTAATGCGCAGCGTCTAACTGTTCAACCGGAAGAGGGCATGGACGTAATTTGCACAGGGAAAATTACCACCTATCCTATGCAGTCTAAGTATCAGATGGTAATTGAGAAAATAGAACTAGCTGGCGAGGGCGCCTTATTAAAGCTC
>PAQA01000034.1 GCA_002709155.1 Rhodospirillaceae bacterium
AAATCCCATCTGTTTTTGAGTGATTTAATGAAATTTGTCCCACATACTCTGCAATTTCATCAAAATTTTTGCATAAATTTAAGCTAGTTAAAGGATTGGAAGAATTAATATCATTTTCTAAGGTCTTAAAAACATGTTGTGATGTTGATAGATTTCCTGAAGTCACAATGATTATTGACCTATCACCAACTGAATAAGTAAACATTTTTTTATATGTAGAAACGTTATCTAATCCAGCATTTGTTCTTGAATCAGATACCATAACAATACCATCATTCATTTTCATTCCTACGCAGTAAGTCATATTTAAATTTAATTTTTATGAATGCCTTATTCTATATTTATATAATAAAAAAAGACATAAAATCAATTATCTTTCTTGCTTCGATTTGCTAAAGTGAATTTAAACGTTCATCTTTTGATAAAAGACGGAAGTAGGTGAGAGCTGAAGGAACGCATTTCTTTATCTTATCTATTTTTTTATTAATTGATTTTTACTAGCAATTATGAAGACAAATAAATATAAGATAAATAATTTTTATGATGAATATCTAAATAATAAAAATCATCCCCGCAACAACTTTGAAAGCTCATTTAATTTTTTTAATCTTTTAAGTACAAAGAAAAAGAAACTATTATCAAAAGTTCGGGATTCAATAATTCGCTCCATGGGAATTACATTTCGGGTTTATGACAATAATGAATTAATTGATAGAGAATGGCCATTAGATTTAATTCCAAGAATAATTAAAGAAAAAGAATGGAATGATGTTAAGGAGGGATTAGCTCAAAGGATTAAAGCTATAAATTTATTTATACATGATGTATATCATAAACAAGAATTTTTAAATGAAAATCCAATTTTAAAATCATTAATTTTAGATTCTCCAAATTTTTTAGAAGAGTGCAAAGGAGTTATCCCTAAAAATAAGATATGGGCCAACATTTCAGGCACTGACCTTATAAAAGATCATCTAGGTAAGTTTTATGTTTTAGAGGACAATCTTAGAGTTCCTTCAGGTGTTGCATATATGCTTGAAAATAGGAATGTTATGAAAAAAGTTGTAACAGATCTTTTTAGTAAATATCAGGTATCTCCAATTGATGATTATAGCTCTCAACTATACAAATGCTTATCTAATGCAAGTTATTCAAAAGATAAGAAAAAAACAATTGTTATTCTAAGTCCTGGTGTATTTAATTCAGCATATTTTGAACATGCGTACCTGGCACAACAAATGGGAATTGATCTTGTAGAATCATCAGATTTAATCTTATCTAAAGATAATTATGTTTATATGAAAACAATATCAGGAAGAAAAAAAGTTGATGTCATTTATAGAAGGGTAAATGATGATTATCTAGATCCAACGGTATGGATTAAAGATTCTACATTAGGATTGCCAGGAGTTATAAAATCTTGGAAAGAAAAAAAAGTTGCAATTGTAAATGCTCCAGGATCAGGTGTGGCTGATGATAAAGCAGTATATGCATTTGTTCCTAAGATGATAGAGTTTTTTTTAAATGAGAAACCAAAACTTAATCAAGTAAAAACCTATTTATGCGCATTTGAAAAAGATAAAAAATTTGTATTAGATAATATAAATAAGCTTGTTCTTAAGCCTGTAAACGAATCAGGTGGTTATGGAATATTAATAGGACCAAATGCTACTAAAAAAGAATTAAATGATTACAAATCAAAAATTAACTTGAATCCAAGAAACTTTGTGGCACAACCACTTATCAAGCTTTCTACTAGCCCAACTCTTATTAAAACAAGCATACAACCAAGACATATTGATTTAAGACCATTCATATTGTCTGGAAATGATACTTTTATAACGAATGGTGGATTAACCAGAGTTGCACTTGAAAAAGGCTCTACTATTGTTAATTCCTCTCAAGGTGGCGGAAGTAAAGATACTTGGGTTATTAATTAAATGCTTTCAAGTACTGCTGAAAAAACTTATTGGCTTTCAAGATATATTGAGAGAATTGAAAATACATCAAGGCTAATAATTGTTAATTCAGATTTGCTATTAGATATTCCTCATGATGAATCAGATGACTTGAAACACTTAATTCAGATCACAGGACATCTAAATGATTTTAAGAAAAAAAATACAAAAGAAAATGTTTTTTACTTTTTAATTCAAGATAAAAAAAATCCGTCTTCAATTAAATTTTCAATTGAAATGGCAAAAATGAATTCAAGATATCTTTTAACAATGTTGCCAAAATCTGCTTGGGAGCAATTTAATAATCTTTATCTTGATTTTAATAGTAAAAATAAATCTTATAGCGAAGATCTCTATCAAATAATTAGAAATTCTCAAAGATTTTTTGCAATTATTTCTGATGGAATGCAAAGAAATGATGTATTTAATTTCATTAAGCTTGGTAGATTTATTGAAAGAGCTGATATGTTATCAAGGATAATTGAAGACCAGATTTTAAGAAAAGAGAACCATGTAAATAAATACTATCAAAACTTACAATGGAGTAGTGTTTTAAGATCTGTAAATGGATTCGAATCTTTCAAAACAATCAATAAAGATAATTTAAACCAAGAAATTGTTCTTAAATTTTTGATTATGGAAAAATTATTTCCAAGATCTTTAAAATATTGTGTTGAAAAGCTACTAGAGGTGCAAAAATATTTACCGAAATCTTCGTTAGTAAAAAAAGATATTAGTATACTTTTAGAGGACTTTTCTAATGATGAATTATTTCGAAATGATAAAAAAATGTTAAAGCTGTTGGATAATTTTCAATTAGGTCTTATTAATGTGGATAAAGCAATAAATGAAAGATTTTTTAATTAATTTTTAAAAAAATCTAATATTGTTTTAATGTCATCAATCGGGTTTATTGAACTGTCTCCATTTCTACCAACTAATTCAATTTCTTTATTCTCAAGATATTTTTTACCAATAATTATATTTAAAGGAATTCCAATAAGCTCAGAATCGCTCATTTTTGCGCCATAGCCATCTTTTCTGTCATCCAAAATGACATCGTAACCCATATCAGACAACTCGTTGTATAGTTCTAAAGAAGCAGATGCTATCTTTTGATCTTTATCAAAGCCAATTGAGATGATATTTATATCAAAAGGAGCAATACCATGTGGCCAAATTATTCCCTTATCATCATAGTTTTGCTCTATCGATGCTGCAACTAATCTTGATACACCAATACCATAGCAGCCCATATACAATGTCGAAGCTTTTCCTTCAGCATTTAAGACATTAGCTTTCATAGATTCTGCATAAAGTTTTCCAAGTTTAAAAATATGTCCAACCTCAATTCCTTTTTTAATTTGTATTGTTCCATTACCATCTGGCGAAGGTTTACCCTCAAGTGAGCTAATATCCTCTCCATCTTTTAAAAGAAGTTCGGTATTTATTGCAAACTCTGATGAATCACTAATAGCAATTGTGTCTTCACCATTTTCAGCTAGAACATGAAATTCTTCAGAACTATCACCACCAATTGAACCAGAATCTGCAGCAGATATTTTGTATTGGAGTCCAATTCTTTCTAAAACTTTTTTATAAGTTTCTCTCATTGCTAGGTATGTTTCTTGAAGAGATTCTTCATCAATATTAAAACTATATGAATCTTTCATTAAAAATTCTCTGCCTCTCATGATTCCATATCTTGGCCGAACCTCATCTCTAAATTTTGTCTGAATTTGATAAATATTTAGAGGAAGTTCTTTATAACTTTTAACATTGTCTCTAATTATGTCTGTAATAACTTCTTCGTGAGTAGGCCCAAGACAAAAATCTCTTTCATGTCTATCTTGAATTCTTAATAATTCTGGACCCATTTTTTCCCATCTTTTAGTTTCATCCCATAGTTCTTTAGGTTGAACCATTGGCATGAATACTTCTTGAGCACCAGAAGCATCCATTTCTTCTCTGACAATATTTTCTATCTTTTTGAGAACTTTTAATCCTAAAGGCAACCATGTATAAATACCAGATGCTACTTTTCTGATCATTCCAGATCTAAGCATAAGTTTATGACTTATAACTTCTGCTTCTTGTGGGGCATCCTTTAAAGTTGGAACTAGTAGCTTTGAAAATAACATAGTTTATAATTTTATCTTTTTTTGAAGACTTATGCCGATTTATGACTATAAATGTTCCAAATGTGGACATCAAATGGAAGTTATACAGAAGATCACTGATGATCCTAAAACATTATGTCCAAAATGTGAGAATAAAAGTTTAAAGAAACTTATATCAGCACCATCATTTAGATTAAAGGGAAGTGGTTGGTATGAAACTGACTTTAAAACAGGTAAAAAGAAGAATATTTCATCAAATGAATCATCAAAAAGTGATAAATCAACAGAAACTTCAAAAACAAACTCCAAGAAAGACTCTAAACAAGATAAAATTAAGGATAAATAGGGAATAATCATGAAATCTCATTATTGTGGCGAAATAACATCTTCAAATCTTAAAGAGGAAGTAATGATTTGTGGCTGGGTTCATAGAAGAAGGGATCATGGAGGAGTAATATTTTTAGACATTAGAGATATAAGAGGTATATGTCAGGCAGTCGTCAATCCAGATAATGCAAAATCATTTCAATTAGCAGAATCAATTAGAAATGAATATGTAGTGCAAATTAAAGGAAGTGTAAGAAAAAGATTAGAAGGAACTATTAATAAAAATATGCATACAGGCGAAATTGAGATTGAAGTAGGCGACTTAACAATTCTAAGCAAAGCCAAAACTCCAGTATTTCCAATTGATGAATACCAAGAGGTTAACGAAGATGTAAGACTTAAAAATCGAGTTTTAGATTTAAGAAGGCCTGAGATGAACGAAAGAATTATAACTAGATCAAAAATCACTTCTTTAATAAGGAACTTTTTAGATAAAAATGATTTCCATGAAATTGAAACTCCTATATTAACCAAGGCAACACCAGAAGGAGCTAGGGATTATATTCTTCCAAGTAGAGTTCAACCAGGAAGCTTCTATGCTCTCCCACAGTCACCTCAACTATTTAAACAACTTCTCATGATAGGAGGTTTAGATAAATACTATCAAATAGCTAGATGTTTTAGGGATGAAGACTTAAGAGCAGATAGACAACCAGAGTTTACACAAATTGATATCGAAGCTTCTTTTATAGAGCAAGAAGAAATAATGAGTATCAGTGAAAAAATGATAAAAAATATCATTAAAGATTTTTGTGGAGATAAGCTAGAAAAATTTGAAGTTATCGATTGGCATGATGCAATGCGAGATTATGGATGCGATAAACCTGACTTAAGAATACCGTTAAGTTTGGTTGAAATTTCTGAGCAGGTAAAAGATGAAGAATTTAAAGTATTTTCGGAACCTGCATCTAAAAAAGGATCTAGAGTAGTTGCTTTAAAAGTACATAATGGAAATTCATTATCAAGAGGACAAATAGATGATTACACTAAATTTGTTTCCAAACTTGGAGCCAAAGGTTTAGCATATATAAAGATTAATGATGCAAAGGATTTAGAAAATGGTATCCAGTCTCCGATTCTTAAATTTTTAAAACCACAAACAGTAGAAAATATAATTAAGTCTTTAGATGTTTCAACAGATGACTTAATTTTCTTTGGAGCAGGAAAAGAATCAGTTGTTAATTTATCAATGAGTTCTCTGATTAAGAAACTCGGTGAAGACCTTGATTTATACACTAAAAAATGGGCGCCTTGCTGGATAGTTAACTTTCCGATGTTTGAAATTAATAACGAAGGTAATTTAACACCTTTACATCATCCATTTACATTACCAAAATGTTCAATCAAAGAAATACAAGATAATCCTGATGAGGCAATCGCATACGCATATGATGTTGTTTTAAACGGATATGAAATAGGGGGAGGGTCTTTAAGAATATTTGATACTTTAATGCAAAAAGCTATTTTTGATATTTTAAATATCTCAAAAGATGAAGCAGAAAGTAAATTTGGATTTTTATTAAAAGCGCTTTCCTCAGGATGTCCACCTCATGGAGGTATAGCATTTGGTCTTGATAGAATTGTTATGCTTGTAACTGATACTTCAAATATAAGAGACGTCATTGCTTTTCCAAAAACACAAAGTGCGTCATGTTTATTAACCGATGCGCCAAGTAAAATAGATAAAGATCAACTCGATGAGTTAAAAATAATAAGCACTTATAAGGAAGAATAATTTATGGCTGGTCATTCAAAGTGGGCAAACATAAAACATAGAAAAGCCAGACAGGATGCATCGAGAGGTAAGGTTTGGACAAAAGTTATTAGAGAAATAACTGTAGCCGCAAAAGATGGGCCTGACCCAAATGATAATCCTAGATTGAGATTAGCTCTAGAAAAAGCAAACGCGGCTAATATGCCAAAAGATACCATTAAAAGAGCTATTGAAAAGGGTTCAGGTACCGGCGAAACAGGTCAATTAGAAGAAATTGTTTTTGAGGGCTATGGACCTGGTGGAGTAGCAATTTTGGTTGAAACTATGACTGATAATAGAAATAGAACTGTTTCAGATGTTAGACATGCTTTCTCAAAATTTGGAGGAAATCTTGGTACAGATGGATCAGTTTCATATTTATTTAAAAAGCTTGGTTTGATTCATATCAATAAAGAATTTTCCGAAGAAAAACTAATGGAAGTAGTCATTGAATCTGGCGCAATTGATATTACTAATGAAGAAGATTTTTTTGAAGTTACAACTGAGCCAACTGATTTTAATAAAATTATAGATATTTTTAAGCAAAATGAGATTAAATATCTAAACGCAGAATTAACTTTACGAGCTGAGACCCTTGTAAGTTTAGATAATGAAATGTCAGAAAAAGTTTTTAATATAATGGAATTCATGGATGACCTTGATGATGTTCAAGAAGTTCATACCAACGCTGAATTCCCTGATAATTTTGAGGCTAAGGATTAAATTTTGTCTATAAATTCAAGAAATAAAGGGGCTGCATTCGAAAGGCAAATAGCAAATGCACTTATAGAAGATTTAAATCTAAAAAATCCTGTTAAAAGAATTCTTGAACAAACTAGAACTAAAGAGTTGCCGGATCTTACACTTGGAAGATGGTGTATTGAATGCAAAGCCTATGGAACCGGTGCAGAGCCTAGACCTGATTGGTGGGAGCAAGTTCTTGCATCTTCAAGCGCAGAGGGGTTAATGCCAGCGCTTGTCTACAAATTTAATAACAGACCAATAAAAGTTCGAATTCTTGCAAACTCAATCAATAAGAATATAAAAAATAATCTTGTAACGATCGATTTGTTATGGCCAGATTTTATTCAAATAATATTAGAACTATTTCAAGAGGACATAGAGCTTCATGAGCAAAATTATCAAGTGTGATGATCTGTACTATAAAGTGTATGTTGAAGATACTGATTTTCAAGGTTTCGTTTATCATGCAAATTATGTGAAATATTTTGAGAGATCAAGATCAGAATTTTTATCAAAAAATGGAATATTACAAAAAAAATTGATAATGGCAGACACAGCCTTTGTTATAAAAAGGATCGAACTTTGTTATAAATCACCTGCTGAACTTGGAGATGAAATAATTGTCAAATCTAGTGTTGAAAAAAAATCTGATGCAAGAATGATTTTTTATCAAAAAGTTATTAACAAAAAAGATAACAAAGAGTATGTAAATGGAGAAGTAGAAGTGTGTTTTATTAATCTCATCACAAAAAAACCACAAAAGTTTCCGAATGATTTATTATTAATTTTTAAATAGGAAAAACTATGGATGATATTTCAGTTTTAAATCTTTTTCTAGAAGCAGGAATGGTTGTAAAGATTGTCATGCTACTGCTTTTTATTGCTTCAATTTTATCTTGGATAGTTATTGTTGAAAGATCTAATTTTTTTAGAAAGATAAAAAGTGAGAATGATAATTTTCTTAAAACTTTTTGGAGTGGTAAAGATTTAGATATTTTATATAAAGAAGTATCAAAAGAATCTTCACTTTATGGAGCTAAGAATCTTTTTAAGAATTCATTTGATGAGTTTTCTGCAATTAATTTAGAAGATAATATTTCAGAATTTGATCTTGAGAGTATCAATAGATCAATGAGAGTCTCGATTGCTTCAGATGAAGAAGAGATGAATAAACATTTATCTTTTTTAGCCAATGTTGGTTCAGTTAGTCCATACGTAGGATTATTAGGAACAGTTTGGGGTATCATGACATCTTTTCAAGGCTTATCTGACGCCACTCAGGCCACAATAAATGCTGTTGCACCTGGTATCTCGGAAGCATTAATAGCGACTGGTATGGGATTATTTGCAGCAATTCCTGCTGTAGTAGCATTTAACAAATTTACTTCTGAATCAGAGACAATTAGTCAGAGCACATTAATTTTTGCAGAGGAACTAGCAAGTATTTTTTATAAAAAATCGATTAATAAAAAATAATGATTTATAGACTGGCAAAGAAGAAGAATCTTAAAGCTGAAATTAATGTAGTTCCTTATATTGATGTAATGCTTGTTTTATTAATTATATTTATGGTTCTATCACCACTTTTAATACAAGGCATCGAAGTGAATTTACCTCAAACGGATACTACTAAAATGACTGTGCAAAATGAACCACTTGTTATTTCAATTAACAAGGAAGGTAATTATTTTATCAATGTTGGAGATGAATCTTTATCAATAAATCTAGAGGAACTAAAAAGAAAATCTAAAGTGATTTTTGATGCTAATCCTGACATTGAGGTGGTCTTTCAAAGCGACAAGGATGTTGCCTTTGATTTTGTAGCTAAAGGTATGGCTTCTGTTCAGAGTGTTGGAATATCTAAAATTGGTATTGTAACGTCAGGTTATGAGAATAAATAAAATATATCTAGAGGCATCATTTATTTCATTTTTGATTCATGCATCAATCATTTTATATCTTCTTGGATATTTTTATTTTGAAGCTAAAGAAAGATCTATCTTAAGCAGACCAATAGAAGTTAATTTAGTATTTAAAGATGAAGTTCCGATCAAAAGCAATACAAATCAGATACAAGAAATTAAGACTGAGGAATCAAAAGAGAGAAATCAGATCTCTCAAGATATAGTCCCTGAAAAATCTATTTCATTCGATTCTCTTATTCCATCTACAAGTTTTGAAGATCTATTAAGGGAAGACAGTCTTATATCTCAAGAGTCTGAACAAAGCCAAGTAGAATTATTTAGCTCTTTAATTATTCAAAGTTTACAATCAGCATGGCGAAAGCCTATCAATATTCAGGATGGACTTATATGCGACCTGAGAATAACGATTAATAAAAATGGGAGAATTATAAATGTTAATCTTATTAAAAGTAGTGGAAATATAAGATTTGATAACTCGGCTTTAATGGCAGTGCAAAGAACTGAAACTTTTAATTTTTTTAATAGCATTCCTTACAACATATACTTATCTAATTTTAAAAATATCGTTATAACATTTAACCCATCATGAAAAAGACATTTTTAATATTGATATTTTCTAATTTTTTATTATCTGAGCTTGTTTTAGAGATTACCCAAGGTACAGAAGATCCTTTCCGAGTTGCATTAGTTCCATTTAAAGGAGATAAAGAAATTAGCGATACTTTGGACAAAGTTATTCAAAATAATCTAATTAGATCTGGTGAATTTAAAATATTCGAAAGTGAAAAATTACTTTCCTTACCAAATAATGAAGAAGAAATTGTTTTTAATGACTTTAAAATTTTAAATATTGACTATCTGGTTATGGGAGAAATTCTTACTGAAGGATCAAATATCTCTGCTGAATATCAGGTTTTTGACATTAAAAAAGGTTCAAAAGTTAGAACATCAACAGTTTATGGAATTCCTAACAAGAATAGACAGCTTGGTCATTATATAAGTGATGGTATTTATGAAGAGATTACTGGAATTAAAGGAATAGCTTCTACAAAGATTCTTTATGTTACACAAAAAGAGGATTTTAATTTAGTTATTGCTGATGCTGATGGGGCTAATGAACAAATCCTACTTAAAAGCACAGAGCCAATTATTTCTCCTGTATGGTCTCCAGACTCAAAAAAAGTTGCATATGTTTCGTTCGAAACTGGAATGGCAAAAGTTTTTATTCAAGACATAGCTTCAGGAAAAAGAGAAATTGCAATTGAAAATTCATCTCAAATAAGTTCACCATCATTTTCACCAGATGGAAAGTTTTTATCTTTAACAATGTATCAAGACGGCAATGCAGAAATTTATATTCTTAATTTAAAAAATAAAAATCTTACAAGATTAACAAATCATTATTCTATTGATACTGAGTCCTCNTGGTCACCAAGAGGTTCAAAAATCTTATTTACTTCTGGTCGGTCTGGATCTCCACAACTTTACGAATTGGAATTAAGAAGATTCAATTCAAGACCTAAAAGGTTAACTTTTGATGGTAATTACAATGCCAAAGGAGCCTATTTACCAAATAATGAAGGAATTGTATTTGTTCATAGAGCTAATACGAATTTTCAAATAGCAATTAAATATTTTGATGAAAATTTTATAAGNCCTCTTACTGAAGCTCAAATGGATGAATCTCCTAGCATTTCACCTAATGGAAATGTTATAGTCTACTCTATAATGGATGAGGGTATGGGATTGCTTTCTGGGGTGACTTTAAGTGGTGCTAAGTTTAGATTACCTGCTAAAAAAGGAGCTGTAAGGGAACCATCCTGGTCAGGATTTTTAAGATAGTATTAATGGAGTAAATATGTTTATTTTTAGAAATAANTTAAATTTTTTAATTGTTATAATTTTTTTGTCATCTTGTTCAAGCATGAACGTAACTCAAGAAAAAGTTAATTCTGGGGGAGTAAAAACAGTAGAAGCAACATCTATAAATAATGAAAATATAAGATATGACAGCATGGCAGTTTTTGCTAATGCAACTATATATTTTGAATTTGATAAATCAAANTTAACAAGCAAATCAATTCAAACACTAAAAAGTACTGTTAATGCTTTAAATGATAATTCTTCTATTCAAATCACACTTGCTGGTCATGCTGATGAAAGAGGAACAAGAGAATATAACTTGGCATTGGGTCAGAGAAGAGCTGAAACAGTAAGTGACTACCTTGTTCTCAATGGAATTAGTAAANANAGAATCACTGTAAAAAGTTATGGTGAAGAAAGACCTGCGGTGTCAGGCCAAGATGAAAAAAGCTATTCAAAAAATAGAAGAGTTGAAATCAATTAATGAATTGCAAAATTTGTTTATTTAAATATTTCTATTTTTGTNTNTTTCTGATTCCCTTANTAACTGCTAATGAAAATGAAGAAGCCAAAACAGATATCCTTTTCTTAAAGATTCAAGAGCTAGAATCTGAAATTGCAGACTTAAGAAACAAAATTGAATCTCAAAACTATCTNATTGANAAATTAATAAAAGAATCTATANATACCGATGAAAAAGAGACTTTAAGTAATTTAGAGGATTTAACCTTAAATGCAGATATTAGATTTGAAGGTGTTGAAGATCTTGAAAGCAAAGATCAAGTTTATTCAGCCGCAATTAATGCACTAGAAAATCAAAGTTTTGAAGAGTCACTAAATTTATTTAAGTATTTTGTTGAAAGCTTTAATGATGAAGAAAAAACACCTCTTTCTTATTTTTGGCTGGGAGAGATTTGCTTAATAAATAACGATTTAGAAAAATCTAATGANTATTTTATGGAACTAATAAGTTCTTATCCAAATCATTACAGAGTTCCATTAGCTCATAAAAAAATAGGAGATATTTTTCTTAGATCAAATGAAATTGAAAATGCTAAAGATAAATATAATTTTGTTGTAAGGGAATACCCAAATAATACTGCNTCATCCTTAGCCTTGCAGTTATTGAAAAATATGGAATAATCACCATCTTTATGTATTACTGTGGGTCGCTAGCTCAGCTGGTAGAGCAGTTGGCTTTTAACCAATTGGTCACAGGTTCGAATCCTGTGCGACCCACCACTTTAGGAGATATTTTTGTTTAATCTCATAAAGAGCTCATTCTCAAAAGATTCATTTCTTGGTTCTTTGCTATTCTTTTTTGTGCTTTCTTCTTGGTATGTTTTAAGACCAGTAAGGAACGAAATGGCAGTCACAAATGTTGACGAACTTCCTTTCCTTTTAGCNGCTGGAGCAATGGCGATGTTGTTAGTTAATCCTATTTATTCTTGGNTAGCTTCAAAATCAAATTTAAAGAAAATAATTTTATTTTGTTATTCATTTTTAATAATGAACTTAATCCTATTTCTTTTTGCATGGAAAGTCTTAGGCCTTGGNGAGTCAATATGGCTTGGACGAATTTTTTATGTTTGGTGCAATATATATTCTTTTTTTGTAGTTTCAATCTTCTGGGTGCTTGTAATAAATTTATTTAGAGACTCAAATAAAAGATCTTTTTATGGNGTAATTATGGCAGGTGGTTCNATNGGAGCGATGTTTGGATCAGAAATTTCAAAACGTTTCTCAAGTTCTTTTAATGAACTTGGTTTGGAATTATTTACTTTATCTGCCGCATTNCTTCTTTTTTTTGCAATGTTACTTGCATTATATATGCTCTCAAAATTTCAAAAGGATATAAATTTAAAATTAAGTGATGTGGGTGGCGGAAGCTTTGATGCTATTAAAAACTCTCTAAAGGTTCATGAAATTAGAAATATAGCTTCTTACGTTTGGATATGGACTGCACTAATGACAATCCAATGGATAACAGCCATAAACATTGTAGAAGAATGGTCACAAAACCCCGAACAAAGACTAAGATTCTTTGCAATAGTTGAACAAGTAACTTCACCATTAACGCTTGTTGTCCAACTTTTTTTAACAAATATTATTATTAAAAAATTTGGNATTAGAAATATTATGTTTTTATATGGAATATTATTTTTNTTNGCNTATTTAGCCTATGGATTGGCTCCTTCAATAATATCAGTAGGTGTTGTTACAGTTTTACTAAGAATTTTTGAATACGGTGTAAACAAACCCACNAGAGAAACTATTTTTACAACCTTNAAGAAAAATGATAGATACAAATCAACTGTATTNATAGATACNTTTATTACAAGGTTTGGAGATCTGTCAGGTAGTGGTTTTATTGCTCTTGGTAAATTAACTAGCGTTGCAGCTAATTCTTTTCCTTTAATTGCAATCCCTATTGCNGGTTACTTATCATTTTTAGGTATCAAGATTTCTAAAAAANTTGAGATTAAANNCCTCTAGACTGATTAATATCNTCTTTNATNTCAATTATTTTTGTCATTATTCTTTCNGANACTTGAAAATTATTCTTAGTTAACTTTAATGCAAATTCTAGCTGATTTAGCGCTCTCTCATTTTGACCTAAAAGAAGGAAATATTCAGCTCTACTTTGATGATAACCAATAATATTTTTACTACTTCTTTGAATCTCAGACAAAAGAAACCAGAGCTCAGGATTACTATTCTTTCTTAGAAGCTGATCTCTAATAATTTCTTCTGATTCAAAATANNTATNCATTGATANTAAAATTTTTGANTTAGAAATAGAAAGAGGATAATTNCTAGGNGAGATNTCNAGAAATTTATTNACTAGGTTTAGAGCTTTTTCATATTCTCCAAACTCAAATAATATATCGATTTTTGTATTGTTAAGAACTAAGTTTTTTGGGTAAGAATTAATAAGACTATCGATTAATTGTATGCTTTTTTCATATTTATTATTTTTTTTATAAGCCAAAGCTAAACCATATATATTTTTATCTACAGGATCTTTTTCAACTCTTGATGTAAATTCTCTTAATGAATTTGAAGGGATGCTCTCATAGTAAATCTCCAATCTTGTTTTCATTAATGAGAATTCTAGAGAATCTTTTTTTGTACCTTCTTTTGATAAATTTTCAGATGCATTAAATGCATCGCTTATTCTTGAGGAGGACAATGGATGGGTAAGTAGAAATTCAGGAGGTAAATCACCAGACAATCTTCTAAGTTCATTCATATTTTCAAACATTTCTCCCATTGANTCNGGGTNATATCCNGCNTTTACNAAATTTGCAAAACCAACNCTATCNGCNTCNTTTTCAAANAGTCNNCTATATCTAAGNCTTTGAGACTGAAGNATNGCNGGACCTANNGCCATNGCATTNGGATTATTACTAATNANTGCAATNGCNATNGANGANACCATNACNAGNGCNGANGCAAGNTTNCTNTCNTGNGATTTNAGAACATTTCTNGCAAAATGCCTTTGACTGAGATGAGCTAATTCATGAGCAAGCACAGATGAAAACTGCCCCTCATTATCTGAGTACAGAAATAATCCTCCATTAACTCCAATTATTCCGCCTGGGGCGGCAAAAGCATTTAGGGATTCATCATCAATAAGTAAAATTTTAAAATATCTATCTTTTACTTGGCTATATTCTGAAAGCCTATAAATTAGATGCTCTGTATATTCAAAAATCATAGGGTCCGATATCAAGGGTGCATTTGAATAGAC
>PAQA01000011.1 GCA_002709155.1 Rhodospirillaceae bacterium
GTGGAATGATCGGCTCAGCATGCTGGTTTACAGCCATGACGCTTCAAAACGCGGCTTACGTTAGAGCTCTTGGGCAGATTGAGTTGGTCTTTACTTTTATAGCATCCTACATATTTTTTAAGGAGAAGACTAATGGTACAGAACTCTTTGGCATTCTAGCGTTAGTTTTTGGCATTTTAGTGTTGTTGGTAGGAACCTAAATGGCGCATCGTCAGAATGAAACTCGAGAGGGGTAGTAATGCAAAAAATCTGCAGTGTCGTAATTATGTTCGTTGGGATATTTATTACAAACGTTACATTTGCTGGGAGTTCACATATGTTTACATTTAAATCGATCAACGGAGAGGAAAACATAAAGCTCTCCGATTTTTCTGGAAAAGCAGTTTTAGTGGTTAATACTGCCTCGAGATGTGGGTTCACTTCACAATATGATGGACTGCAGTCGCTTTGGGAAAAATATAAAGACCGGGGTCTCGTAGTATTGGGCGTGCCCTCGAATGATTTTGGCGGTCAAGAGCCCGGCACCGAAAAAGAAATAAAGAATTTTTGTACCGTTAACTTTAATGTTAATTTCCCGATGACAGAAAAACAGGTGGTCAGCGGTAAATCAGCGCACCCTTTTTATGTTTGGGCGGCAAAAGAATTAGGAGCGCTCTCAAAACCTCGTTGGAACTTTTTCAAAATACTTATAGATGGAGACGGAAAAGCAGTCGATTGGTTTGCTTCAAATACATCCCCTACTTCCCCCAAGGTCATATCAGCGATAGAGAGTATTCTCCCTAACTAATATGCTGTTCATATCGCTAATACGAAGATCAAACCGTAAGGATTTGGGTGATCACAATGCAACAGGTAACTAAACAGTTCTCTTCAGCGACAAGCCGGAAGACCACATGGGATGAAAGCGTAGAGGAATTGATCTCGCAGTTAGCTGCACCAAAAGGGACTGTTGGAATTCTTTATACCTCAGAAGACCTCGCTCCCTTTCTACAGAAAATGCTCGAGCAACTCAGACTCAAAACGGGTGTTACGGATTGGGCGTGTGCCTCTGGATACGGCACTATTAGCCACACAGAAGAGATTTTTGGAGAAAGTTCCGCCACTGTGATCGTTTTGGACCTCGCTCCTGATGCTTATAGGGTGTTTTCCGGTAATGCTGATGTCGGAAAATTATTGTCAGGCAAAGAAGCTGAATGGTTATCAGAAGCTACTATGCCGCTTGCTATAAGCCACGTCGACCCGCGACATACGGATGCTATGGACGCTATTGGTAATCTAGTTGAAATGACTGGTAGCTTTCTGATTGGTGGCCTAACTGTCGCCACAAGCGACTCTCCTCATCTTGTAAATGCTGGGAAAACCTGCATGAGCGGCGTTGCGATATCCCCTATGAAAGCCGAAATATTCACCGGCCTTAGCCAAGGTTGCTCTCCGATAAGCAAAACATTAACCGTTACAAAAGCACAGCAAAATATCATAATAGAATTGGATCAAAAACCTGCTTTTGATGTCTTGATGGAATACTTGGGAGACGAATTCGAAAATAATCTTCAGGCGATGGCCGGCACCATATTTGTTGCTTTACCCGTCCAAGGCTCGGACACAGCAGATTATACCGTTCGTAATCTGGTCGGACTTGATCCCGAAAGTAAAGTTATAGCAATTGGGGGAGCAATTTCTGAGGGTGATTCTATTCTAATCTGCAGAAGAGATCTTAAAACGGCGGTAGAAGACATGAAGCGAATGGTATCCTCAATAAAAGATCGGATTGGAAACAAAGGCATCCGTGGAGGAATTTATATATCTTGCGCTGCGCGCGGTCCCAACCAGTTTTCAACTCCTAATAAAGAGACTGATATAATACGAGAGGTATTAGGGGAATTTCCCATAGCAGGTTTTTTCGCAAATGGTGAAATTAGCAGGGATCGGGTCTATGCGTATACTGGTGTAATAGCTGTATTTACCTGAATTGTGTTACCTTTACTTTAAAATAGAGTCCCTCGTTGAAGATAAAATATCCCCCGGTATAATGGCAGCATTCGCAAATTTGATAAACCGTTAAAAGAAAGTGGAATATCATGACCGAGCTGCCCGTACATGAGGTTTACGCTATCCGATATGCTACGCAACCTGAGCGTCCCGAGGGAGCTACGTTTTTAGGTGGAGATCCATCAAGTATGATCCGTGGTCTGGATTTTTTTACTTATGTCATAAAGGGACCTAACGGAATATTTGTTGTTGATACTGGTTTCAATGCAGATCTATCCGGTGATGGCGGGCGAAATTTTTTAGAAGAGCCATCTGAAATCATGAATAAATTTGGAGTTGATCCCAAAACAGTAAATCGAGTTCTATTAACTCATGCACATTTTGATCACGTTGGAAATTTAGATCACTACCCACAAGCCGAGTTTTCAATTCACGTAGACGAAATGACCTCAATTACAGGCCCTGACATCACCTATGCGCCATTTCGTGTTGCATACCACAAAAGAGATACACAGAAGTTGGTAAATCTTTTGTATGAGGAGCGCTTATCATTTTATACGGAAACTGTGAATCAGGTGGTGCCGGGTATAGAATTCTACCTAGTTGGCGGCCATTCAAGAGGCCAGATGATACTTCGTGTTCATACAAAAAGAGGATGGATATTGCTAGCCTCTGACGCAGTTCATTTATACGAAGAGGTAGAGACGGAACGTCCGTTTGCTATTTTTCATGATTTACAGAAAATGATCGAGGGTTACCGAACAAGTGTTCAACTCGCTGGTGGCATTGATCGCTTAATCTCTGGCCATGATCCGCTTGTGACAGACTGGTACCCTGCCGTCTCCAATGAACTGAAAGGCAAAGTACTTGATTTAAATCTCAAACCTGAGATGAATTGATCAGACGCCGATTGCTATTCCATCTCGCCGAGGATCAGCCGCACCAGTGAGTGCGCCGTTTAACGGATCACGCCCAACGGCCTGCATCCCGCCACATTGCATTGTAAATGGGCCAGGGGTCTCTATTTCGTGACCTTTAAGGCGCAGTCCATCAATCACGTCACTGCTGATTCTGTCTTCCAATACCACTCTCTGGCCGTCAAACAACCGGGCGCGTGGCGCTTCAATAGCCTCTCGAAGGTTTAATCCAAAATCAACATGATGCACCAGTGCCTGGGTCTGAGTTTGCATGATCCCATAACTACCCGGTGTACCCAATGCCAAAACTGGATGATCCCCCCGCATAGATATTGAAGGACTCAAACACATAGCCCATCGTTTTCCACCTAGTAAGTAATTGGGTGATTCTGGATAGAGATCCCCCCAATTCATGAAATTGTTCATACACACCCCAGTCCCTGGGATCACCAAACTAGAGCCCCATGGAGACCCTAGACTTTGAGTAAGACAAACCATATTCCCCTGCCGATCTGCTACCGAAATCGACGTAGTATGTGACCGTGCCTCAGCTAAGGACGGGTCTAAGTTAGGTTCATACTGCTCAGTTAAACCAATAATTGGAGAAGGGTTTAAAACTTTTTCCCTGAGCGGCTCAACTGAGTTGTCAGTCATGAGTTCCAGTATATCTTTTGGCGATCTATTGTTATTCAAAATACGAATACCCGCAGCCACCCTAATTGATCGCAGGACACGGTCTAGATGATCGATGCCTAAATGCTCTAAACTCGATATATCGAGACCATCCAGTATCCTCATCGTTAATGGGAATTGAAATGCTTCTGCAGGCGGCGGAGGAACATTGATTAAAAGATCTTTGTATTTTGCCGATACAGGATCTTGCCATTCTGGCTCGACAGCTTCTAAGTCAGCAATCGTCATACAACCACCGAGACTTTGGATATGGGATATCATCTCTTGTCCTAAGGCACCTTGATACAAATAGGCCATACCCTCAGAAGCAATAGCTTCTAATGTATGAGCGAGCAGTGGCTGCCTTAAAATCCAATTCTCCTCAATACGATCTAACCCTCCCATATAGACTTGTCTCCATTCGGGAGTACAGGCCCTTGCAGCTGTCAAATTAGCCATATGGACATATAGGTTAGAGACCGGAAATCCCTCTTGGGCGTGTCTAATCGCGGGAGCCATAAGTTCGGATAATTTTTTCGAACCATACTTTCTATGAAGAGCACACCACCCAGATAGATTTCCTGGAACTCCACTCGCAGACGGTCCGGTATTAGTCGCTTCTTTATCTAATTNTTCAGCCAAAAATTCTTNAGGGACATTTGGCGTGAAATCGAGGCACCTNATTCGCTTCTCTTTTTCTATCCAACACGTTGCAACACCTAAACCNGCAAGCCCAGACATAAATGGCTCAACCACATTCAATGTGGCAACCGTGGCTACAACTGCGTCAAATGCATTCCCACCNNTTCTCAATATTTCCGCNCCTGCAGCTGCTGCTAGTGGATGTGCCGCAGCTACCATACCTCCCAGTGACCTTGTCGGTGAATGTGTTAGACTCATATTNTCAGGCTCCAATAGAAATTAACTGACGATGAAACATTTAGNGCNACCATTAATTAGTTT
This sequence comes from Rhodospirillaceae bacterium, assembly GCA_002709155.1. GTDB lineage: Bacteria > Pseudomonadota > Alphaproteobacteria > Thalassobaculales > Thalassobaculaceae > UBA7326. The sequence goes on from PAQA01000011.1 coordinate 4,542, forward strand.
TTATCAGAAAGTTTTAAATTTATTCCATCTGTATGGGTTGATGGGATTAAGGTTTCTACCTGTTTAGCTCTCTTCTCTAGCCAATATTCATAAGGGCTTGGCATTAAAGCATATGGCGCNNAAGCATTNAGTTTTTGAGCAGCATCNAGTGGCCAATTCGGGTTCTGCATAGCCTCTCTNGCTATGGCGATAAGATCAGCCCGTCCGCTTTGCAGGATTTCTTCTGCCTGATCGGCGTGAACAATCAAGCCCACCGCCATTGTCTGAATTAAAGCTTCCTTCTTGAGCTTCTCCGCATAAGGAACTTGATANCCATAGCCNACTGGGCCAGCACTTACNACCGGTGCACCACGTATGCCACCNGACGAGCAGTCTATCACATCNACACCTCNTGATTTAAGCACTCTTGACAAACGTACATTTTCATCAGGCCCCCAGCCTGCATCATCCTCCACNGAAAGTCTTACAAATANGGGTTTANTCAACGGCCATTTTGATCGTACCTCTTCTGCTATCTCAACAGCAAATCGCATCCTATTTTCCTCTGANCCACCATATATATCGTTTCGGCGATTTGCATGGGGCGATAGAAATTGATGTATCAGNTACCCGTGTGCTCCATGAATTTCTAATACGTCAAACCCAGCATNATCAGCCCGNACAGCAGCCTCCCCCCAACGCGTTACAAGAGTTTTAACTTCGTCAACAGANAGTGCTCGTGGAGAAGGATCNCCTGGATCACTATCNCTGGTTGANGANACCAATTCCCAATCATCCCAATCATCGATGTCAGCNGAGCGATCCAACGCCTTTCCCCCTTCCCAAGGTCTATATCTNCTAGCTTTTCTGCCACTATGCCCCAATTGGATCGCGGGCACAGAATCATGAGATCGAATAAAGTCTGCTAATCTTTTAAAATGGGGNATAAAATCNTCGTNCCATAATCCCAAATCACCGATNGTTCCACATCCCCGACGCTCAACTTTTGTCGANTCAACAAAAACTAGACCAGCACCGCCCGCTGCGTAGCGCCCAACACTCATNAAATGCCAATCTGTAGGATATCCTTTNANTCCNGAATATTGATGCATTGGTGCGATCACTATTCTATTTTTAAACTCTATTTCCCTAATTTTNAGNGGTNTAAATAATAGAGGCNTATTCATTGGATAGTCCTTTTTAAGTNGTGACAAATNAAATATGGCTTAANAGTGACCCCATTCTNTCAATNGGATCTTTTATTCCAGCTGTTCTCATTGCCCTCCAGAACAAGGCTTGCGTGCTNGAAGTTACCGGTTTTTCNATGACTTCTTCTATTTTTGGTATTGCTGCGAGTGTCGGCATATCGCAACAACTTAGGACNACCGCCTCGACACTATCAGATCCNCCCAACGNAACTGCTCGGTNGATTAATAAGTCACTAGGCACTCTATTCATATTTTTGAATTTTAACTGTCCNTCGTCTACAATAATACTTTCATCNTGNNTTACTTCTATTCCATTTTCCTGAAAAAANACTCTTTCCTTNTCATTCGTAGATTGGGGGTAGGGTGTAATCATTACAATTCTTTTNGCTGAAAATACTCGCAGTGCTTCAACTAATGCAGCAGCGGCAGTAACGGTTGGNTTTCCAGTTTTTCGGGTAAGTTTCTTTTCATAGTCAGTCGGATTGCCTTTTGCGGAACTAGCGGTACATCCGTAGGCNATTACATCAGGNTCNGCTGAATTTACCTCNTCAATAACGCGNGGTAGATGGCTTTCCATTTCATCAAANGGACTATCAAANCGATTTGCNAAAAACGGCATTCNCGAAGTATGCACTGTCAGCCCNTCAGGGGCCATTTTCCAAAACTCGGTTTCTGCNACCGTATTAGTCGATGGCACCATCAATGCCATTCGGGCTTTTGCACCATACACTCGANCCGCAACGTTTCCCATAATCTANNNCTCCCTCATTTTAACCANAAAATGAAAANTTTTTNNNGACCATCNGGAGATGGCTTTTAANCATTAGCACGTTTACCTGCGTTTTCTAATANAGATTGCGCANCGGAAACAAGATTAGCCTAAACCTGAACTATTTATTCAGTGAACTTTATTTATTTTATCNTTATCATCTTTTCAATCGGTAGATGCAGAGGCNTCNATNTCAAAGTTCCAAACTATGTAAACTGGGTAACCAATGACCNCAATTAAATTTGCTGCTGTTTCGAGGAATTATTTCAACATGCCGATATGGGTCGCTCAACATTGTAACCTTTTTNAAGATGAAGGTATTGATGTTGATATAGAACTCTACGAGCCCATAGATGAGGTAACAGAACGGCTCAAAGATGGTAGAGTTCAGCTTGCATATGGCGTCACAGAGCATGTTATCCTTAACCGTGAGAATGGCGGTTCTCTTTTGATAATCGGAGGGAATGTCAATAAATTAGCATTTTCTCTGATGGCAAATAATCTAATAAAAAAACCAGAAGATCTTCGANATAAAACAATTGGTGTCTCATCNCTTAATGCTGGNAGTTCNTCCTTAATCNTGCAAACTCTGGAGATCCATGANTTATATTATCCAAGAGACTATTCGATTACGGAGGTNGGGCCAATTTTGGCNAGGTGGGAAAAACTACAAAATGGAGAAATAGATGCTGGACTTCAAGGTGNGCCGCTNAATTACATAGCGAGAGACCAAGGCTACACGACGCTTATAGAACCGCGAGATCATTTCCCAGACTTTCAATTCACATCATTAAATGCAGATGAAATTTGGCTCCNTAAAAATCCNNNAACANTNCNCGCTTTTCTGCGGGCATTTATTCGTGCACACCAATTATTTTTCNAAAACAAAAATCTAATGGTTGATATCGCNATGAAAGANACTGGCATCNCCAAAAAATATGCNNTCGCCGCNTGGGAGGAATATACTNCNCAAAANATATTTNCTATNGATGGATNCGCAAATATAAAAGGNATNCAAACATTAATCGATGTNAGTGCATTAATTAGAGAAATAAAAAATCGGAAAGGAGCTCCTGCCGATAACTNTATCGANCNCCAATTCCTGAANAAAGCCGCAAATGAATTAGAGNGNAGATANAATGCTGATCNGCNNATATGAGCATTAANAATTCTAACCCGACCGAAGGAGTTCCATGGAGCATCCACTAGTAGCAATAATTGACCGCTTTGAACCCTCAATTATTGAAAAAATACAATCTGTAATGCCCGATAAATGGCGCTACTTAGCTATCANTGAAGACACTAGAGAAGCGCGCCTAAAAGTTCTTGGCAATGCCAATATTGCTTTACTGATGGGAGCCAAGTTGGACGATCGGTTATTGAAATTAGCTCCAAAATTAAAGTTCATTCAAAAAATGGGNGCTGGAGTTGATAACATTGACATCCAATATTNTNTNAATNACAAAATAGGTGTTGCCCGGCTCAATGCTGGNAANAATATTCCGGTNGCTGAACATACAATAATGATGATGTTAGCCGTAACACGGGGCTTGATGAATTTAGATAACCGAACTCGCAAAGGAGAATGGGATAAAGAGTTGGCCAGGGGAAACAATAAACAAATTTATAGAAAAACTGTCGGTATAATTGGACTTGGCGCTATTGGNCGTNAGGTAGCNAAACTACTANGGGCCTTTGACACTGATATAGTTTACTGTGACCCAATTCCAGCCCCAGCTTCTCTNGAACAAAAATTGANGTTAAATCGAGTGANCTTGAGTAAGTTGCTAACCATATCTGATATTGTNACTCTGCATTTACCNAAGAATAAAAAAACNTCNCTCCTCATAGATAAGGATAAGATTTCACTAATGAAAAANGNTGCTATTCTAATTAATTGTGCACGTGGAGGTTTAGTNGACGANTCTGCACTTGCCCAAGCTCTNGGAAACGGAAGATTATTTGGNGCAGGCATTGATACGTTCTCAANTGAACCNCCAGAAAATAATCCATTGATCTCCCTNGNAAATGTTATCCTCACTCCGCACTGCGCCGGAGCAACTTTCGATAATTTTAGTTCTATAGCTGAACGAGCTATCGAAAACTGTTCCTCCTTTATATCAAATACNGCNCTACCTGANTTAGACGTNGTTCATGATCCGCGCAATATCGACTTTTAAANGTNTTTATCAAAAACTTTATTTACTAATCTGNAATAAAAAAAATACTATTNGCAANACCATGTTCGGTGCCNGGTAACGTAATGAAATTGGAATATTAATGCTCATTGAAATTTTATGCACAGGTGATGAAATCTTAACCGGGAAAACAGTAAATACCAATTACAGCCATATGGCCCGTCGNTTTGGTGANGTTGGTCTTACAATGCATTGGAGTACTGTAGTTGGTGACGATCGTTCCTGTTTAGCAACTGCNTTTCAACAAGCCTCCCAAAGGGCAGATGCCGTAATAGTAAACGGCGGATTAGGGCCAACNGTGGACGATCTTTCACAAGAAGTAGCAGCTGANGCNGCTGGCGTTGGGTTAANTTTAGACGAAAACTGGNTATCGCGCATGCTNGATTTTTATGAGCGAAGAGGTCGCACNATGCCGCCTAACAATAAAAAACAGGCCATGTTACCTGAAGGTGCAGAGTTNATTGATAATCCNATTGGNACNGCTTGCGGCTTTGCAATTAATATCGGNANNGCNCGCTTCTTTTTCACTCCNGGNGTNCCACGCGAAATGAGAAAGATGATTGACGAACAANTAATCCCAAGNTTATTNAAAATGAGTGGTCTAAAAGTTGTCAANNGNTTGAAACGTTTCCACTCNTTTGGNATCGGNGAATCTCGAGCAGATCAGCTGCTGAGTGGTGTAGAGNCACTNGCAANAGACGGCAGTCTGAAATTAGGATTTCAAGCTCACTACCCTCAANTGGAAACTAAGTTATCNGCNCAAGCTANAACTAATAANGANTTAGATAAAAAATTAGCACCTGCTATANAAATGATCCGCAAACGATTGGGAACTTTTATCGTTGCAGAAGACGATCAAACGCTAGAACAAGTTGTTATTGATTCCTTAACTTCTAAAAACGCTACACTTGCTACAGCAGAAATGTTTACAAGCGGCGCGATAGCAACACGACTAAATCCTAAACCAGGCAACCGGGATCCTATAATACAAAACGTAGTTGCTAGAAATTTAAAGCATTTATGCCGGGTTGTCGGCATGCCTGTTACCGAGGATGACAACATCCTAAACCTCGATATAGCCAAAGCTATTTCGGTAAACTTAAAGAAAGAAAGTGGTTCTACATATGCCTTATCCGTCTTAATAGATCTTGATAAAGGATCCGATAAGATCGAACTTGGAGGCAATATATATATTGGCATTTCTGGCCCTGATGAAACCGTTGGACGCCACGCTAGAATGCTGGGAGGTCATGATTGGATTCGATTGGGTGCCATAGAATTGTCATTAGATGTACTTCGGAGGCATCTTAACAGCCTACCCATAGATGAATTGATAGATTTTGAAAAACGATAATTCGTTGGATAGCTGAACCAAGTCAACTGAATAAAATTAAAAGGTGTTCCATCCATGGCCGGTAATCATCGATCTAATCAAATATATTTCCCTCCGAGAGAGAGCAATTGGGAACGATTTGACGCACTTCCCCCCAGGGATTTTCAGTCTGCTATTGATCATGCCCTTAAAAATGAGTCTTTGTTGGATAGAAATATTCAAAGGGCCCTGGAAAATCGGGCTTTTGCGGAACCTCCACCATGGGGGGATATCATAGGCAAGACCCGATCGCGTGAGGACCCTCACGGCTTGATCATTTTGAATGGAAAAGTTGCCGCTAAATGGGGTGATACTCAAAGACCTGATATAACCTTCTCTGTTGCAAAGAGCTTTCTTTCTATATGCGCTGGTTTACTTCAGGACGATGGGCTAATTCCGGATTTTGATGCCCCTATTTCGGACTTAGTAAATGATGGTGGATTTGATAGCCCACATAATAAATCCATTACTTGGCGCCAAATGATGCAAATGACCAGCGAGTGGCAGGGCAGCATGTGGGGCAAACCGGATCAAGTAGATCATAATCGCGACCTTAATGTCGCTCCAAAAGATAATGCTGATAAAGGTAATGAAAGAGCGCTCAAATCTCCGGGGACCCATTGGGAATATAATGATGTCCGTGTTAATAGACTTGCCCTTGCCCTTTTGAGGGTAGCTGAACGTCCACTTCCTGATTTGCTACGCGAACGTATAATGGACCCTATTGGGGCAAGTAACGATTGGGAGTGGCATGGCTATGAAAATTCTTGGGTTGAGATTAATAACCAAAATATTCAATCTGTATCCGGCGGGTCTCACTGGGGAGGTGGGATGTTTATCAGTAGCGAAGATCAAGCGCGTGTGGGGTATTTAATACTTAACAAGGGCATCTGGAATGGGGAACGTTTACTTTCAGAGCACTATGTTGATCAGGCATTTGCTCCTTGCAATATCAACGAAGATTACGGATTATTTTGGTGGTTGAATAATTCTCAAACGCGGCTTCCCAGCGCTACAAAGACTGGTTTCTGCGCGGTTGGGTTTGGTTCGAATATGATTTGGGTAGAGCCTGATTACAACCTAGTCGCTGTTGTAAGATGGATCGAGGGTAGCGCCTTTGATAAATTTTGCGGCGAGGTATTAGAAATACTTAAGACTTAGGCTCCGAACGCCGATGGGGCTATTTGCCCTTTTATTTGAGTTCGTTGCATTAATCGGCGGGCGCTAGAATCAAAAGGATCTCTTCTATGCATGGTTGCCCTATTATCCCACATTAGTAAATCACCAACTTGCCACTGGTGCGTATATGAATTTTCACGCAAAGTAGCATAGTCCCACAATCTATCTAGTAAATCTTCCGATTCCTCTCGTTCTAACCCGACAATATAAGCGTTTCTTCTTCTTCCTAAATAAAGGACTGGTTGGCTTGTACGGGGATGAGCGCACACTATTGGATGAGGTTGCCCCGCGCAGGTCATTGGATCATTATCCTCCCGCAATCCCTTTCTAAGGAGACCGCCTGAATTATATGTGCCGTCGTGTTTGATTGATAGGTGTGCCACCTTAGTTTTTATCTTATCGGGTAACGTATTAAAGGCGGCCACCATACTACAAAGAGATGTATCACCGCCCACTGGAGGAACTTCTAATGCATATAACATTGATATATCGGGGGGATTTGGAAGATAAGACATATCTGTATGCCATACAGCCTCGCCGGCCCCAAGCGATCCAATAGGCTCCTTATTTTCATTCAAAATATTGGATACGATATAGATCTCTGGAAAACCCGCAACAGCAGTTTGACCATTCTCCATTTGCGGCGCATGATCTAAGTCGCCAAATAAACGGCTAAATTTTACCAACTGTTCTGGTGATAGAGACTGTTCTCGGAACAAAAGACCGTTATACTTATCAAACGCGTCAGATATCACCGCAAATGATTTCTCGTCTATCTTTGCCAAGTCAACATCCAGCACCATCGCACCTATGTACTTCGATACAGGTATTATATTTTTATTTGCCAACACGTTCCATCTCCCTATGACAGGATGAAAAAACTGTCTTCCATTTTTAAGAAAAACTCAAGCGGGTGCGAAGCAATTTTTAAATTTAAATAGCTTAATTTCTATTTTCCCCATAATTCTGCTAAATTTTGTGAGCGTTCGACCTCCCAATGGCGACATAACGGAATATGCAAACAAGTGTGATGCACAGAAGGGGATTAATATGACAACTATTAGAAAACGAGAAAAGGAAAATAGACGCGACCGACGACAAGAAAAAAATCTTCTGCTGGAGTATCAACATAATGAATTCGATATCAACGACATAAGTCTTGGTGGTCTATCTATATCTGCAGAGACGGCAGTATTTTCTGAACTTCAGGAAATCGAGGCGACCATAAAACATCGTGATAATTTAATAGATATGAATAAGATAACCCTTCCTATGATTGTAAAGAGAATAAATAACGAAACAAATGAGACAGCCTTTCAATTTCAAGCGCTCAACGACGAACAATTTTCAATCTTAGAGGCATATTTAACCGGCCGAGCTATATCAAAAAAATCACCGATTATGTAAACTACGAAGTAATCGGATTACGATTGGATGATAATGAATACAGCAAGTGATGCCTGGCAAAATCTAAAACAACATAGCCGGGATATGAATAATACAACACTTAACCAATTATTCGAGTGCGATGCAGACCGCTTCAATAGGTTTTCAGTTTGCCTTGATGACTTCCTTGTAGACTATTCAAAAAATCTCCTGACAGACGAAACGATGGCCCTATTAGCTCAACTAGCGATTGAAAGTAACTTAGTCGAACGAATAAATGAGATGTTTTCAGGTTCTGCAATTAACATTTCAGAGAACCGTGCAGCGTTGCACACTTTGCTAAGAGGATCGAAACCAACATCACCGTCTAGGATGAATATTGAACGACTAAAACAGGTTCAAGAAAGTTTGAGCAAAATGACCACTTTTGCCGAGGGAATACAATCCGGTAAATTAACTGGTTCAACCGGAAAGCCTTTTAAAAATATTCTTCACATTGGTGTAGGCGGATCCGTTCTCGGCCCCAGTATGGCCGTGAGAGCACTAGCACCTTATTCAAATAACTCAATTGCCATTCAATTCGTAACAAATGTAGATGGCGCAGACTTGCACGACAAGATGTCGAACCTGGATCCCGAAACAACTTTAATATTGGTTGCTTCAAAAACTTTTTTGACACAGGAAACAATGTTAAATGCACGGTCGGCACGAGCTTGGATCACGAAGGCTCTTGGTCCTAAATCTGTCGGCAATCATTTTGCAGCTCTATCAAGTAACTTAAAGCAGACAGAAGAGTTTGGTATTCTTCCCGAGAGGCATTTTGAGCTTTGGGACTGGGTTGGCGGTCGCTACTCGCTGTGGTCTGCGATAGGCTTGCCAATCTTGATTTCTATTGGATCCAAAAACTTCAGGCAGCTCTTGAGTGGGGCACATCAATTAGACAACCATTTCCGCAATTGCTCCCTAGAGAAAAATATCCCCGTTATATTGGGGTTAATAAGTATTTGGCATCGATCAATATTGGGTTACAAATCACATGCAATTATACCTTACGATCAACGATTGGAATTACTAATAGCGCACATCCAGCAACTTCAAATGGAGTCCAATGGAAAATCAATAAATCGTGAAGGGTCAAAAATACCAACAGCTAGCTCAGGTGTAATATGGGGGGAAGTGGGAACAAATGCTCAACATTCCTTTTTTCAACTCTTACATCAAGGCTCAGATATTATTCCCTGTGATTTCTTGATAGCAGCTAACGCGCATCACGATCTGCAACACCATCATGAAACCCTTATTGCCAACTGTTTCGCCCAATCTCAAGCGCTTATGAAAGGCCGTAATCTAGACGAAACAAAGAACCATCTTCTCAAAAAAGGGCTATTACTAGCAGATATTGAGAGAATAGCGCCCCATGCAACATTCCCGGGGAACAGGCCATCGACAACAATACTATACAGAAAACTTGATCCAAAAACGTTGGGAATGCTTATAGCAGCATATGAACATAAAACGTTTGTAGAAGGCGCTATTTGGAACATCAATAGCTTCGATCAATGGGGTGTAGAGCTGGGCAAGGAACTCGCGAGTCAACTACTCCCGGCAGTAAAAATGGAACCAGCGCCCAGTGAACTGGACGGGTCGACATCCGGACTAATTAATCGGATCAGGGGCTTTCAAAAAGCGACCAATTAAAAGAAAAGTTTCCAGAGAATGTTTGGGATGATCAAATTTCTGCAATAACGAACTGAAATTTTTATCATCAATACGATTTTAAGCTAAATGGGATGTAACAACTCAACCAATAGTGCATAACTAAGCTATTAATTTTTTGCTTAATTGGAGTTTGTTGATATGGAAATTGTTGGTCTTGGTTTTCACTATGAAGAAGTACCAATTGGACGTAAATTCCAAACTATTGGACGAACTATTACCGATGCAGATATTACAAATTTTATTAATGCAACCGGCATGGTTGAGACGATGTTTACAGACCTTGAATATCTTAAAACTGAAAGTGATATAAAAGGCCGCGTCTCGCCTGGTGCACTAGTGTATAGTTTTGCAGAGGGTTTATTAGTGCAATCTACCATGCAACATACAGGGTTTGCGTTCCTTAACATGGAATTGAATGTTCATGCACCAACATTTGCTGGAGATACCATCCATGTAGAATGTGAGGTAATAGAAGCCCGATTGACGCGGCGACCAGGGAGAGGTTTGGTAAGAACTCGCAATGAAATTATTAATCAAAAAGGGGAAACAGTAATTACCTATACGCCGCTTCGAATGCTGAAATGCAAAGACCCAAAACTTCAAAGGACAGAAGATTAGTATTTTTTATGAGTGATCCTTCCCAAAATCTTGGCCCTCTTACCGGCATTCGAGTAATTGATCTCACGATTAATGTACTTGGACCTGTCGCAACGCAAATTCTCGGTGATATGGGAGCGGAAGTAATAAAAGTGGAAACTCCATCAGGAGATCCAATGCGCCAGATTGGCGCGAGCAATACTGGTACTCTAGGCCCCTTTTTCCAAACAACCAACCGCAACAAAAAAAGTATTATCCTAAATTTAAAAAAGCCCGAATGTAAACGTGCTTTATTGGAATTATCAACAACCGCTGATGTATTTGTTCATAACATGCGCCAGGCTGCAACTGAACGGTTAGGAATTGATTATGAAGGTATTAAAGCAGTAAATGATAGAATTATATATGCGTCGGCGACTGGCTACCGGAGAGGTGGAGCCAAAGATGGACGCCCTGCATATGATGACGTTATACAGGGCGAAAGCGGCATAGTGAATTTAATTGACAGAACAAACGGAGAAGCACGCTTCATCCCAATGCCCATTTCAGATAAGTTTTGTGGACATACTTTAGCATCCGCGATCGGCATGGCGCTGTACCACCGAGAGAAGACGGGCCAAGGTCAGGAAGTCCACGTACCCATGTTGGAGACGATGCTCTCTTTTAATTTAACAACTCATCTATGGAATGGCTCTAAGGGAAAGAACAACGAATTAGGATATCCACGTGCTCTATCACCATACCGGGTCCCGTATAAAACCAAAGATGGGATGGTGTGTGTTCTAGCCCATACAGACGAGCAATGGCATCGCTTATTAAGGGCCGTCGGACGCGGTGATCTCATCCAAGACCCGCGCTTCACTTATCTGGCGCAAAGAGCGGAAAATATAGCGACGCTTCAATCGCACTTAGCTGAGGCCCTCGCCCAGTTTACTACCACCGAAGCATTCCGGTTACTTGACGATGCTGATTTGCCAAATGGTCCGGTTATTACCTTAGAGGAAATGATGGATGATCCGTATCTAGAAGATACAAATTTCTTTCCTGTAATAGATGACCAAAATGAAGGACCGTTGCACACGACGGCAATCCCTGTAGAGTTTTCAGAAACACCGGGTAGCTTGAGAAATACTGCACCACCCCTCGGCGAACACACGGCTGAATTATTATTAGAGATTGGTTTCTCTAATGAAGAAATCGATCAAATATCAAAAAATAAAAGTACGGGATAATATTTCATTCATGCCACGCTTGACTGATTATACTAGCTATGAAGATGCCCATAAATTTTTTACAAAAGAAGCATTATGGGATCTGTTCGATGGCGATAAAGATAACTTAAATATCGCTTACGAGTGTATAGATCGACACGACCCTAATCGTATAGCGATAAATATCGCTACCGATACTGGAGAAATTCAGACAATTACTTTCGGTGATCTATCCACCTGGTCAAACCGTGTAGCAAACTGGCTTCAAGCAAAAGGGTATCGAGCTGGAGATCGCGTTGCTATTATGCTGGAACCATCTTTGGAGTTCTACGCGGCTCTTTTTGGTGTAATGAAAGCAGGCTACGTCGCTGTGCCTTTATTCACCGCTTTTGGTCCGGATGGGTTGAATGCTCGACTTAAAGACTGCGAACCCGTTTTAGTTATTTTAGACCCTAAGAAATCTGAATTAGCGTCAGGTACTGATACTGAAACTCTAATAGCTGATGATGACTTTCTTTCTGATTTAGAAGCATATAACAATACCTATGTCACCAGCACATCATCGGCTGACATGGCCATGTACCAGTATACGTCGGGGACCTCTCGCGAGCTGCCTGAGGCAGTTAAGCATCGGCATCGCGCTGTCGTAACCGTTATGATTGCGGCACTCTATGCTACTGGCGTTCGGCCTGGTGATAAATACATGTGTCCATCCTCGCCAGCGTGGGGGCATGGGCTCTGGCATGGGACATTGGCACCACTAGCGCTCGGAGTTGAGATTTCGACTTATGCTGGAAAATTCGACCCCGAGAAACTTCTAGCTGCCATGGAAAATTTTAAAATTACTAATCTTTCCGCAGCAGCAACGCACTACCGACTAATGCGAAATATCAGCAATCCAAAAAAGCATTCTTTAAGGCTCAAAAAACTCTCTTTTACTGGAGAACCCTTGGATACCGAAACTGCTCTTTGGGCCCGTCAAATCTTTGGTCATGATGTTTGCAGTATATACGGTTCGACAGAGGTTGGTGTAATAATCGCGAACTACCCGGGGGCAGACGATTTACCTGTAAAAGTTGGATCTCTTGGCAAACCGCTTCCCGGCTGTGGTGTTTCCATCCAAAATCCACAAGGAAAGGCGTGTTCAGTCGGAGAAATTGGCGAAATTGTGCTATGGAGAAAAAATAATTTTTTCCGCGTCAAAGATCTGGGAAGTATAGATGAGGATGGCTATTATTTTCATCATGGCCGAGCTGATGATGTTATTATTTCAGCCGGCTGGACCATGAGCGCGGTTGAGATAGAAGATGTTTTATTAAAACAC
>PAQA01000012.1 GCA_002709155.1 Rhodospirillaceae bacterium
CATGCGAAGGGGCCAGTCACTGGTAGTATGGGCCATTAGCGAGGGAAGAAAAGCAGCGAGATCTGTCGATAACTATTTAATGGGCAGCTCTACCTTACCAGATTAATCTCTCTTTTAATTGCGCAATTTACCTGAAGTTTTTTTGAGATTTGGTTAATTTTTGTTGGTGAGTTATAATCCTTTCCTTAGGGAGCGGTTTTGGTGTAAGATTTGAAAAAAAATTCTGATAATGACGTATTTATAGACAAATATGTTTGGTGTGCAAATGGACGAAATGGATTTTAATATTCTTCGACTTCTTCAGGCGGACAGTAGCCTTACAGTTACCGAGATTGCTAAGCAGGTAGGCTTATCTGCGTCACCTTGTTGGAAACGAATTAATCGTCTAGAGAGCGAAGGTATAATAAAATACCAAGCCGCTGTTCTCGATGGACAAAAATTGGGAGTGAGTTTAACCGTTTTTATGTCAATTCGGACGGGGGAACATTCGGGCAAATGGTTAGAAGACTTCGCTAAATTCATCAAAGATATGCCAGAGGTACAGGAATTTCATAGAATGGCAGGGGAGGTTGATTATTTATTAAAGATAGTTGTACCAGACATGGATCATTTTGATAAATTCTATAAAAATATGATTGAAAAAGTAGCGCTAAGGGATGTTACATCCAGCTTTTCTATGGAGTCGATTAAACAAACTACCGCCTTACCAATATAAAATCACTACTGGCTTGGATATATATATTGAAAATTGGGATTTCCTTATTTTTTACTGAGTACTCTATGAAGCCGGTCGAATTTGCGAAGACACTGGAACAAAGGGGTTTTGACTCTTTGTGGGCGCCTGAGCATTCCCATATCCCTACATCGAGAAACTCTCCATTTCCACAAGGGGGAGACCTTCCTAGTAAATATTACGATGTGATGGACCCTTTTGTTTCTTTAACAGCGGCTGCTTCTGTAACTTCTGAACTTAAGATTGCTACTGGTATATGCCTCGTTATTCAGAGGGATCCGATCCAAACTGCCAAATCTGTTGCCTCCTTGGATCAAATTTCTTCTGGACGATTTCTTTTTGGGGTTGGAGCAGGATGGAATGCAGAAGAAATGGCAGACCATGGGACTAACTTCAAAACAAGAATGGGCCTTATGAGAGAGAGAATTGAAGCCATGAAGATCATATGGACTGAAGACAAGGCCTCATTTAATGGAATTTTTGTCGACTTCCCAGAAATGATTACAAACCCTAAACCCCTCCAAAAACCATATCCTCCTATACTTATGGGGGGAGCATTCCCCCACGGTGGACGGCGGGCTATAGAATATTGTGATGGCTGGTTGCCGCATGCTACTCGTCCAGAATATGGCGATTTGATACACAAATTGCCTGAGTTTAAAGAAATGTGCAATGAAGCCGGCCGTGACCCAGATACGGTTCCTATTACGGTTTATGGTGTTGCTAACGATCCTAATCTTCTACTTCAGTACCGTGATGCTGGTGTGAAACGGGTTGTGTTCGCTTTACCTTCAGCGGCTGGTGGAACATTAATCCCAATCTTGGACAGGTACGCAAAATATAACGATCTAGTGAAATAATCTAGTTATTCAACCAGTGTACTGCACCAGTTGCTGCGCCACGTCCAAGAGCAAAACAGGCAGTTAATAAATATCCTCCTGTTGGCGCGTCCCAATCTAACATTTCTCCAGTAACGAAAAATCCAGGCATTTTTTTAATCATTAAATTGGAGTCAATAGCGTCAAAAGAGATCCCGCCCGCGCTACTAATGGCTCGGTCGATAGATTGGCTTTGATAAATTGGTATTTCTAATGCCTTAATAGATTTTGTTAAAGCAGCTGCCGATTTTAGCTTCTCAGGTGAAGTAAATTCTCTCAACAAACTAGCTCTTACGCCGGATAAATTTAGATTTTTGCGAAGATGATTAGTAAGCGTGTTTTTCCCTTTTTCTTTTGATACTAAGGAGTAAATTTCGTCAGAATTTTTTTCTGGGATAAAATCAATTGATATTGTAGCGCATCGTCTATCGCGTATTTCATTCAATATGCTTCTTGAATGGGAATATATCACACCGCCCTCTAGACCATAATCAGTTATAATAAAGTCACCAATTTTATCAAAGCCGTTAACGGAGACTCTGCACGATTTTACGGGTGCGCCGCTATACTTAGAAAGAAAGATATTACTCCAGCTCACATTGAATCCGCAATTAGATGGTCGAAATGGAGTTATCGGAATATTTTGTTGCTGAAATATATTCAGCCAGTTGGCATCACTGCCGAGTTTAGGCCAGCTGGCGCCGCCGAGTGCGAAAATTTTTATGTCATGATTAGCGATAAGATTTTTCTCTGGGGTGGAAAAATGTAATTGAAGGTCTTTACTTAAACCTATCCATTTATGCTTGAGATGAATTCTTAATCCCAAGTCTTCTAGACGCCTCAACCAATTCCTAAGTAATGGTGAGGCTTTCATTACTTTAGGAAAAATGCGTCGGGATGTGCCTTCAAACGTTTCTATTCCTAGGTCTTCGGCCCATTTTCGGATTGCTTCAGGTGGCAAGTTTCTTATAAACGGCGCTAATTTTAATTGATCTTTTTCGAATCTCTTTAGAAAACCTTCAAAACTCTCGGCGTGGGTCAGATTTAACCCACTTTTACCGGCCATTAGAAATTTTCTACCAACACTTGGTTTCGCTTCATATAGATCGACAGATAAACCTTGGTTTAAAAGCATCTCAGCGGCCATCAAACCAGAGGGTCCTCCACCGATTATCGCTGCGGTTGGCATCGCATTATATTTGAGACATTATTCATAGCTTAAATGATTAGAGTTTAGGGTCATACGAGTGCCTGATCTAGGTCCGCTATGATATCAGTTTCTGTTTCGAGGCCTATTGATATTCTTATGACGTCATCACCAGCCCCAGCTGCAATTCTTTGCTCGTCTGTGAGCTGACGATGTGTTGTCGACGCTGGATGTAATATTAAAGAACGCGTATCCCCTATATTTGCCAAGTGACTGAATAGTTCGCAGCGCTCAACACATTTCACTCCTGCTTCATATCCACCTTTTAAGCCAAAAGTGAATACTGAACCGGCCCCTTTAGGTAAATATTTTTTTGCCAAATTATGATATTTCGAGCTTTGCAGGCCGGCATAGGATACCCAAGATACTTGAGAATGAGTTTCCAAAAATTTTGCAACGTTGGTCGCATTTTGAACGTGACGTTCCATTCTAAGAGCTAAAGTCTCTATTCCCATAATCGTGAGGTACGCATTCATTGGTGCCATAGTTGGCCCAAGATCCCTTAACCCGACAGCGTGGCCATAAGTTGTGTAAGCTAAATCCCCAAATGACTCGTAAAAATTTATACCGTGGTAGGCGTCTTCAGGTTCAGATAAAGATGGGAAGTTTTTGTTTTGAGCCCAATCAAATGTTCCGGCGTCAACTATTGCGCCACCCATCGCATTACCATGACCTGATAAAAACTTTGTTGTCGAGTGGATAACGATATCAGCGCCATGTTCAATAGGTTGGCAAAGAAAAGGGGTTGCCATTGTGTTGTCTATTACAAGTGGTATACCTGCTTTATTGGCAATTTCTTTTATAGCTGAAATATCAGTAATTACTCCACCGGGATTTGCTAGTGACTCTGCAAATATTGCTCTAACGTCCTGACCGTCGGCGGCAGCCCGGACTTCATCTATACTGTCCATATCTACAAAAGTGCAGTTCCAGTCAAACTTTTTGAATGTCTTGCTAAATTGCGTTATCGAGCCGCCATAAAGTTTATTTGATGCTATTATTCGTTTTCCTGGTCCCATAATTGGCAATAATGCTAGGAGTTGAGCAGAATGGCCTGATGCTGTGCATGTTGTCCCCCTACCATTTTCTAAAGCCGCGATACGTTCCTCTAACACGGAGGTGGTAGGATTCGATAGTCGAGAGTAAATATTGCCAAAGGTCTGTAAATTGAAAAGAGAAGCAGCATGATCTGCATCATCAAACACATACGCTGTCGTCTGGAAGATTGGTGTGGATCTTGCCCCTGTAGTTGGGTCAGGAGCTGCTCCTGAGTGTATCGCACGCGTCTCAAAACCTGCTGGTGGCATTTTCGGGATTGTGTCAGAAACCTCTGACGAAATAGGGGCGGTTGCTTTACCCACAGGGCGTCGTTTAGACGTTATAGTTTTAGAATTAAAGCCATGCCACGAAAGCTCTCCAAATAACCTAGAAAATTCAATTTTAGGACATCTATCCATCACAACACGCAGGCCGGCGGCTTCTGCTCTATGAGCAGCCTCTTGATTTATGATACCAAGTTGCATCCAAACAACTTTCGCACCATGTTCTATTGCTTCATCAGTCACTCCACCCGCGTCGACGGGTTTTCGAAAAATATCGACCATGTCGACTGTTACCGGCAGTTCATTCAAATTACTATAAACGAGCTCTCCTAAAATTTTTTCTCCTGCTACCCCCGGATTAATTGGAAAGACCTTATAACCTTTCGCCAATAAATACTTCATTGCAAAAAAGCTTGGCCTATTCCAGTTAGAGCTCGCTCCTACTAAAGCGATAGTTTTTACATTTGATAATATGGTTTTCAGATAATTATCAGAATAAAAGAGATCGGAGTCTGTTTTTCCCATATTCAAGCCGTTCTTTGTCATTTTCCGGTCCAGGTGGGAGCTCTCTTTTCAATGAAAGCGTTAATCCCCTCATTAGCATCCTGAACTAGCATGTTTTGGGTCATTACTTCTGCCGTGTATTTGTATGCATCTGCTAAAGGCATATCTATTTGATTATAGAAAGCTTCCTTGCCTATTTTAAGAACCAAAGGAGACTTTTCTTTAATTTTATTTGCATAATTTGATACAGTTTCTTCTAATTGTCCATAAGCAACAACGCGATTTACTAGACCAAATTCAAGGGCAGTTTCTGCTTCCACAAGGTCACCCATCAAAAGCATTTCCATCATCTTTTTTCGAGGGACCTTTCTCGATACAGCAACCATTGGCGTAGAGCAAAATAAGCCTATGTTCACGCCAGGTGTTGCGAATTTTGCAGTGGTAGACGCTATGGCAAGATCACACGTTGCAACAAGTTGACAACCAGCTGCGGCAGCGGTTCCATGGATTTGCGCAATAACTGGTTGTGGCAATTTTACAATACTTTGCATAAGCGTAGAACATTGCTCAAAAAAGTCTCTAAAAAAAACTTCGTTTTTATTATTCCGCATTTCTTTGAGGTCATGTCCTGCAGAAAAGCCTGGCCCGGCTCCCTTTATCACTACGACCATTATTGATCGATCAAAGCGAAGATTATCCAGGTGTGTTTGTAATTCCGACATTAAAGATTGAGAAAGCGCATTATAGCTCTTGGGTCTATTTAATGTTAAAGTCGAAGTACCATTATTGTCAGTCCTTATAACCAAAGGATTATGGGACTCGCCAATTTCATCACTCATTTTTATCAACCTTAGATTTTCTAGATTAGAATTCATCATTAATCTGGATGGATACAATAGCATCATTTAATATGGAAGTCGTGTGGTTAGCATTTGCCTGGCTGTGAAATCAGAACATCTACACGATTATTGACTTGTTAAATGTCGGATAACTTTAATATTTCCCACTAAGTACTCTCTTAAGAAATACTATTTTCATCGTAATAATATAACATAAAGGCTTCATATGCTGAGATTATATTAACTAAACTAGGAAGTTGGTTTTTATGAAGTTGTTATTTTTTTCAACAGTTTAAAGAGTTTTCTATAGAGCGTCGTTTCCTTCTTCTCCAGTTCGAATACGGATTGCTTTAGCTGTATCGTATACAAAAATTTTACCATCTCCTATTTTCCCAGTTTTTGCTGCCGCGCAAATCGCTTCAACAACACCGTCTTCCTGGTCATCGGAAACGACCACTTCAATTTTTATTTTTGGTACAAAGTGTATATCATATTCGGCACCCCGGTAGATTTCCTTGTGTCCTCCCTGTCTGCCATAACCTTGAACCTCCGAAGCTGTCATGCCATGGATCCCAATGGAATTAAGTGCTTCCCGTATCTCATCTAATCGGTGCGGTTGTACAACCGCAGCTATCATTTTCATAAAAACTCTCCTGAACTTTGATTTGTTTTTAAGTCGTATTGCAGGTTAGTCTAATACCGCTGTTATGTTAAGTCATAGCCCCTTTCCCCGTGGGCGCTTATATCTAATCCATCAATCTCTTCCTCCTCCGAGACACGGAGCCCTACCGTAGCAGAAATGATCTTTGCTAATATCCAAGTCACAACCCCTGAGAGTATAGCAACTGTTATTACACCAATAATCTGAACATAAAATTGATCAACAGTTGAACTGCCTTCAGGTAATCCGACGCCGCCAAACTCTGCGGCCGCAAATACGGCCACAAGTAATGTTCCTATGATGCCACCTACCCCATGAACGGCGAAAACATCCAAAGAATCGTCGATTTTGCATGTAGTTCTAATCCAGGTCGTAAACCATTGACATATTATTCCGGCTGCTACTCCAATTACAACAGCACCAATTGGACCGACAAAACCAGAGGCAGGTGTGATAGAAGCAAGGCCCGCAATAGTTCCTGTCACGATACCAACAACGCTGGGTTTTCCAAATTTAATCCATTCAATTAAGGCCCAAACTAAAGATGCAACAGCTGCAGAGATATGAGTGACAACCATGGCCATACCAGCGCCGCCATCGGCTGCTAATGCGCTACCGGCATTAAAGCCAAACCAACCCACCCACAACATGCAAGCGCCAGCAACTGTCATTCCTGGATTATGCGGAGGGCGTATATCTCTTGGAAAACCGCGTCTAGGACCCAAAACAACAGCGAGAACAAGGGCAGAAACACCGGCTGTGACGTGAACAACTATTCCACCAGCAAAGTCCATCACACCCATTTCCGCCAACCAACCGCCGCCCCAAACCCAATGGCATGCGGGTGCATAAACAAGGATTAGCCAAAATAGGGAAAATAATAAAACTGCTGAGAATTTAATACGTTCAGGAAAAGCACCAACAATTAACGCTGGTGTTATAATTGCGAATGTCATTTGAAATATGAAAAAAACAGTTTCCGGAATGGTTCCAGATAAAGTTTCGGTGGTGACTTCGTTTAGAAAAACCTTTTCTAGACCGCCGATATATTGATTTAAGGTCCCACCATCTCCAAAAGCTAGGCTGTAGACGAGGATTAACCAAGCGACTGATGCAAGGCAGGCAACTGCGAAGCAATGCATTAGCACCGATAATACATTTCGAGCCCTAACAAGTCCTCCATAGAAAAGTGCCAGACCGGGAAGGGTCATAAACAAAACTAAAGCGGTAGCCGTTATTATCCAGGCTGTATCACCACTGCTTAATTTATCTGCAGCAAATGCCGATTTGTTTATGAAGAAAGCAAAAATCAACGCTATAGTTGCTATTAGACGCTTACCAAAGCCTGCTAAAACCATTGATGTATTCCCTCATCTAGATTTTTAGGTTGTAAAAGAAGTTTGTGCTAGAATATACATCGATGATTATTTTGCAAGCATAGTATTTTTAGTGCCTAAAAAATAGGCAATCATGAGTTTTAATAAGTTTGGAACATTGTGGATTATAAATTGGTTATATTCGATTGTGATGGCGTTCTTGTTGACAGTGAGGCTATTGGTAATCGTTTCATTTCAGAAGCGTTAACTTTGGCCGGGATACCGATATCTGCGGAAGGTGCTTTATCTCAATTTCTAGGTGGTAAGTTGACGCAAATAAAAAAAGATGCGGAAAAACAACTGGGGTTTTTACTTCCTGCGAATTGGGTGGATGAAATTTATAAAAAACAATTTGCAGAATTCAGAAAAAACTTAAAGTCTATAAGCGGAATTGAGGACGTCTTAGACGTACTTGAGCGGATTAATATACCCGTATGCGTAGGATCTAATGGACCACTGAATAAGATGGAAGTCTCATTAGGAGTTACTAAATTGAAGGATCGATTTTTGGGACGAATTTTTTCTGCGGATCAAGTAGAGAGCCCCAAGCCGGCGCCGGATCTTTATTTGTATTGCGCAGATCAAATGGGCGTTCTGCCTCAGCATTGTCTGGTAATCGAAGATAGCCCAAGAGGTGCTTTGGCTGGAGTTGCAGCGGGTATGCATGTTTTTGGTTATACTGGTGGTGGAGACAACTCGGCATTGAAGAAGGTTGGATGCACCAAGACATTTGATACTATGCAGGAAATTGCGGCATTTCTGGATACTTGATACTATTATCTGATGTGTGAATATATCAACAGATATACCACTAAGGAATAATAACTCCCTTGCCAGTGGTTTGTGTGTCAAATTTTTCGTAGGCTTCCTGTGCTTGATCTAACGACCAAGTATCGGTGAATAGTGCTTCAACATCTATATTGTTATCTGCTACAAACTCCGCACAATCCGATTGGCCCTGGGTTGAAAAAGTCCACGAGCCGACTAAGGTGACTTGCCTTCTCAAAAGGTCTGGACTGACGTCCAAAGCTACGTTACCACGTTCGCCAACAAAACATGCTATACCCCATGAACGAACGGCTTGAACAGCTGCTTGCCTAGCTGAGGGAGCTGACGAAGCTTCTAACGTCTTATGCGCCCCTTCGCCATGCGTAAGCTCTCTAATTGCCGAGACAGGATCATTTGAACTTGCGTTAATTATTTCTGTTGCCCCAAATGCCGTAGCCATCGCTAGTCGTTCCGGGGAAATATCGAGAGCAATAACTCTTGCTCCCATGGCGGTCGCCAGCTGCGTAGCTGATAACCCCACAGGGCCCTGTCCAAAAATAGCAATTGTCTCACCACCTTGAACTTGGAGACGTCTCAATGCTCCATAGGCTGTTCCCGTGCCACAAGAAATAGCAGCCCCAGTCGTAAACGACAGTTCTTCGGGCAAAGGAACTAATGTGGATACTGGTACTCGCATATATTTGGCGTGAGCTCCATGACCACTGGATCCAAAAACAGTTGTTCCATCTAAACACATTTGCTGCCACCCGCCTTTGCAGTGCTTGCATGATCCGCAACCTTCATAGTGGTGGTCCATAACCCGTTGTCCTATTTTTGCTTCTTGGTCCGATACAGCGGAACCGAGTTCGGCCACTACGCCGCAGGGTTCATGGCCCGCTATCATGGGCTCATCGGCTAATTTAAAACCGGAAGAGGTGTCACCTGGGTTGAAGGGAGCTCGATACCGGTGAAGGTCACTTCCACACATCCCAGAGGCTTTGATTTCAAGAATTACATCTCGGGGCCCAGGAACTGGGTCTGGGAAATCCCGTATCTCGAGGTTTCTATCTCCAGTGAATACAACACCTCGCATTATAATATCCTAACGAAAAGAGTTAACAAAATAGAACAAGTTTAATTGTTAATCTCTATTGTATTTTCATCAAGATAGTTTTGTGTTAAGCGTGCTGAAAAGCTTCCACTATCTCGGACATGCTGAAAAATAAAAAATTCGGCTTAACTAGATGTGGTACTTTTGCAGTAGCTCCCCACTTTCCGCCTTCAGAAAGCCTTTGACGGTCTATCCACGCTATATCCAATCCTTGGTTTTTTGCTTCAACGAGATCGTGATGCATTGATTGAGCAACATGCAAAATATCATCAATTTTGATACCGAACGTTTGTCTGAGGCTATTAATCATATAATTGAAATTATCTGGGTTTGGTTTGTAGCTTCCAATATCTTCAGCCGTATATACGGCATCAAAATCAACCCCCAACTTCTTATTTGAGGAAGAAAAACTATTACGATCAACGTTGGACAATATTATCAGCTTTAGATGCTGTTTAAGAATATTCAACGATGCTTTACTGTCATCAAATTCAGGCCAATGCTTCACAGACCTTCCAAACTTGCCGTCAAGAGTGTCGTTGGTCGTTAGCGTAAATGTGTTGGCAATTGATTGATGTACCGTAGTCAATAACTCGGTATAAATCATTTTTGGAGTTACGGCTTCCTGATATGTTTCCGCGGTGGCAAACGCGTGTAAGAATTTTTCGCGTGTAATATCACTACGATTATTTCCCGTTATCAAAGGTTGACCAGCATTCCAAATTCCGGTTTCCCAATCAATTAGCGTTCCATAACAGTCAAAAGTAAACGCTTTATAGTCTGAGAGTTTTTTCATATTGCTCGCCTGATTAATTTCGATAGAGGTTGGACTTACTAGAGCTGTTTGAATAGATAGTCGATAGACTACTCATAAAAATGGAAATAAAAAATCAATTGTACTACAGTTAATGTTCGAGAAAGGGGGAGGGAAAAATGCCAGATAATATTGCTGTTAAATCGATCGCGGATCTACCAGCGCAGGTGTCCGTTAGTCCAAAGAGCGCAGCCGAGTCGAGAGCCCGATATTTCAATACAGGAAATGCCTTCAATGTGCAGTTGCCTCCGGTGCCAAATATGGTCTTTGTGGACGAGCCGCGAAAAGCTCTATCTGATGCATCTCCTACGGGTTTGATCCCATGTGATGTGTCGCACCTGATGCAATGTCCGTTTCCCGCGACTTCCCCGTTAGTTTTAGCTTATTACGGTAGAATACTTGGTGATGAAGAATTAAGAACAGACTTTGTGGCCAGCGGAGCAGTGTATTACGTCATCAAAGGGAAGGGTGTGACAGGATCAGGTGATGAATGTATTGAATGGGATGTGGGTGACGTATTTGTAACGCCTGGTGGCGTATGTCAAATTCATAAAGCGATTGGTGGGTCGGCGGTCCTTTGGATTGTCACCAATGAGCCTCAGTTAGCATTTGAACACTTACAAGTGCCTAGGGCAGGTAACGCTCCAACCGATGTCGTTCATTATCCCTGTAACGAAATTGATAGACAAATCGATCTTATCTATAACGTAGGCCGAGGTGATGATATAGCAGGTTCGGCTCTGATATTTTCATCCAGCAAACAAGAGGGAAGTCGGAACGTTTTGCCAACGTTGACCGTAGCCATGAATTCTCTGCCAGCTGGAGTAGCACAGAGACCACACCGACATAATTCGGTTGCCATATCATTGATTATTCAAGGTGAAAATTGTTTTTCCATGATCGATGGAGAGCGCAAGGATTGGGCGCCATGGGCCACCACAATTACACCACCGGTATCGGTTCACTCTCATCACAATCACGGTGAAGAACAGGCAAAATTCTTAATTGTGCAAGACGGAGGTATTTATTACCACGCCAGGGCAATGGGGTTTGAATTTATTGATGACTAGTTCTTATCCCGGGAGGTAAACACATGGTAACCAGCAACCACAAACAAGGGCTTAAAATACGAAGGCTTCATCCTCTAATAGGTGCTGAAGTGACTAATGTTGATTTTAATGAACCACTGCAGAGGTCTTGTGTTGAGGAAATTCATCAAGCTTGGATGGATTATCAAATATTAGTCTTTCCGCATCAAAAAATTTCAGACGAACAGCACGTCGCCGTTACTCGTAATTTTGGTACGCCTGAGATATTTCACCAGAGTATAATCAAGTCAAAATTTAAAAAGGAAATCTTTCGCGTTTCAAACACCGATGAGGATGGGAATCTTATGCCCCAGTCCGATCCCATTCAGCAACAATTATCCAGCGCAAAAAAATGGCACACGGACTCAAGTTATCGGCCAATTCCGGCTATGGGATCTCTTCTTCATGGCGTGGAAGTAAGCAGAACAGGTGGACTTACATGTTTTACAAATATGTATGAGGTTTACGATGCACTTCCAGAAAAATTGCGAAAACGGATAGAAGGCAAAAAATGCCGCCATGATTTTGAAAACTTAAGCCGGATAACCGGGGCTAGAAAACCAACTGAGGACGAACGAGCCGCGATGCCACCGATATGGCAGCCGATGGTTCGTGTGCATCCAAAAACAAAGCGGAAGTCGCTTTACATAAGCCTAATTTATAATGATAAAATTGAGGGTATGGAGGAAACGGAATCTGTCGAGTTAATCACAGAACTAGCCGTTTTTGCTGGCCAAGAAAAATTTGTTTACAAGCATAAATGGGAAACAGATGATATTTTAATGTGGGATAACCGATGTACTATGCACATTGTGACCCCTCATGATCCAAATGAACGGCGAGTGATGCACAGAACAACCATAGTTGGTGAGGGGCCTGTTTTAGCTGCGTAGGAATGTCGGGCTCTAGCCGAAGTTTGATAGATAAGTATTCACAGCAATCCAGCTCTTTTTTGTATGGTATGATCTTTTATTGATACATCGTCTCCATCAAATTCTTTTGCATCATTAGTGCACAACCAGGCAATAATCTTAGCTGGCTTTTCAGGTGGTGAATGATCACTTGGAGACATTTTACTGATTGGATTTAGTCCAGATTCGCGAATTGATACCTGCATTTCCGTCTTAACTGTCCCAGGGCTCAAACCAATCGCTCGTATACCTTGCGTTGCATACTCATGATGTACTGTTTTTGTCAGCATCAGGGCGGCGGCCTTACTTGAACAATAGTGGCTCCAGCCTTCCCGTGGACTTGTTGCTGCACCGGTACTAACGTTTACTATTACTCCTTTTCCGGCCGAGAGCATCTCAGGAAGAACAGATCGGATACAGTAATAAACGCCTTTATAGTTTACATCAGCAACATTGCACCACCCGTCAGGATCTGACTCAGCTAATTTGGAAATGGGATCAATCAACCCGGCATTATTGACCAAGATATCAATTGTTCCAAAACGATCTAAAGCAAATCGGGTTATTTTCTTTATATCTTCAAAATTACTTACATCACATTTCATCGGATGCACCTTGTCGGCGTGCCCCGATAGCCTAGACATAAAAGCTTCTAAATTAGTTAAAGCCCTGGATGCCGCAATTACGTTTACGCCTCTAGATACAAGCTCATGAACGGTCGCTTCACCGATCCCTTTGCTTGCACCCGTGATAATAGCCGTTTTACCTTTTAGCTCATCCAATTTTATCTTCCTTTTTGAGGCATGGTTTAGACATCTAACTGTAAGGATATGTTTCTACCATTGTATTTTTACCAACTTCTTCGCCGTTTACTTGGAACAGAGGTCGGTCTTTGTAACTCACGAGATGTCCAGCCTGATTAATTTTATTGGGTACTGTTCTATCAAAAAGGCTAGTGCTGGGCATGTACCGATAGACAAGACCGGCTCTGCGTTTGCCTGACGTGTTGGCCGTTGACCCATGTATGAGATAAACATCGAACAGCACGACCTGGCCGGGTTCTAATTCAATATTTATAGCTTTATGGTCTTCGAGATGATCTTGCTTAACAGTCTGATCAAGAGCTATTTTTTCTCGCATATCTGTCTCATGGGGATGCAAGCCATTCAAATGTGATCCCGGGATAACTCGGAGACAGGAGTTCTCTATTTTAACTTCATCAATTGCAATCCAGGCAGACACATTTGCAAGGGGCCGTATCGGCCAATAGGCGCCATCTTGATGCCAAGGTATTTCCATACCTGTCATAGCCGGCTTGCAAAACAATTGACTTCCCCATAGCAAAATATCCTGACCAACAATCTGACTTAAAATTGTACAAAGACCATCTGCCATTGAAAGTTTAAGGAAATCTCTATGCCTATTGCTTGTCATTGGCTTGGTCGCTCCTCGGGGCAGATGAGGACAGACAAATTGTTCTTGTTGATGGTCCGGGTTAACGTGAATTATTTCCGCAACTAACTCCCTCATGATCGCGACGTCCTCTTCAGAAAACCGCCACTCTGGGATGATATAACCATCGGTTTTATATCTTGCTAATTCGGCTTCGTTCAAACCTAAATAATCGCCAGGAGTATTTTTATCATCAAACATATTTTTGTCCTCTCGATTTTTACTTAATTTCAGACCATTCCATTGGTTTGCAAAGCTTATTCTCTTGGCTGGCTACTAGGCCTTCGGTTCTCTCTTGGTAATCCGCCCATGCCGGATCAGCATCGCGGTTTGCCCGTTTTCTCTCTAAATCGGCAAGGTTTTCAAACCCCCATAAGTGGACAACCTGGTGTAAAGGTCCGTGTTCTACTAAAAAATAACCAAGAGGGTTTCCAAAATATTTTCGTTGAATTGGAAGCGCAAATTTTTCAAATAAGGAAAGATACGTTTTCATTTTTCGGGGTATAATATTGTATGTTCGGATATCAACTATCATTAGAATTTTCCATTTTAATCTGTAGAATGTATTTGACATAATCAAAAGGTTTTTTTTGCACCGGGTGTAAAATCAAAATCAATGTTTGGGAGTCATTAGAATGACATATTTAAATCCATCTGATGCTGTAGCTCAACAAGAGAACTTAACTTGCCAGATATTTGATGAATTACGCAATAAAACCTTTGATGGAATAGGTGTTACGAGGGCCTCATATGGGGATGGGGAACAGGTCGCCAGAGATATTATGGCAAAAGTGGCAACCGAAATAGGTTTGGTGGTAGAGGACGATGCTGCAGGAAACGTTTACATGACCTTGAAAGGGAAAAAAACAGGTGCAAAACCTATTATTATAGGATCTCATATTGATTCCGTCGCGCAAGGCGGCAATTTCGATGGTGCTGCAGGAGTTGTTTCAGGCTTAATAGCCTGTGCCAGTTTAATTGAAGCGGGCGTCACTCCTTCTTGTGATATAAAAGTCATGGGAATAAGGGCTGAAGAAAGTGCGTGGTTTGGTGTTTCTTACATTGGAAGTAGGTCGGCTTTAGGGACACTGCCTCCTGAGGCATTGAAGAATGCTAAAAGAGCGGATACTGGTATATCATTATACGATCATATGCGGTCCGTTGGGTGTAATCCGGATGATTTAAAAGAAGGTAATGTTTTTCTTCCGCCTAATTCATTAAAAGCGTATCTCGAAGTACATATAGAGCAGGGGCCAGTTCTAGAGGAGGCTAAAGTACCAGTTGCAATTGTAACCGGTATTCGCGGTAACCGTCGGTTACCAAAGGCACGGTGTACAGGGGAATATTCCCACTGTGGAGGCGTTCCTAGAAGTCATAGACGAGATTCCGTTATTGCGACTGCAGAACTTGTGAGTTATCTCGATAAGGTTTGGGAGTACTGTGAAAAAAAGAATAAAGACTTTGCATTTACGGTAGGCAAATTTTTTACAGACCCTGATTGGCACGCTATGACAAAAATATCGGGAGATGTAGAGTTTAGCCTCGATATGCGCAGCCTCGATGGGCAATTCATTGATTCTATGGTTGGTAGAGTTAAAGAGGAAGCAGAGAGAATAGCACAGCGTAGAGGGGTAACCTTCGATCTTGGAGAATTTACAAGAGCAGACCCAGGATTGATGGACCCTTTAATCAAAGAAGCTATGTTGAAGGGAGCGGAGACTTTACAGATTCCTCACATGCAACTAGCAAGCGGCGCGAGTCACGATGCAGCTGCTTTTGCTGCTGCGGGAGTGCCTACACAAATGTTATTTATAAGAAATGCAAATGGCAGTCATAACCCAGACGAGGCAATGAGAATAAGTGATTTCATGGAAGCCACTAAACTTTTAACGTGGTGGTTGAGTAATAAATTATGACACCAGAACGTTTTGCAACAATCATATCGGGCACATTGAAAGCATGGGGTGTGGAGGATCAGTGTGTTTTGAGGACGGAGGACTTTTCGTGTTTAATTACTCTAAATTCAAATGTGTTTGTGGAAATCGCTTTTGAAGAACAGCCCTTTGGAAACATATGGAGATTACGTGAGAAGGACCAAAAGGGAAGCGTTCATCCTTCGGTTGGTGCCGCGTTAAAATCTCTGGCATTAATTTTGTGTCCAAACCGAAAGGTCGGTCGGGTAGTGTTTGCGAATCAAAAATGAAACAAAGCGAATTTATACCGTTAACATTGATAACAGGTTTTCTTGGAAGCGGGAAAACAACAATTATAAAGAACTTGTTGCAACGCGAAGAATTATCCAAGACTGCTGTCATTATCAACGAATTTGGCGAAATAGGGCTGGATCACCACTTTATTGAAACGAGCGATGAAGATTTAGTGGAGTTGAGCACTGGTTGTTTGTGTTGTGTGATGCGTGGCGACTTGCAGGAGGCTATAGCTCGATTATTAACAAAACGTGAGGGAGGTTGGTCGTTTGATAGGATTATTTTGGAGACCACTGGGATGGCGGACCCTGCGCCGATTATTCAATCCTTAGTTTTAGATAAAATATCAGCACCGAAAGTGATATTAGACAGAGTTTTAGTGACCGTAGATTCTGTCACTGGACTCAAATCTATTTCTGAATTTGAAGAGTGTTCACGGCAAGTTGCATTCGCGGACATTTTGCTTCTCACAAAAACAGATTTAGTGGAGAGCGTTGAGGGTTCTCTCGAAAAAGAATTAATGCATATAAACAACAACGCTGAAATTTTTAAAAGTGACTTCGGAATAATAGATCTTGAACTTGTTCTTGGTGAATATAAAAGGCAAACGATTGCTTTTACAGAGAACGAAATCGATAAACATTCCCATTCTCATTCTCATTCTCATAGCGATATTATGTCGGTATCTTTATATTTTAAAAAGCCGATTCATGCAGTCGCACTCACGTTATTTCTTGAGCTTTTAGCAGAGGTGCTAGGGTCGGATTTAATTAGACTTAAGGGGTTTGTCTATATCAAAGAAGCACCCGAAACACCCGCTGTAGTGCATGGTGTGCAACACATATTTCACCCTATCGAATGGCACCAGAGTTGGCCGTATGAGAGAAAAGAAACCCAGTTAGTTCTTATAGGAAGGAATATTTCACTGCCTTGGGTTAGAGCGATTTTAGAGACGATAGAGGAAGAAGTTGAGGAAACCACTCGACAAAATGAGAATTGATCAGCAAAAATAAACAGTAATTAAACTGAGCAGGGAGATTGGGACATGTTCGACTTGATTTTACGGAATGGAACAGTTGTAACACCTCATGGAACGAGCCGGCAAGATGTCGCCATTTCAGGAGAGACAATTAGCGCTGTAACAAGCCCTGATGCAATTGACAGCACACAGACAAAACGATCGATCGATGTTAATGGGAAAATAGTGATGCCTGGTGGAATAGACCCTCACGTTCATTGCAAGTGGATTATGCCAATGCCTGATGGAACATTTGGATTTACAGAAGGGCCCGAAATTGTAAGTAAAGCGGCTTTATTTGGTGGGACAACAACACTTATCGATTTCGCCGCTCGTTTAGAGGATATCCCATTTAGTGAAGTCATAGAAAAACGCGATCAGGATTGGGTAGGTAACTGCTATTGTGATTATTCCTATCATCTAATGTTATTAGGAGATGTTGAACCTCCGGTTCTTTCGGAGCTCGAAAGCCTGATAGGCGATGGATACCCAACAATCAAAATTTTTACCACCAATATAACACCGAGCAGATCCGGTAGAATGGTGCATTTTGGAGATATATGGGAAGTATTTAAGGTCATAACTCGAGCAGGAGGCTTGGGGGTTATTCATGCTGAGGATAATGATTTGGTCATGCACATGTATGAAAAATTAATAAGAGAGGGGCGCGTCAGTTTTCATAATTTGGCTGAAGTGCATAGCGCTTTATCAGAGGATTTGTCGTTTCGGCGCGTTATCAGGCTTGCTGAAGCAGAGAATACACCGCTCTATATGATGCATGTTAGCGCTGGAACCGGCGTTAGAGCCATAAGAGAAGCGAGAGCCAAAGGGCAGGCAATATATGGTGAGACTTTGCATCAGTATATGCTTTTTACTTCCGAGGATTATAAGCGCCCAAATGGACAAATTTACCATACTTATCCCTCACTGAAATCTCCAGAGGATCAAGCGGAATTGTGGGCTGGGACACTGGACGGCTCAATCAATGCTGTAGCCACTGACGAGCTGTGTTGTACGCTACAATTGAAAACCGTTGGGAATCGAATTGATGATACCACAGGTGGAAATGCTGGTGTGGAGCCTAGATTGGGGGTCATGTATCAAGAAATGGTTACAGAAAGAGGTTACAGTCTAGAACAATTTGTAGATCTTTGTTCCAGCAATGCCGCAAAAATTATGGGGCTATATCCTCGAAAGGGCGCGATAGCAGCTGGAAGCGATGCTGACATAGCGGTTTTGGATCCGACAATTAAGCGTAAAGTAAGATTGGAAGATTTGCACGAGTCAGATTATAGCCCGTGGGAGGGACACGAGATTACGGCTTGGCCTATCATGACTATTTTACGGGGCAAAATCATGGTTGAAAACGGAGTATTTATGGGCGATCCGAAAGATGGAAAATACCTTAAGAGAGCTATACCAAAGTCAATAACAATGGGACCAGAACTTTAAATAAACTAGCAACACAGTTTACTTAATTTTTCCTTCTTTGTACAATACGTGCTTTCGAACTACAGGATCGTACTTTTTAAGTTCTAACTTTTCTGTTTGGGTCCGCGGGTTCTTTTTAGTTACGTAGTAGTGCCCGGTATCTGCAGAGCTAACTAGTTTTATAAGTACTGTTGCTGGTTTGGCCATTTCTCATCACCGAAAAAGTAAAGAATTTTGTAATTCGAAGAGAAAATACACCCTTATAATCTTAAGTCAAGTTAACTATAATTGCGTATTTATTACTTAAAAATCAATAGTACTTGGGTGATTGATAATCTCTATGTATAGGCGCTTGTTTGCCAAAATATCTAGAGCAATTTTTAAATCATAATCTTCAGTAGACACTAATTTACTTTTAAGTATTTTGCATTTGTTATCTACCTTAAGGTCTTTGCCTTGCGTAGAATCAACAGTTTTCGAACGCCTAAAGTCCTTATTATTTATTTTTTCAAGAATAGATTCAAGCAGCGTTAAAGTGGAAATTTGGGATATTTTATTCTTATTAGCTGTGCATAATTTGGGCGAAACGGCAAATTCGGTGAATGAAAAGCCTTGGGGCGTAAACAATTCTTTCCAAGTGATATTTAATGTTCCTTTATTAGGAAGATAACGGACACGTTGAACGGAACCTTTTCCGTAAGAATGTGTTCCTAATAAAAGTCCTTTATCGTGATCATTGATTGCTGCGGCTAGCACCTCAGCTGCCGAAGCCGTCGCGTTATTAATCAGAATGATCAATGGAATATTTGGATTGGTATTGTCGGGCGTGGCGATGTAATGTTGATTTGCATCGGGATGTCTTCCCTGCGTTTTTAAGATCGTCCCCTCCGGTATAAATAAATCGGCCGCAGCAACAGCTTCATCAAGCCTTCCTCCTCTGTTGTTTCGAAGATCTATTATGATGCCTTTGTTAGAATTGTTGTTATTCTCTTGGATTGATTGAATCTGTCTCTTGATCAGTTCAGAAGTTCCAGAAACGAAAGAAGATATTTTTATAATCCTAATATTATCACGGATTGATAATTCATTAGGAAATAGAAACCCTGTTTTTTCTTTAATAGGTTGAGAGCTTTTCTCTGGTTTAAAAACAGATGCGGGTTGATAACGGGTGTATTCGTCTAATGTCAAAAGTGCATGCTCCAAAAATACCGAATAAATATGGTTAGAGCTCTTATCTTTAAGGTTATTCGATTCATTTTGAAGTTGTAAGATTATTTCTATGGTTAATGTTGCCCACGAAGAAGGATTATTAGTTCTTGGCAACTGCAAAGTTGTTTTACTGCTTTGGTCGAGGTTAATACTAATCTCGTTACCTGATAATTCATGATGTATTCGATTATCTATGTTTGCTAAACCGTTCAATCCAGCCAACATAATGGTAGAGATGTCAGGTTGATCTCTGTGAAATATCAAAATGTTCTTATAAACAGCAGAAAAGAATTCAATTCCGGTATTTCTTTCCAGTTTAGTACGATCTAGGGATACGATGGTTTCACAAGATACTAGAAATAAGCTAAAAGAAATTGTTACAACAACAAATAAATAATTTTTTATGAGTTTAAAAAAAATTGTTCTTTTAACTAATTCCACAGTCAAAAAAAGAATACCTCGGTTAGTACAACTCTGGTTATTTTAACCTATTTCGTGAGCGTATGGTTTTTTATTTTGAGAAAAAATCGATGTAACCAGATGTTAACGTTTCGAGAGTTTTTTAAATTTTTGGCGTCTATGTTTGGTTTTACTTGTTTTTTTGTAAATAACATTAGCCTTTTCGGGCAGACCGCCAGCATAATCGACCGCTAGACGTCCAGTTATAGGGTCGGCGGTTTTCAGAGTAACGGGTATCTTTTCTCCCAAACTAAAAACTATTCCATTATTCCTACCGGTTAATGTGTGCCGTTTATCATCATGCTCATAATAGTCATAAGGTAAACTGCGAACTGGAAGAAGTGCATCTGCATAACAATTATCAAGCCTCACAAAAACACCAAATCCCATTACACTCGTTATTATAGCATCAAAACTCTCTCCAAGTTTTTGGGCCATGAATCCGGCCGAGTATCTATCGTTCGCAGATCGTTCTGCTACAGCTGCGCGTCTTTCTGTTAAAGAAATCGCTTCGCAGATAGGTTCCAATTCCCCCATCGTAGCCTTTATGCCTCCATCTTTTCCATAATTATGAGCCAAAATTAAAGCGCGATGGACTAAAAGGTCTGAATATCGCCGAATTGGCGATGTAAAATGTGCATAGCGTCTTAATCCTAAACCAAAGTGCCCAAGATTATTAGAGCTATAAATGGCTTGGCTTTGAGACCGCAATACAAGTTGATTTATTGTTTCTTTAGCATCGTGATTGGCGGCTTTTTTTAAAACTTCATTGAATAATTTTGAAGTAACAACCTGGCCTTTATTTAGCTTTATTCCGAAGGCTTCGAGGTTTACTCTTAAGCCATTAATCTTATCACTGCTTGGCACATCATGTACTCTATAGACGCAGGCATACTTTTTTTCCTCCAGGGTTTCTGCCGCACATACGTTAGCCAAAACCATAAATTCTTCGATCAACCTATGGCTATCCAAACGTTCTCTTTCTTTAATATTTTCAACGTCCCCGTTTGTGTTCAGTTGAACTTGCATCTCAGGTACCTCAATATCGAGGGCTCCACGAATTAATCTCGCGGTATGGAGTGCGTTAAAGGCTCCATATAGAGGTATCGCTAATTTCCCTATGAAATTTCCAGGGCGCTGGATTTTCTTCTTAGAATCAAATGTAGATTGAAGATCTTCATAAGTGACACGGGCTTTGGAGCGCATCAGGGCCCTGAAAAATTTATGTGATAATTTTTTTCCTTGGTTATCGATAGTAATTTGAACCGCTAGACATGCTCGATCTTCGTTTGGGCGCAAAGAGCACATTCCATTTGACAATGCTTCGGGTAGCATCGGAACGACACGATCTGGGAAATAAACAGAGTTTCCACGTTTTCTAGCTTCTACGTCAAGTGCATCGTCTGGCTTCACATAATGGGCAACGTCAGCGATCGCAACAATTATACGCCATCCATCTTTGTTATTTTTGGTTTGATCCTTCTCTGCCCACACCGCATCATCGAAATCGCGTGCATCGCTTCCATCGATCGTAATCAGATCAATATTGCGTATATCTTTCCTATTATCACCCAACATGGCAGGTTTGGCGTTTGTGGCTAGATCGATAGCAGCGGCTGAAAATTCGGTTGGAATTTCGTGTTCATGTATACTGATAAGACTAACAGATTGGCCATTGTTTTGATTGCCAAATTTTTCTAAAACCGATGCTTTCCTTCCAATAGAACGCCCGATATCGTTAAATTCCACTTTTACAATATCGCCATCAAGAAAGGATATACTTGAATGAGGCTGGATGAATGCCTCCTGGGACCGTCGACCATCAATAGGAAGAAATTTCATGCCCTTTGAAGTTTTTGTTATTATTCCAATTGCTGTACTGCTTTTGCGTTCAATACGCCGCATTACCGTCGCATTGTAAACGTCAGATCCAGATTTTTGTATCTTTGCTAATACGTGATCACCGACTTGAAGGGCGGGAGTCCCACTTTTATAGGATATTAGAATTTTAATTCTTGCGGTTTCATTATTCGTTTTTTTTAATTTTCCTAATAGATCACCATCTTCAAGTACCTTGATTATTTCTATTATGGAAACGGAGGGTACGGTTTTCGAAGAAACAGAAAAANCNCGGCGNTGGCTTAACGTAACTTCTCCGCTACCGGTTAGTTCTCGCAGGGTTTTCTTNAGCCANATNCTGTCACTTCCTTTGATNTTGAAAGCCCGGGCAACATCACGTCGAGTCACTGGTTTAGACGTACTNTTTATGTAAGTTTTTATCTGTTCAATATTAGGCCGACNTTGNCCAAGTTTTTTTGTTTTAGGCAAATTCATAAACCATTAAATGTAGGTGATCGGAATTCATTACGCTTTTGATTTTTTTGCTTTAGTTGCTTTACTCTTTTTCCTTGTTGTAGGCTTTTTCTTTCCCGCACGCTCAGCTTTAGCACTGATCAATTCCAGTGCTCGATCCAAGGTAACGTCTTTCTGCTCAAGGTCTTTAGGGAGAGTAGCGCGAATAGATCCGAGTTGAACATATGGCCCGTATCTTCCGCTTTGAACGGTAACAGGCTTACCTTCCGACTCGCCCAATACTTTTGCCGCTGTTTTTTTTCTAGGATTACTCGCGATAAGATCAACTGCACGATTTAAACCAATATTTAATACATCATCGTCAGGAGGAATTGAGGTAAAAGAAGCTCCGTGCTTCAAATAAGGGCCGAACCGTCCTATACCGGCCAAAATCATTTCCTTGTTGTCAGGATGCACTCCAACATGCCTTGGAAGGCTCAATAATCCCAATGCTAGTTCTAGTGATGTCTCAAGAGGGGGCATGCCTTTTGGTATGGCAACTCTCTTTGGTTTATCAACCTTTTTCTCTCCCTGTTCTCCTAATTGGACATAGAAGCCGTATGGCCCCTTCCTCAGCGAGACCTCCTTATTTGTAACTTCATCCTGCCCAAGTACCTTTGGTTCGTCCAAAGAAGCATTGTTAGCGTCATCGTCTCCTTTGGAAACTGTTAATTGTCGTGTCAGTTTACACTCGGGGTAGTTTGAGCAACTTATATAGGGGCCGTATTTGCCCAGGTTAAGACCTAATCGACCTGAGCCACACTTTGTACAGACCCTAGTACTGTTGCCACTTTCATCATCAGGAAAAAAGTGTGCCCCAAGATCCTCATCAATTCGCTTTAAAACATCGGGTATTTTAAGTTCCTGTGTGTCACCGATAGAAGCGTTAAAGGGGATCCAAAATTTTTTGAGGACTTCATCCCACGCCAATTTACCATCAGATATTTCATCTAATTCAGTTTCTAATTCTGCCGTGAAATCATACTCGATGTAGCGTTGAAAGAAATTTGATAAAAAAGCTGTTACCAATCGCCCCCTATCTTCTGGGACAAAACGCTTTTTATCCAAACGAACGTAATTTCGTTCTTGTAGGACTTGCATGATGGTTGCGTAGGTCGATGGCCGACCAATCCCCAACTCTTCCATTCGTTTTACAAGGCTTGCTTCAGTAAATCGAGGTGGCGGTTGCGTGAAGTGCTGCTCTGGGGTGATGTTTGATGTTTTTAAGTTATCGTTTTTAGTCATTGGGGGTAGCAGTTTACCCTCTTCGTTATCCGTATCTTGTCCCAGATCATCCTGGTCCTCTTGATATACTTTTAAAAATCCTTCAAATGCGATGATAGAGCCACTTGACCGTAACGTAATTGCGTTATCAGAAGACTCAATGATGATACTTGTTTGATCAAGTTCAGCGCTCGCCATTTGGCTGGCTACGGATCT
Source organism: Rhodospirillaceae bacterium (assembly GCA_002709155.1). Taxonomy (GTDB): domain Bacteria; phylum Pseudomonadota; class Alphaproteobacteria; order Thalassobaculales; family Thalassobaculaceae; genus UBA7326. Next base: position 23,781 of record PAQA01000012.1, read on the forward strand.
TTTCCAGATTAAGTCATAAAGTCTTTCCTGATCACCATCAAGATAGGGTTTTAGTGTTTTTGGACTCCGCGTTATATCCGTTGGCCTAACGGCCTCATGGGCTTCCTGTGCATTCTTTGCTTTGCTTTTGTAGATGCGTGGTTTGTCAGGGACGAAAGCATCACCATAGTCATTACTTATCAACTGCCGTGCAGTTGTAACTGCTTCTTGGCTCATCTGAACACCGTCGGTCCGCATGTAGGTAATTAAGCCCAATGTTTCGCCTCCGATATCAATACCCTCATAAAGCCGCTGTGCAGTTTGCATGGTGCGCGACGCACTCATCCCAAGCTTTCGCGAGGCTTCTTGTTGAAGTGTTGACGTGGTGAACGGTGGTTGAGGATTCCTTTTTACTCTCTTTTTTTCTATTGAATTTACCGAAAAGACGGATTTTTCAATTTTTTCGACAACGGATTGGATTGTTTCTTCAGATGGCAGTGCAAATTTATCCAAGCGTTGCCCGTCTAAGTGTGTCAATCGTGCCGAAAAAGTTTTTTCGGATGGAGTTATAAAGTTGACGTCTATTGTCCAAAACTCTTGTTGCCTAAAAACCTCTATCTCGGCTTCTCTATCCGATATTAATCTAAGTGCAACGGATTGAACTCTTCCAGCAGACCGAGAGCCAGGAAGTTTTCGCCATAGGACAGGTGACAGATTGAAGCCAACTAAATAATCCAAAGCTCTTCTGGCAAAGTAGGCATCCACTAATGATTGGTCTAAAGCACGGGGATTAGCCATCGCTTCTTTTACTGCTTTTTTAGTCACTTCGTTGAATACGACTCGTTCAACAGGAATGTCGGTTAGGGCTTTCTGTTCCTCCATGACTTTCCAGATATGCCATGATATAGCTTCTCCCTCTCTATCAGGGTCGGTAGCTAAAATAAGGCTGTTTGAATTTTTAAGTGCTGCTTTTATGGCTTTTATTTGTTTGTCTGACCGATCATTTGATTCCCATTTCATGGAAAAGCCGTCATCGGGCAGTACTGAACCAGTCTTTGGCGGTAAATCGCGTATGTGACCATAGCTAGCTAAAACGTGGTATTCATCACCAAGATACTTGTTGATTGTTTTTGCTTTCGCGGGGGATTCAACGACTACTAACTTCATTAACGAATACAATCTAGTTACTTAAAACAACTCGGCGTCAAAGACTCAACAAATGACAAACCCTTGCCACTAACCCCAGACAATTGTCATTAAAAATCAATTCGTCAACTAGGATTATCACAAAAAAAATTAAATTTTTTAAAAATGAACAGTTTTTTATTAAAATAAAAAAAATCAAATTCTTACTTTAAAATAACACAAACGTTACGATTTCAAGTGTTTGGATAGAGTATATTTTAAAATAAAAACTTAGTTTTTTGCATTTTGAATTTCTGATGAAAATTAATTCCATCTGGGGCCATTCTAAAACACGCCAGCTTCAAGACCAGCGGCAAGACTCATCCCAAGATCGTTAACCTCTGATAAAAATTCAGTTCGCCAATCTCCTTTTAAAATGAGCGGAGGTTGTACCTCACGCCAACGCAATCCCGTCGTTATACTTTTTATACCACGTTGTGTTCCTGTTCCATCCATTCCAGCCCGGATATAAATGGCATACGGTAATCCATCTGTTTTCCCTAGCGCTCCATTATAAGTTCGATCAAAGAAATCTTTTAATGCGCCGCTCATGTAGCCTAGATTTTCTGTGGTCCCTAGTAAGACCGCGTTAGCCCATAAGACATCCTCTATGGTCGTTTCGAACGGAGTTTTCATAACAATATCTACCCCGGTTATGGCGGAGTTTTGGCTGCCGCTAAAAACCGAATCGGCAAGTTGTTTGGTATTTGGTGATGGGGTATGGGCCACAATTAACAGATGTTTCACGAATTCAACGCCTTGTTCTAAAATCTGCTGTTTATATCTACTTATGCTATCATCTTAGCAGATAGAAGCTGATTACAGTATCTCTTTGCTTACGCTTTATGACATTTAAAATTAATGTCACACTTCTAGTCAAATAACTCTGGAGATTGATAGAATGGGAAAATTGGATGGCAAAGTTGCCATTATCACTGGTGCCGGTGGTGGAATTGGCCAAGCAGCAGCACGGTTATTTGCAGCTGAAGGTGCCAAATTGATGCTGGTTGATCTGAACGAAGAAGCATTAGTGGTTTTAGCTAAGAGCCTTGGTGAGGAAAAAGCGGGCTATACCGTGGCAGATGTGTCGCGTGTATCAGATGTTCAAGCTTATTTAAAAAATACAATGGAACAATTTGGGCGAGTTGACATAACACTTTTGAATGCTGGAATAGAAGGTCGGGTCGCGAGCATTTTCGATCAAACGGAAGAAGATTTCGACCGTGTCATGGCAATCAATACCCGAGGCGTTTGGCTTGGACTAAAATATACTATGCCAATTATGGCTCAAAATGGGGGGGGGTCGATGGTAATTACCTCTTCGACTGCCGGCATTCGAGCTGTGCCTGGATTATCGCCTTACATCGCGAGTAAACACGCCGTGATAGGACTTATGCGTGCCGGTGCTATGGAAGGTGCAAAAGATAAGATAAGAGTTAATACTGTTAATCCGTCTCCTATTGAGACAGAAATGATTTACAGGTTGGAAGACGTACGTAATCCTGACCGAGGGAACACTCAGCCAATGGCGGACGCCACTCCACTCAGACGATATGGACAACCGGAGGAAGTGGCGCGTTTGATGCTGTTTTTGGGTTCGGAAGACGGGGCATTTTGCACTGGTGGAGTATATATGTGCGATGGGGGCGTGTCAGCTGGACGTAATTAGTGTGCTTTGTTAATGAGTAATTAGGAGTTTGAGTAATGCGTTTCTACAACCGCAGAAAACAATTTAGGTCAATTTTAAATGGTGACAGATGCGTTTATCCTGGGTCAGTGTTTGATCCGATTTCCGCAAGAATAGCTGAGGATATCGGTTTTGAAGTAGGTATGTTCGCGGGTTCAATTGCTTCTTTTACCGTGTTGGGAGCTCCCGATGTCATTGTGTTGACTTTGAGTGAGTTTGCTCAGCAGGCTCAAAGAATTAATAGAAGCAGTGAACTACCTCTGATGGTTGATGCGGACCATGGTTATGGAAATGCTTTAAATGTTAAGAGAACCGTCGAAGAGCTTGAAATGGCGGGTGTTTCCGGGATGTCGATCGAGGATACAGAACTTCCGCAACCATTTGGTTCGGTTGGTCACACAAAGTTATTATCCATATCGGAAGGCATAGGAAAGATGAGGGCGGCATTGGATGGACGCCAAGACCCAAACCTGGTCATAGCAGGTAGAACAAGTGCACCAGGTGTCACAAATATGGACGATGCGTTAGAGCGAGCGATGGCCTATGAAAAAGTTGGTGTTGATGCAATTTTCCTCGTTGGTGTGAAGTCAAAAGAGCAGTTAGAAAAAATCACAGATGTTATAAGCATCCCAATAATACTAGGGGGAGGTGGCAGCAGCGATATGATGGATTTAGATTATCTTAGCGCAAAAAATGTACGTATATGTCTACAAGGGCATCAGCCTTTTAGCGCGGCTGTTAAAGCAATTTACGATACAATGAAAGCACTTCGTGGAGGTACTCCCCCTGAAGAGCTTCAGGGTATAGCTTCAGCAGAATTAATGGAAAAGGTAACCCAGAAAGACGATTATGAGAGTATGTTCGCTAAATATCTCAAATAGTAACAATTGACAGAATAATATTTTAATAAAAAATAGTTTCAAATATTACAGCGGCGAGTTTGCTTTTTGGATGGTTCGATGGAAAGAAAGTTAAGTACTATATTGGCACTTGATGTTGTTGGCTTTAGTGCATTAATGGCCAACGATGAAGACATAACCCTCGCAAACTTGCGTCAAAGACGCGAACTTATCGATGGCATAATACATCAATATGATGGACGAATATTCGGGTCTGCTGGCGATAGTGTAATTGCTGAATTTTTGAGTCCTGTTAAGGCTACGGAGTGTGGCGTAAATATCCAAACTAAAATGCAAGCAATTAACGACAATCTTCCTGAAAACCAGAAAATGCGCTTCCGGGTTGGCGTCAATATTGGTGATGTCATGATATCAGATAATAATTTATATGGAGATGCTGTTAACGTGGCAGCCAGACTTGAAGCCCAAGCAGATCCGGAGGGTGTTTGTGTTTCTAAATCCGTTTTTGAGATGGTAAATCAAAAAATCAAGATGTCATTTGAACCCAAGGGCGCTCTTAAATTAAAAAATATAGATACGCCGATTGAGGCTTTTTTTGTTATACCTTTCAAAGGCGGTGGTAGATTCCTTCAATCATCCCAAGAACCACAATTGAAAGTGGAAAAAGCAGATGCCGGTTCGTTAGCGGTCATGCTGTTTAAAAGTCTAAGTAACGATGAGGAACAAGGTTATTTCTGTGAGGGGTTCTCGGAAGATCTAATCTCAGCGCTATCTCGTTTTAAAAAACTACTAGTTGTATCCGCCAGTGCAAGTTTTGTGTACCGAGATAAAACTAAAACGCCTAAGGAGATAGGTCGAGAGTTAGGGGTTCGTTATATCTTGGAAGGGAGCGTCAGAAAGCTTGGGCCCAAGATGCGAATTACAGCAAGTTTAATTTCTTGTGAAAGAGAAAATACCATATGGTCAAATAATTTCGACACAAGCATTGATGAAATATTCGATGTTCAAGACGAGCTAATAGAAACAATTATTTCCACGATTGTTGGACGCGTTGAGGCTGACGAAATTCAAAATATTTCTAATGCCAGGCCCGAAAACTTAGCCGCATACGAGCTTGTTCTTCAAGGTTTAGAGTTTCACCGTCGTAGCGGAATAACCAAGGATAACGCAACCAAAGCATTCAATTTGTTTGATCAGGCTTGCGAATTAGACCCAAATTATGCTCGAGCGCACGCCTGGAGAGCGTGCTCATTATCTAATTATCAAACATGGGCACCAGAAGAAGTCTCGGAAGACTGGTTTGCTGACTGTAACTCTTCGGTCACTCGCGCGCTGGAGATAGATTCTAACGATCCAGAGGCCCATCGAATTATGGGCGCTATAAAACTGCGTTCAAAAGATTATCAGTCCGTCCGGTATCATCATGAGAAAGCGAGAAGCCTATGTCCTAGCGATCCATACATCAGTGCAAAATATGCAACTGCGCTGATATTTTTAGGGGAACCGGAAGCGGCGCTTAAAGAAATAGAAAGAGCTATGCGTTTGGATCCGTTCTGTCCGGACATTCTCTTTGAGGATGAGGGTATAATTCATTTTTGTTTAAAGAATTTTAAAGACGCTGTTGAAAGTTTTAAGAAACTCAAAGCTCCAACAATAAATAGCTTATTCTACCTGTCGGCCACGTTTCAAAAACTTGAGCGTATGGAAGACGCAGCTAGTACACTGTCCCAGGCTCTTGCTCACTCGGGTATAAATGTGGAACAATTTATGGAAACTCAGCATTATGAGGACCAAGAAACATCCAGTAATTTACGTGACGTTTTAAACGCTATTAATTAAAAACTCAGTTTTGTAAAAACTTTTTATGATCAGCTTTAAATGCCAATAAAAACTTGTTTTTTTCGGGGGATCTAGTGTCTTGTTGTGCCCGGTGGTGGATATGTTGATTTGGTGCGGTCGAGAAGACTTGAACTTCCACCCGGTTGCCCGGACAGCGACCTCAACGCTGCGCGTCTACCAATTCCGCCACGACCGCACAATCCAACATTCGCCTGTTGTACAGATTTAAGTTGCCAGAGGCAAATATGAATTTAACAATTATTAAATTGAAGGAAAGTATTTTAGCAATAGCAATTCTCATACTCGGAACTTTAAACAAACAGGGGTGAAATTTGAACGAGGTTGAATGGATAATATCATCTGGATTAGTAGAGTACCCGGACGCGCTTAGAGTAATGGATGAACGGGTTGATTTAATCCAAAAGGGAAATGCCAGGGAATTAGTCTGGCTTTTAGAACACCCGCCGCTTTACTCGGCGGGCACCAGCGCAAAACCGGAGGGCTTGCTAGCGCCAAATAGATTTCCAGTATTTCAAACTGGGCGTGGTGGACAGTACACTTATCNTGGTCCGGGANAACGCGTNGCTTATATAATGTTAGACCTGAATCGCCGANGGAGGGATATTCGTGCATTTGTTTCNANTCTTGANACTTGGATTATAAATACACTTGCGAAGTTTAATATTCGAGGNGAGAGAAGNTCCGATAGAATAGGNATCTGGGTTCGGCGNACAGACCTTAATNANTCNNAGAGAGAAGATAAAATNGGTGCGATNGGAATTCGAATNAAGCGTTGGGTTACACTTCATGGTATTTCGATAAATGTTTCNCCTGATCTAGAACATTTNGGTGGAATTATACCTTGTGGAATAGGGGNCTATGGAGTGACCAGTTTTGAAGATATCGGGCAGCCATTAGAAGTTTATGATTTAGATGTGGAACTTAGAACTGAATTTGACCAATTATTCGGTAAAAATGGTGAAATGGCTTTAAAAGGTTAATCGGGTAAGGCCGGTGATAACCAATTTCAATGATTTCCGAGCCTCGATTTCTAAATTTCTATCATCATCAAATATATCGGCCTCGGTTATGGAATGAATGCTAATGTCGGCATGAAGCAGTCGATTGCGACGATTTCTTAACCAGACGAAATTTTTACCTGTTCTTAACTCATTAACGTATGCTCCATCCAGAAATTCGTTAGTTGCCAGTTCTACATCAAGAACAGCCTGAACTAAGATGATTGTTGCGACCCAGTTTCCTCCACAAAAACTATTCACGGCCTCTCCTAATAATGCTGTTGCATGAGGTGTGAGATTCATGTCATGTAAGTTGGCGCTATTTTTATCCAATGAATCATCGAGTAATCTTTGGATCCACTGGCCTCTTTTGCTGTGAGTTTGTGAAGAGATGAATTTTAGCCCGGTAATCATTTTACGGTTGCCCCTGTTTTTCTGGCGTACAACTCACAGTCATAATTTGTTAGGTTATTGATATGACAGACATGTTTGGTACTTTGTTGCCGATATTTGCAATTATTATTTTAGGTTGCCTGATTAAATTCTTAAACATTATGTCGCCACGTGCTTGGGAGGGAATGGAAAATTTAGTTTATTGGGTTCTGCTTCCTTCACTTCTGATTGTAAAGTTGGGTAATGCCGAACTGCAGGAATTTGATTTTCTCCCAATGGGTGCCGCTCTTTCTTTAGCAACTGTTTTGACACTGGTAATTTTAATTTTGCTGAGGACAGGCTTTAAAATCAAACAAAATAGCTACACGTCCGTGTTACAGGGGGGCATTCGGCAGAATTCGTATATTGGACTGGCAGCGGCCGGGCCTCTCTATGGAATAGGAGGAGAAGCACTCGCTGCTATTGGAATTCTAGCGGTGATCCCAATGGTTAACGTTATATCTGTTTTGGCGTTGATGAAAATAAAAAAAACTAAAGGCTTAGGAGCAATTGTTGCCTTTAAGCAGTTGATTAAAAACCCGATTATTATAGCATGTGCCCTCGGGGTTTTTGCAAATGCCTCAGGTTTTGGAGTGCCGCTTTTTATAAACGGAACTTTAGAATTAGTTAGTAGAGGAGCTCTGCCGTTGGGATTGTTAGCGGTTGGTGCTGGATTAAGTTTTGAAGGGCTAGTTCGGAACCCAATACTACTTTTGGGAAGTAATTTTCTTAAACTGATATTAATGCCTGTTTTAACAGCCTCGCTTTGTTGGTTTTTTGAGGTGGATCCGGTAGCTTCGGGAATAGCAATACTTTTTGCAGCATTACCCTCTTCGGCTTCATCCTATGTAATGTCCAGACAGTTTGGTGGAGATCATGGATTGATGGCTGCTATTCTCACTTCCCAAGTTATAATGGCAATAGTTACTATCCCATTAGTTCTGCTATTTCTTACCTAGGCGCAGCCGAAAGGTTTATATCGACCTTTTGTTCCAAAAGAGAGGCCTAGGTTTCAGTCTGTTTGAGTATGGTACCTTGTTCATTTCCTATATATAGGTTAATACTTTTTTTTTAATGGTATCAGAAAAAAACAGTGCGGCTAGCCTTGAGCCAGTTTATCGCTTCAAGCATCTTCTTGGGATAGAGGGGCTAATGCGCACTGATATCGAAAAACTTCTCGATTTATCCGATAGATATGTAGAATCGAACCGTTTGGCTGATAAAAAACATTCGACACTTCGAGGCCGTACACTCATAAATTTGTTTTTCGAAAATTCAACAAGAACCAGTACTTCTTTTGAACTCGCAGGGAAACGGCTCGGTGGTGACGTCATTAACATGTCTGTCGGCACGAGTTCGATAAAAAAGGGTGAAACGCTTATTGATACAGCAATGACGCTAAATGCCATGCATCCAGATGTTTTGGTGGTAAGGCATGCTGACTCGGGTTCAGTACATTTACTGGCAGAGAAAGTGAATTGTTCGGTTATAAATGCTGGAGACGGAAGTCATGAGCATCCGACCCAAGCATTACTCGACGCACTCGCTATTCGAAGAAGAATAAATAGAAAGTTGGATGGCCTGAGGGTAGTGATTTGTGGTGATATAGCACATAGTCGCGTTGCGCGATCTAATATTCTTCTCCTAGGTAAAATGGGTGCGACAGTTCGGGTCGTGGGACCACCAACTCTTTTGCCAGTGGGTTTAGAACAATTTGGAGTAGAAGTTTTTCATGATATGGAAAGCGGTTTGAAAGATGCAGATATAATAATGATGTTGAGGCTTCAAACTGAAAGAATGACTGGTAATTTTGTCCCTTCAATACGTGAATATTATCAGTTGTATGGACTTGATTATAATAAGTTAAAATTTGCAAAACCAAATGCCTTGATTATGCATCCGGGACCAATGAACCGCGGTGTGGAGATAGATTCCGAATTAGCAGACGATATAGATAGAAGTCTAATCAGAGAGCAGGTTGAAATGGGCGTTGCTGTGAGAATGGCCTGTTTAGAAGCACTTGTTTCCCAGCAAATGATCTCTACCAAAGATCATTGAATGAAAGTTTAACTTTAAGATATGAGCAAAAAAATCTATAAAAACGCCAGACTTTTGGACCCAGGATCAAAATTGGATGCTTTGGGTTCAGTGTTGATTGAGAACGGTGTGATCTTAGATGTAGGTCCCAGCGTTTTTGTAGATGCTGTGCAGGATGATATCGAGGTGATTGATTGTTCTGGGGTTTGCTTGTGTCCAGGCCTTATTGATATGAGAGTTGCGACCGGAGAACCTGGAAACGAACATTTAGAGACATTTGAAAGCGTTTCCAATTCTGCCGCTGCTGGAGGGATAACAAGTATAATCTGTTTGCCGAATACCGATCCAGCTATTGATGACGTTGCTTTACTTGAGTTTGTTGAACGAAGAGGTGCAGAAGTCGACTTGATTAATGTCCGGAGTTATGCTGCTGCTACTAAGGGTACTTTAGGCCTGGAAATGTCAGAGGTAGGGCTATTGTATCAAGCTGGGGCATTGGGTTTTACTGATGGCCATAAAGCAATTCATGATGCTATGCTGATGCGTCGTTTACTTTCCTATACAACCGTTTTTAATACCATGGTTATACAACATCCCGAGATGGTTGATTTGGTTGGGGAAGGGGTCATGTCTGAGGGAGCTGTTGCTACTGAACTTGGACTTAATGGCATCCCTCCAGAAGCAGAGGTTATGTTAATAGAACGTGATTTGCGACTGGTTGAAATGACCGGTGGTAAATATCATGTTTCGCGGGTGTCTACGGCGGCGTCGGTTGATGCTATATCTCGAGCAAAATCGAGAGGGTTACCTGTGTCATGTGACACTACACCTCATTATTTCACTTTAAACGAAGAGGCTGTTCGGGGTTATCGAACCTTTGCAAAGGTATCTCCCCCTCTACGTTCGGAGGACGATAGACAGGCCATTGTCGAGGGAGTTTCATCTGGGGTTATTGACGCGGTTGTTAGTGATCATTCCCCTCGAGATCAGGATTCGAAACGTCTGCCCTTTAGTCAAGCGTCTTTTGGGGTGGTCGGTCTTGAGACCTTGTTGCCAGTTACACTCGAAAAAGTGCATGAAAAATCAATTTCCGTACTGGATGCCCTAGCTCCTCTAACGTGCAACCCCGCAAAAATCCTTGGATTGAAAGAGGGGCGGTTGCAAAAACAATATCCTGCTAATTTCGTCTTGTTTGATTTGGATCGTCCGTTTGTAATTGATGGAGATGCTTTCCTAAGTAAATGTAAAAATAGTCCATTTAATGGTAAAAAAGTTAACGCAAGTGTTTTAAAGACAATTCGTGCTGGAAACATCGTTTTTGATATTAATGATTCATCAATAGATTAATTGAGAACTTAAATGCCGGATCCACTGGGTTCTTTTGATTATACGTGGCCGTTTTATCTATCGGTGATACTCGGTTATATCGTTGGATCAATCCCATTCGGGTTGATACTTGTACGATTGGCGGGACAGGGAGATATTCGGAGCGTTGGTTCTGGAAATATTGGAGCGACAAACGTTCTTAGAACTGGACGCAAATCTCTTGCGGGGGCAACTTTAATTCTCGACGGGGGTAAAGGGGTATTGGCTGTCATATTGGGCCTGCAGTATGGGCCTGATATTGCTATTTTTGCTGCCGGAGGTGCAATGGTGGGCCACTGCTTTCCGGTTTGGTTAGGGTTTAAAGGCGGCAAAGGGGTGGCTACTGGAATTGGGGTATTTATTGGCTTTTCTGTCTTATTAGGACTAGCATCCGTAGTGATATGGTTGGTTGTGGCTGCCGTTTTCAGGTATTCGTCGCTTGCGGCAATGATAACGTTTATTTCTGCACCAATTTTAGGCATGTTTTTGATAGACCAACAGCGCGCTGAATTTTTTGGGGTTGTGGCAATGTTAGTTGTCTTGCGGCATCATCAGAATATTCTTCGTTTGCTCCGGGGAGAGGAAGGCAAGATATCGTTTTCAAAGTCTCAAAAAAATAGCTAAATAGATGATATATTGTCTTAGATATAATTACTAAAAGCATAGGAGCAAAATTATGCCCAGTCACGCTAGTGAGTCTTTATTGTATGGTGCATCATTTTCCACGGTCGAATTTCTAACTATTTTTAATGATCATGCACGAGTTCAGGCGTGGTTTGATGTTGAGGTTGCATTGGCAAAAGCTCAAGGTCAATTGGGTGTTATTCCTGTGGAGGCTGCGCAAGAAATTGCCCAAAAGGCCGCTGTTGAAAATGTTGATGTGTCTGAAATTGGAAAAGGAATCAGCGCTACAGCCCACCCAATCGTTCCGGCGATACGCGCGCTTGAAGAGATTTGCGATGGTGGGGCTGGTGAATACATTCATTATGGCGCCACGACGCAGGATATTATGGATACGGGATTGGTGCTACAAGTCAAAAAGTCTTGGCCCATAATTTTAAGAGATCTAACTGGTATTCAAGGTGCTCTTATAAAATTGGCAAAGGAACATAGATCTACTCCAATGGTCGGAAGAACGCATGGGCAACAGGCGCTGCCTCTCACATTCGGCTACAAGTGCGCAGTCTGGGTTGATGAAATCGGCCGGCAAATAGCACGGTTTAAGGAGGCGGAATCAAGGGTGTTGAGTGGAAATATCACTGGCGCGGTCGGAACCATGGCAGCATTTGGTGCCAAAGGAAGAGAAATTCAAAAAATAGCGTTAGATCATTTGGGTTTGACTGTTCCAAATATTTGCTGGCACTCGTCCCGCGATCGAATATGTGAATTAGCTAATTTAATGACCCAGATCTCCGGTAGTTTGGGCAAAATTGCACGTGAAATTTATTCTCTTCAACAAGTAGAATTTGGGGAATTGGCAGAGCCACATCATCATGGAAAAGTGGGAAGTAGTACTATGCCACATAAGCGAAATCCGGCCATTGTTGAGCTGGCGATTGGGTTGTCTCGTCTAATAAGGGCTCAACAGGTGGCAATAACGGACGCAGCATTCCAGGAGCATGAGAGATATTCGGCTTTATTGCGTATTGAACTTGCTGCGGTGCCAGAAATGATGATCTACAGTGGTGCTCTATTATCTAAAATGCGAACTGTTTTAGAGAAATTAGAGGTTTATCCAAAACGAATGCGCAGTAATTTGGATATGCTGGGGGGACTTCTATTGTCAGAAAAAGTAATGTTGGCTTTAGGTGAAAAAATAGGAAAGCAAACAGCACATGAAATAGTGTACGAAATAGCTATGGATTCATTTGAAAAAGAAATTCCATTTAAAGACGCTTTGAATGCTGATAAACGAGTTTCAAATCATTTAACCTCACAAGAAATTGGGTCATTATTGGATCCCGTTAGTTATATCGGAGAATCAGAAAAAATTGTAGACGATGTTCTCTCTCGGGTTTGATCGCACGCTAACAATGCTATTTTAAAATTATTAAGAGCAAAATAGTTGAAGCGTTTTTGAATAATATAGCTTTATGTTTTCTGGTTTTTGCTGATCGCAGCTTCACGATGTGTGACATAAGCTGTTGATAGAAAGATAACAGCTCCTCCTATCCATACCCAAATACTCGGTTGTTCAGCAAAAACTATGTAACCAAATAATGCTATTATCGGAAGTCTTACAAATTCGATTGGTTGAAGATGGGACACTTCAGCCAATTGAATAGCCTTAGTATACATCAAGTGTCCAATAGTGCCTGCGCCAGCTAGGCAGAAAAGCCAAGTCCAGGTAATCAGATTTGGCCACTCCCAATAAAATAGTGCAGGTATCAGCGCCATTGGCGTTTGTAATAACGCCATATAGGCAACGATGGTTATCGGTTTTTCAGTTGTTGTCAGCTTTTTTACGATTAAAACGGTAATCGCGATGGTTATGGCGTTACCTATTGCTAATAGTGCACCGGGCGATATAGCTTCAATTCCAGGGCGTAAGATTATCAACATCCCAACAAAACCGAAAAATATTGCGATTATCCGTCTTTGACGAACAATTTCTCCCAATATTAAAGCGGCTCCAAGGGTAGCGAATAAAGGCGCCGTAAAGCTTAGTGCTGTAGCTTCTGCTAGCGGTATTAACGTTAGCGCTGTAAAGCCAGCTGCCATACCAACAACATTAAAAATGGCCCTCAAAGTATATAATTTTTTGCGATTTGATTTGAATACAGTAGCCCTTTGATGAAAAATCCATGGGGTCAGAAAAAAAAGAGCTAAAAAATTTCTGAAAAATACAACTTCCAATGGATGTAATTGCGAACTCGAAAGTTTGATGAATAACCCCATAGTCGAGAATAAAATCATAGCCCCAAGCATGAACCCTGCGGCAATGATTGGTCTAGAATACCTATATCTTTTCTGTGTATTAGAAATTAACTGCAGCTTCCCGTTGTTAGGTTAATTCCACCATGCTATTACAAAACATTTTCTGCCAAAAAACGCACGGTATCTATATCGTCGGTGCGAGCAATTAAGGTATCGACATGTCTTTTATTCGCGGCTTCTTTCCATTCGGCTAGTTTGTCTTTTATACGGTCTTTCGATCCAACTAGAGCTACTTGATCAATGAGCTCTTGTGGAACTGCTGCCGTTGCTTCGGCTCTCTTGCCATCTAAAAAAAGGTCTTGTATTTTCGACGCTGCGTCTTCAAACCCTATTCGTTTTGCGTAATCACAATAGAAATTTTTATTCCTAGCACCCATTCCTCCAACATAAAATGCTATATTTTCTCGTGCAGGTCGACTGGCAAGCTCGAGATCATCATTGATATTGACGACACACATAGGCATGACTGCAAAAGTATCCAATGTTCGGTTTTGGCCCACTTTAGCAAATCCAGTTTCTATATGTTTTTCAAAGACATCGAACCTTGAAGGGTCCATATAAATAGGTATGAAGCCATCAACGGTCTCTGCGGCGGCACTGACACCAGCCGGAGAGATTGCTCCTGTGACCATCTGCATGGAGGGATCGCCGTGTAATATACTTTTTAATGAAATTCCTAAGCCTGTTGAGCCCTCACCGCGGTAGGGGAATTGATAGTGTTCGCCGTGGTGTTCAAGTGGAGCTTTTCGTTCTAAAATAGACTTAATTATTTTTACATACTCTTTCAGTCGAGTTAATGGTTTTCCATAAGGCACACCATGCCAGCCCTCAACGACTTGAGGACCAGATGGACCAAGTCCAAGAATAAAGCGCCCGGCTGATAATTGAGATAGAGTGATTGCGGTCATCGCCACCATAGTAGGAGTTCTTGTTGTCATTTGTATAATGCCAGTGCCAACATTTATTTTTTTTGTTATCGCCAGTGCCCAAGCTGCAGGTGTTACTGCGTCGTGTCCCCAGGACTCTGAAGTCCAAAGAGATGAAAAGCCAAGATTATCAGCCTCTTTTATCAATGCTTCATTGAGTGAAAAATGGCTTCCGTTAGAACTTATAGTCAAACCCAGCTTCATAAGCGATAATCCTCATTTTCTAAATGTGGTTTTCAATTCATCCCAGAATAATTAGCTTATAATAGTTAGGTTTTGAAAAAAATGCGACCATGTTTGACAAAATAACCTAGGCTTTCAAAGAAGAGGAGTTCGAGATGCGAATGGGACTATTTATGGCGACGCAATGGCCTGCAAATGCAGACCTCGATCTGGAGATGGCAAATCTTTGCGAGCAAACTAGAATAGCAAAGGATAATGGGTTTTCTTCAGTGATGGTAGGACAGCACTTTTTATCTCAACCTCTTCAAATGATACAGGCAGAGCCTTTGATAGCTCGATTGACTGCTGAAGGGGAAGGAATGACTTTTGGGATAACGATCCTTTTACTAGCTATGCAAAATCCAATACTTGTTGCGGAAAATGCAGCGTCATTAGATTGGATAACGAACGGAAACTATGTATTAGGTGTCGGTTTAGGTTATAGGCCTGAAGAATTTGAGGCGTTGGGTGTTAAATTTGAACAGCGGGTGAGCCGATTTGAGGAAGCGATACCGTTAATCCGAAGGTTATGGAATGAGGAATCGGTAATACATCACGGTCAGCATTTTAATGTAAGTGGATTGGGGGCAAGTATTAAACCGAAACGCGCTGGAGGACCACCTATATGGGTGGGTGGTGATGTAATTGCTGCGGTTCAAAGGGCCGCTAAATTAAATTGTCCATGGATAGCTCCCCCTACAATGACATTTCAAGAGATAGCTGAGCGGGTTGAAGTATACAAAAGGGCCAGGTTAGAAATAAGTGGCAACTCTGTCAATGAGCAACCCATTATTCGTGAAGTGGCGATTGGAAGTACTAAAGCGGAAGCATTGCGCGCCGCTAGACCGGCACTATTATCAAAATATGAGGCATATGCAAGTTGGGGGCAAACAGCTACGAAGGAACAGGTAAGCTTATCAGATACTTTTGATGAGTTTATAAAGGATAGATTTATTATTGGAGATGAGTTTGAGGTCGCTGATGAAGTCGCGCGGTATAAGGATAGTTTTGGGGAAGGGGAATTCTTGGTCAGAATACAGTGGCCAGGTTTCGCCCAATCTAATGTACTTGAATCAATGGAACGCCTCGGCAAAATAATTACTTAACACATGAATTAAAAATGGTAGTTTTTGTATTAATTCTTTGCTTCTCAAAATGCCATCTATACGATGCCGAAGCGGAAACAATTAAAACTTTTCCTTGTGTTATTTTATTGAAAAACAATGTGAATAATTAAGTCTTAATGGAGAATAAATTAGATGGTAAGCGCTTCAAAGAAAATTACTATTGTTGGTGGATCGGGAGCATTAGGTGCTGGGCTCGCAAAACGTTGGGCAAGGAAAGGTCATCAAATAATTATAGGGTCCAGAGATGAAAAAAGAGCATCTGAAGCGGCTTCTCGTCTAAATAATGAAGCCGGTACTAAAACTATAGTAGGAATGGAAAACAGGGTGGCCTCAGAAAATGGAGAAATAATTGTTCTAACTGTTCCGTTTTCCAACCATATGAGCACATTAAGTTTAATTGCCCCTGCCTTAGATAACAAAATTTTAATAGATGTTACAGTTCCGTTGGTTCCGCCAAAAGTTCGTACCGTACACATCCCCGAGGGCGGATCTTGTGCGAAAGCTGCGCAGGAGTTTCTTGGAAAGGCAGTTCGGGTGGTCTCGGCATTTCAAAGCGTTGCCGCCACTCATTTAGACGATCTAGAGCATGAAATTGATTGTGATGTTCTCGTTTGTGGAAATGATCCCGAGGCAAGAGAAGTAGTGGTTGAACTCGCATCGGATGCGGATATGAAAGCTTGGCATGCAGGTGTTATAGCCAACTCAATCGTTGCTGAAGCCATGACGTCATCACTTATTTTTATGAATAATAGGTATAAGATAGATGGGGCGGGACTGAGGATCACGGGTAAGCCAGGTTCAGCGGGTTAAACTATCAAGAGATGGTTAGCCGAATAAATATTTTTGCGTTGGATGGGGTTCCTTTGGTTAAGCCAGGTGATGATCTCGTGGAAATTATAAGAGATGCATTAATTTTTTCGAATGAACGCCTGCAGGATGATGATGTAGTTGTCATAGCGCAAAAAATCATCTCAAAAGCCGAAGGAAGGATAGTCTCTTTAAATTCGGTTAAACCAAGTTCACAGGCGGAAGCCTTGGCAACAAAATTAGAGAAGGACCCTCGCCAGATTGAACTGGTGTTGCAAGAGTCAAAAGAAATTGTTCGGTCAAAGCCTGGAGTTGTGATTGTTGAGCAAAATCTGGGTTTAGTTATGGCAAATGCTGGAATAGATCGTTCTAACGTTGTTGATCAGGATAATAATCATGATGAGTATGTTTTGTTGTTGCCAAAAGACCCTGATGCAAGTTGTGATCTTATTCGCCACGCAATTAATGAAAGATTAGGAGTCAAAGTTGGTGTAATTGTAAATGACAGCGTTGGAAGGGCATGGAGAATTGGCACCACCGGCCATGCTATTGGCGTAGCCGGATTGCCTGCCGTGGTAGATCTTAGAGGCGAATTGGACATGTTTGGGAAAGAGCTGCTGGTTAGTGAACAGGCTGTTGCCGATGAACTTGCGTCGGCAGCATCCCTTCTTCAGGGACAAGCATCAGAAGGAAAGCCTGTGGTGGTTATAAGAGGATTTAAGTCGGATGCAGAGAAGCAAAAGGCCACAGCACTTATACGAGATCGTGAAATGGATATGTTTCGGTGACTGAGTTACGCTCCTGTTCTAATGGCCTGTGTGTTCTTTCGGGGGGAGTTGGGGGAGCCAAGCTTGTACTGGGTCTATCTAGAATTCTCAATAACGAAGACTTTTTAACAATAGTAAATACTGGTGATGATTTTGTTCATTTTGGACTGAAAATTTGCCCAGATATTGACACTGTAATTTATACTCTAGCTGAACTTGTTGATCAGGAACGAGGGTGGGGACTTAAAGACGAATCATGGAATTTTCTAAATAAAACTAAATTATTGGGTGGAGAGGGTTGGTTTAATCTAGGGGATAAAGACCTTGCAACACATGTTCATCGGACACAACGACTAGCAAAGGGTGACGATTTAACTTCTATTACAAAAAACTTAGCGTCGTCATTTGGCGTTGAAGCCCATCTTGTGCCGATGACTAATGATCCTGTTTCTACTGTCGTGGAAACTTCGGAAGGAGGCTTGGCGTTTCAACATTATTTTGTTCGGGATAGATGCGTGCCAACTGTAAAGGGATTTCGATTTGAAGGTATAAAATCCTCAGTGATTAATCCATTGATACAAGAATATGCTAGAGCGAATGATAAATCAGCCGTTTTGCTTGCACCGTCAAATCCTTTTGTAAGTATAGATCCGATACTTAATGTGCCAACTATGACTGACGAATTGATTGGGATGAAAGGGCCTAAAATAGCCATCTCTCCAATTATCAATAGTAAAGCCGTAAAGGGACCTGCGGCAAAAATGATGCAGGAACTTGGGGTTCCATCGACTTCTATTGAAATCGCAAATCACTACAAAGGGTTAATTGACGCAATAGTGATTGACCATGCGGATGCACCTTTATCTGAGAAGATTGAAGGTATGGGGATAAAGGTATTTATAACCAATACTGTGATGCATTCATTGAATGAAAAAATTACGTTAGCCAATGAATGTCTCAACTTCATCGAGGCGTATTGGAAAAATACATGGTAGTCGCAGTTGTTCCACTAAAAAACCTTAAATTGGCTAAAAGCCGCCTCAGCAACATTTTAGCAGAAGGCGAAAGAAAAGAACTTGTCCTTGCCATGTTCGACGATGTTTTAGTTTCTTTGAGAGCAAGCCACTTTATAGACGAAATATTTATAGTCGCGGATAAATATTTTGATCCCGTCGCTGATGTTCAACTGATAACAGAAATCAAAAATAGGGGTTATGATGAGGCAATAGTTGAAGCCCTTAAAGACAGCCGAATCAATCAAGCTCAAGCAATGCTAATACTGCCGGCAGACCTACCTTTGGTAAGTAGGGACGAGCTCAATACTTTAATTAAAGATCAAGAAGATAGAAGCATTCGCATAGCTGGGGCCCGAGATCAGGATGGGACAAATGCTTTAGTTATGAAGCCCCCACATCTGTTGGCTACCAGTTTTGGTGTAGGTAGTTTTAAGCGCCATAAGAAATTTGCAAAAGCGCTCTCAGTTAAAATAGAAGAAGTAAATCTGCCTGGTCTCTCCTTTGACGTGGATACTGAAAAAGATTTAATAGATTTTGTTCAAACAAAAAGTGATACTAGAACTTACCGATTTTTAGACGAAAGCGGTATAATCGGTCGGCTTAATAATTTATAGTCGAATAAAGCACCTTAGATAGAAATAGAGAAAAAGCTTGGTTGCAAAGTTACAAAAGTTAGATTGGTTTTTAGAGGCGAAGCAGCTTAGTGACGCTCAGTCGCTTAAGCTAATTGATATAAACGATTTGTCCGAGTTAATGGGAATAGCCTCTGATCTACGGGACAAAGGTTTTGGAAGGCATATTAGTTACTCTCGGAAAGTCTTTATTCCGCTGACACAATTGTGCAGAGATGTTTGTCATTATTGCACCTTTGCTCAGCCGCCGAGAAATCTTGCAGACGCATTTTTGAGGCCCGATCAAGTACTTAAGATTGCAACTGAAGGGAAAGAAGCGGGTTGTAAAGAAGCATTGTTTACTTTGGGGGATAAGCCGGAACTAAGATATTCAACAGCTCGAAACGAGTTATCTAAATTAGGTTTCGAGACTACGCTTGAATATCTGAGGGCTATGGCCCTTATGGTTTTTGAAGAAACTGGCCTCTTGCCCCATTTGAACCCCGGCGTTTTAGATGCGAAAGATATCACCTCGCTTCGTGAGGTTTCGGTTAGTATGGGCATAATGCTGGAAAGTAGTTCTGACAGGCTAATGGAAAAAGGCAAGTGTCATCATGGATCCCCAGATAAGGCTCCAAGTGTACGTCTATCTACGATAAATGAGGCTGGTCGACAAAAGGTTCCTTTCACTACAGGTATACTAATTGGGATTGGCGAGACTAGACGAGAGCGGATTGAAACACTGCTCGCGCTGCGAAAAAGCCATGAAAAATATGGACATATTCAAGAAATTATAGTTCAAAATTTTAGAGCTAAGGCAAATACCTTGATGCAAGACTCGGAAGAGCCAAGTCTCGAGGATCTGCAATGGACTATATCAGTAGCGCGTTTAATTTTTGGGTCAGACATGTCTATACAAGCGCCGCCAAATTTATCATATGATGATGCTAGTAAATTAATTGAAGCAGGTATTAATGACTGGGGCGGTGTTTCGCCTGTTACTCCAGATCATGTGAATCCTGAGGCACCATGGCCGCATTTAGATTCTCTCGCAAAACAGACGGCTCAGCAAAATAAAATCTTGGTTGAGAGATTATCCATTTACCCCAGATATCTTCAAGAAGCTGATAACTGGTTAGACAAGGCGTTTACTGGAACTGTTCTGGCGCTTTCGGACGCTGATGGTTTAGCTAGAACGGAAAACTGGTCGCCGGGACGGGCGGAGGCGATAGACAATCCTATTCCTAAAATAAATATCACACCAGGATTTGTGAGAGACCGTAAACTAGATATAATTTTAGATAATGCTTTATCTGGAAACGAACTCGACGAGCCGGACATTACAAGATTATTTCATGCTCGAGACGGTGAATTTGACATAGTAGTCCAGGCAGCCAACGAATTGAGAAAAAAAGTTAACGGCGAGTCTGTGCAATATGTTGTAAATAGAAATATTAATTATACGAATGTCTGTTATTTTGGATGCAAATTTTGCGCTTTTTCAAAAGGTAAAACTGCAGAGTCACTTAGGGGAAAACCCTATGACCTAACCATTGAAGAAATCTCACGACGTGCAGTTGAAGCCTGGGATAGAGGTGCGACTGAGGTGTGCTTGCAGGGAGGCATTCATCCTGCGTATGACGGAAATACTTATTTGGATATCACCAAACAATTGAAAAACATACTACCCGATCTGCATATTCATGCGTTCTCGCCGTTAGAAGTGTACCAAGGGGCCAACACATTAGGTCTTTCATTGGATGAATTCTTAGGTCAACTTAAAGATGCGGGCTTGGGCAGTCTGCCAGGTACTGCGGCAGAAATTTTGGATGATGAAGTCCGTGCAATCTTATGTCCGGACAAAGTGAATACNTCTCAGTGGCTCGAAGTTATAGAGACTGCGCATAAAGTTGGTTTAAAGACGACTTCTACTATTATGTTTGGGCATGTNGAAACTCCTACCCATTGGGCGCGTCATTTANTTAGACTTCGAGATTTACAATCTCGAACAGGGGGAATAACNGAATTTGTGCCACTTCCNTTTGTGCATATGGAGGCCCCNATTTATNTGAAGGGCTGGGCTAGGCGNGGTCCTAGTTGGCGCGAAACAGTTCTTATTCACTCAGTATCGCGNCTTGCATTACATCCTTTAATTCAGAATATACAGACATCNTGGGTAAAACTNGGTCCAACAGGAGCNAGTATTTGTNTGGAATCNGGGGCNAATGATCTTGGTGGCACGTTNATGAATGAGACAATAACAAGNTCNGCCGGGGCAAGCCATGGNCAAGAATTGNCACCTGNTGAGATGGATGCGTTANTAAAAAAATTAGGAAGGNACCCNAGNCAGCGATCAACGCTNTANGGANANGTTAATAAAGTGCAGGAAGNAAAATCATATAGCGCGATGCCTCTGGATGANGTGGTCAANAACCCTGTGCGAAAATATTCAAAAAAAGTCAAACCTCAGTTTTTCAGTATATCNGAANAAAAGNTTCAGCAGCTGGCAGAGTGAGGATTAGTTTTATTGAGGGTGAAAAATGAGCGATAATGNTCCATCATATGGAATTATACTTTCTAATCGTGGTCCTGTTTTAGATTATTGTACGCCTTCTGATTTGATTGATTTGGGAGTTTATTCNGAGGAAAGNGGCGTATTTGANACAGTTTGGGCTGGTGANGCGTTTCTAACAAATCCAAGATTAGATGCGATTGTTCTNCTCTCTGCTGTNGCGTCTCGAACTAGTCGTGTCAGGNTTGGCCCAGCCTGCATGGGNAGTTTCACACAACGAGGAGCTCTTGATTTNGCTTATCAGTGGGCCAGTCTNGACCAANTAGCGAAAGGCNGATCTNTAATGGTTGCTTGCGCTGGNGGGGGCAGNGGTGAAGCTTGGATTAATGAAGGCCGTAATACGGGTGTGGATCCTGCTGATCGCNGGAAACTNATGTGGGAGAGGATTAAACTGCTCAGAGAACTATGGCGTGACAATGAAGTAGACTGCTNCGANNTTTTCCATGACTTCGAAGGTGTTTCGATAGAACCAAAACCNATTAGAAATGATTATCCTATATGGGCGGCGACAAANATAACNAGATTGGCNACAGGTAGTTCGACTGGTTCTCTNCCANNAAAAACCCTAAAACGTGTGGGGGAAATTTGCGATGGGTGGATGACACACTCGGTAACACCTCANACATTCTTNAAAGCNTGGGAAAAAATTTTAAAANCNGCNAGAGAATCTAATANNCAAGAGAAAAACATGGATAATGCATTNGTTGTCAATATTTGTATTAANGANGACCCNTCGATAGCNCTNGAGGAAGCAGGAAGTTTNTTGGCAGACTATTATAATATACAATTTTCGNCCGATCGGACGAGGGATTGGACAGCGCATGGNNCCCCACGGGATTGNGCNAGAGCTCTAACNGAATATAANGGAAGTGGNGTAAAACACATTGCCCTTCGAATTGCTTCANGAGATCANAAGGGGCANTTNGATAGATTTTTGAATGATGTTGTTCCGTTACTTAATTAGNAAATATTNAAAAGGGTGTAAGAATGNCAATAGGTCTNGGTTTAGGAATGGCGGCATATACGTTTACGTCCGCAAAGGGNTATTGGAAGTGGGTAAAACGCTGCGATACGGCTGGGATCGANTCTCTNTGGCAAACAGACCGGCTTATTTCCAAAGAACCCTTTTTAGAATGCCTTACGGTTATGGCCGGGCTCGCGGGAGCAACAACAAAAATAAAGTTCGGTATGAATGTGGCCTCTTTGGGNTTACGCGATCCGCTTATGACGGCTAAGCAATGCGCGACAATAGATTATTTATCANACGGTAGACTTTTGCCNGCCTTTGGTCTTGGAAGCAATAGGTCAAGAGATTGGNTCGGATCTGGAACAGATACAAAAGCGCGTGGAAGAAGAATGAACGAAGCACTAGAAATAATNACGGCGNTNTGGGAAGGNGANGAAGTCTCATATCNAGGNAANCACTTTAANTATGATAGAGCTTGTATTTCCCCGCTNCCAGTTCAAAAGCCGTTGCCNTTGTGGATTGGTGGTAGTTCTGATGCNGCGATTGAGCGGTCGGGACGATATGGNACAGGCTGGCAGGCAGCNTTTGATACTCCGCAAGAAGCAGGTTTAGTGGTCNANAAAATATTATCATCGGCCGANAAGCATAAAAGGCCNATGGACCNTGATCANTTTAGNGCNGGGTTTG
Organism: Rhodospirillaceae bacterium; assembly: GCA_002709155.1. Lineage (GTDB taxonomy): Bacteria > Pseudomonadota > Alphaproteobacteria > Thalassobaculales > Thalassobaculaceae > UBA7326. The sequence goes on from PAQA01000012.1 coordinate 46,823, forward strand.
GAGTTAGGTTTGGNACNTGGGATGAAGAGCCGGTGAAAAAGATNGCTGCAGANTTNGAAGCTCGGACAGGAAAAGAAGCCAGNAGAGGCCTTGTCGTTGGCAATGGNGATGAAATTCTAAATCGTATTCAAGAGTATGTGAGCCATGGAGTTTCTAAATTTATATTGCGNCCCATTGGAAANGGNGACTCGGAAATGGAAGANCANACGGAACAAATTATTGAAAAAGTTTTATCCAGAGTATCGGAATTAAAAGAGCCTTGAATAGTAATTTGAAGCTANATTAATTANCGTNTCTTAAGCGAATGGATTGATTATATGAAATTTGGTTTTCAATTAATGTTGAGAGGAGTTGCNTCCGANCCAGAGGGATTAACNGCNATCGTCCAAAAAGGCGAGCAATCGGGATTTGATATAGTAGCTCCAAACGATCACATTATCGTTCCAGCGGGNATAGATAGCACTTANCCCTATTCGGAGGATGGTATCTGGGCAGGAGCGTCTGTGGTTGATTGCCATGATCAGTTGACGGCATTAACGTTCATTGCNGGNAAAACTGAANGTATAAAAATACTGACTTCNGTGATGGTNGTCCCTTATCGTGAACCTGTTTTAACAGCGAAAATAATCTCTTCAGCTGATGTNCTCTCNAAAGGTCGAATAATAGTTGGTTGNGGAGCAGGTTGGATGCAAGAAGAAATGGATGCAATTGGNGCCCCACCGTTCAAAGAACGTGGAAAAGTTACAGATGAATANTTGCGNATTTTCANAGAGTTNTGGACAAAAGANAANCCNAAATANCATGGNGAGTACGCNAGTTTCGAAAANATACATTTTAAGCCAAAGCCNGTTCAAAAACCGCATCCNCCACTTTGGATAGGTGGAGAAAGTAAAGCGGCCCTTAGAAGAACAGCTCGATTAGGTGACGGNTGGTTCCCAGCNGCAAATAACCCAAAGTTTCGNATAGANAGNTCNGAAAGCTTAAATACTCGGTTNAATNTTTTGCGGGANCTTTGTGACGANGAAAAAAGAGANTTTTCCGAACTTGATTTAGGTTTCTTTTACACTGGGTTAATNTCAGCGGANCNAATNACNGGTGAAGGNGGGAAACGNCAGATTTTTACAGGAANNNCGAGTGATATNGTGAGTGATATCGAGAGTTTTCGTGATGTTGGGCTTGATACGATGATTTTTCGAATGGAANGNCCCAGNCTTGCAGNGACCTTGGACCTAATTGAATGGTTTGGATCAGAAATTAGGCCATTACTCTAAANTTATTANTTGTTTTTTTTGATNTTGTTGGGGGAGTTGAGATGATNTTTGGATTTGGTTTACCCACCCGAGGGCCGTTAGCTCAGCCTGATGCGATAAAGACAGTTCTCGAAAAGGCAGAGAAANTAGNACTTGGTTATGTTTCAGTTGCNGATCATATNGTGATNCCNAANGAAATNAAGGCAGTTTATCCATANTCGGATACNGGGGAACCACCGTTTCCTCCAGANGGTGAGTGTTTNGAGCAACTGACTCTAATGTCATACNTTGCGGCGGTNACATCAAAAATACGAATATTATCNTCAGTTATGGTTGTNCCACANAGAAACCCTGTNCATACCGCCAAAACCATTTCAACTATNGATGTTTTATCAAATGGNCGNGTNACAATTGGATGCGGGGCAGGNTGGATGGAAGAAGAGTTTGTTGCCATTGGCACNGAACCGTTTAAAGAGCGNGGAAAGGTNACTGATGAATATTTAAANATATTCAAGGANTTGTGGACAGAACCNCTNCCNTCCTATTCNGGAAAATATAATAGTTTTAAAGATATTAAATTTGAGCCCAAACCCATCCAAAAACCGCACCCTCCNCTGTGGATTGGTGGGGAAAGCCCTGCGGCAAAAAGGCGAGCGGTNAGATTGGGNGATGGCTGGTTCCCGATAGGTGCAAATCCCAATTTNCCATTAAATACTNCNNCNAAATATGCCAATGGNTTGTCATCTTTAAAGCAAATTTCTGCAGAANCAGATAGGGATCCTGAAAGTCTAGATTTAGGTTTTTGGAGTAACTGGGACCATGAAGTAAAAGATAGAAAGACACCTCANGAAGGGGANCGGCANATNATGACTGGNGGNGCTGATGCGATNGAGGATGATATAAACANAATGAAAGAGTTNGGTGTTGAGATATTNATGTTTCAATTAGCTAAACCTGAGAGTTTAGAGGCCACGCTGGCCTCAATGGATCGATTTTCANATCAAGTTTTATCAANATTTTAGAATAGGTTTTCNGATGGAATACGATGCAGATTATATNGTTATTGGAGCNGGCTCTGCNGGATGTGTTGTCACTGATAGATTGAGTGAGANGGGNCACTCGGTAATTTTATTGGANGCGGGCCCCAAAGATGTTCATCCCATGGTTCATATNCCTGCAGGTGTTTTNCATTTGCTCTCCAACCCCANAGTGAATTGGAATTATTCTTCAGAACCAGAGGAATCATCGGGTAACAGAAGAATACATTGGCCAAGGGGGCGCGTATTGGGTGGTTCTAGTTCAATTAATGGAATGCTATATGTCAGAGGTAACCCCGCTGACTATGATGGCTGGGCACAAATGGGTTGCAAGGGGTGGTCGTTTGATAATGTCCTTCCATATTTTCGAAAATCAGAAAATTATAAAAATGGAGGAGAACCAGACCATCGTGGAACAGACGGTCCACTAGAAGTTGAGGATTACCGTACAATTTTGGATTTAACTCACGCCTTCGTAGAGGCGGGTCAACAGGCCGGTCACACTAAAAGCTCTGATCTTAATGGGTCTATGCCGGAGGGGGTTGGTTACTCTCAAATGACGAGAAAGGGACGGTTTAGGGGTTCAACGGCGAGGACCTTCCTTTCTCGGGCTAAAAAACGACGAAGTGTTAGAATTGAAACGGAAGCTATTGTAACGGGACTTATTTTTGAGAGCAAAAAATGTATAGGTGTAAAATTTACACAGAAAGGAAAAGAACACGAAATTTTTGCCGGGAAGGAAATCGTCTTATCGGGTGGTGCTGTTAATTCACCGCATATTTTACAAGTTTCCGGTATTGGTCCTCAGAATCATCTTCAGTCAATTGGTGTAAAGACTGTTCATGATTTGCCGGGAGTTGGTCAAAATTTGCAAGATCATTATGTATCACGGGTGAGTCACAGGGTTAAGAATACCGTCTCAATTAATCAATTGAGCCGCGGAATAAGACTGCTTAGGGAAATAGGGTCATGGGCTTTTCAAGGAAAAGGTGCATTGACATTTGGTATAACAAGCGCAATGGTTTTCTCTAGGAGCCGCGAGTGGCTCTCCAGTCCTGATATACAGTTATTGTTTACCCCTGCAAGTTATTCCCAAAAAACACATGGTGAGTTGGAAAAAGAAGGAGGCATGACAGTTGTCGTTTGTCCTGTACGTCCATCCAGCCGTGGGACGATAATGGCAGAGTCTTCTGATGCTTTAACTAGGCCGCTAATTCGACCTAACTACCTCTCAGACCCAGACGATATTCGAGTTATGATAGCTGGATTCCGGCAGGCAAGAGAAATTTTAGATCAGCCGGCTTTTAAGCCTTTCAGCGTGGAAGAAACAGTGCCTGGACGAATGTTGCAGTCAGATGATGAGTTAGAAAAATTCGCCCGAGACAACGGCAGTATCATCTATCATCCGGTAAGCACATGTAAAATGGGAGAGGACCCTATGGCCGTTGTCGACTCACGTCTTAAAGTTCATGGTATTGAAGGATTGAGGGTGGTGGATGCATCAATTATGCCTACGGTCACAACAGGTAATACGAATGCGCCAACAATTATGATAGCTGAGAAGGCATCGGATATGATCCTAGAGGATGCAAAGTAAATAAATAGTCATAACATGGGGGAACGGAAAATGAGTACAATAGATGATGCTAATTCACATCAAGAGAATAGGATGCCATCTGGAGAAGAGGTCAAGGATGCGGCTGAAGGCTTAGTGGACCTTATAAAGCTTAGAACATTTCCCTTTGGAATGAAATTATTTGAGGATTCTGAAGAGATGCTCTCAATAAAAGGGTTGCGCACACCCTCTGATGGAAAGTTTTTTACAACATGTCAACTGGTAACCCAGGTTAGAACAGCTGGTTTTACGTTAGGTATCGTTCAAGATAATTTGCGTCCGGGTTCGAGCTGTGGAGCTAATATTGGATTGGAAGCAATCCCTGATGATGTTGGGTCTGGGGAAAAGATGAATGGTGTTTGGTTTGGAAATCAAGAAGCAGCAGCGGAGCATCAAAAGCAGATGCCGAGAGTAAAGAGTGGTCGTTATAGCGGTTTAGCGGCATCTCCGTTAAGGTCAGCAAGATTAGACCCCCCGGATATTTGTCTGTTTTACGCCTCACCTGGCCAAATGATATTATTTATTAATGGTTTACAGTATCACAACTATAAGCGATATGATTTCACTATGACGGGAGAAAGTGCCTGTGCCGATAGTTGGGGACGTGCTTTGTCCACTCGCAAGACCAGCCTAGCGTTACCCTGTTATGCAGAACGTCGATATGGTGGTGTCGCCGATGATGAGTTGTTAATGGCTTGTCCTCCTGACGAGTTTGTAACGGGAGTAGAGGGGATGAAGCATCTTGCTAAGAATGGATTAAGATATCCTTACCCACCTTACTCGGCTTTCGCAGACCCTGCCGATGGGATGTCTAAAAGTTACAATTAATTACGATAAGAGATCTAGGTAATAATATTACGCCGGATCTTTTTTAAAAAGGTTTTGTTCTGTGAGTTCTGTAAATAACAGTGATCAATCCTCAGTCACTGAAATAGGATTAAATAATACACCTCGGGCAGAGCAATTTGCGGAAGGCAATAAACTCGAATTTGGTCTATTAGTCAGAATTGCAAAAATGGGCTTTGCGCATTCAACTAGGATGTTTATTGCGCTGAGCGCTACAATTGCTGCGTGCGTCTTTCAGTTGTTCATTCCCCGCTATGTTGGCGATGCGGTGGATTATGCCCAAGGTTTGCTTTTAGATACTAATAACGTTGCTGTTGATCCACAGGCAGCTTTATGGTCGGCGGCTTACATGATTGTTCTTTTCAGTATATTGAGAGGGCTCTTCACCATGTTGCAGAATTATCATGGTGAAGCCATTGGTCACTGTATTGGATATGAACTTCGCTTAGCATTTTATAAAAATATCCAGAGACTTTCGTTCGGGTTCCATGACAGGGTTCACACTGGCGACCTCATTACCCGCGGGATGCTGGATTTAGAAGGCGTTAGGATGTTTATCAGTACAGGTATTGTTCGCCTCGTGATGTTGATAGTATTAATTGGTGGAGCGACATTGTTAATGCTGAAAACAGATCTGCTACTCACCATCCTCGCGTTATCGTTTGTCCCATTCGTCGGATGGCGATCCTCGCTAGCTCGACTAAAACTGCGTTGGATGTGGTTGCTTATGCAAGAAAAGCTGGGGGTGCTTACCCGGTTAATGGAAGAAAACCTTACGGGTATACGCGTTGTTAGAGCGTTTTCAGGCCAAAAACACGAACTTAAATTGTTTGAGGAGGCTTCGAATAATACTTTAAAGGTGGCGTTAGAAAGGGTAAGCGTGCGGGTTGGCAGTACAACAGTCATGAGCTTTTCATTTTTTGTCGCTATGGGGTTGGTTGTTTGGTTAGGCGGTCTTAAGGTTATCGAGGGCGAAATTACTGTTGGTAGGCTGGCTGAATTTTTGGCTTTTATGACGATACTTCAGATGCCCGTGCGCCAAATAGGTATGCTCGTAAACTCGTTTGCGCGAGCTTCAACATGTGGGGCTCGTTTATTTGAAGTTATAGATCGGCAGCCGAACATTTCAGACGAACAAAATGCATCTCCTTTAAAAATAACGGGTGGCGTTCTTAAATTTAATAATGTGGACTTTAGTTTTTCCTCAGGACTAGAGGCCAAGAATACATTATCTGGAATCAACTTTACGATAGCCCCCGGAAAAACTCTTGGAATTGTTGGCCCACCAGGTTCTGGAAAGTCCACCATTGCCAACTTAATTCCTCGTTTTTACGATGTCTCAAGCGGAAGTATAACGATCGATAACCAGGATATACGGGACATTTCCTTAGAGTCGCTTAGGCAATTTGTTTCGGTGGTTCAACAGGACTCGTTTCTTTTTACTGCCTCGATAGAGAATAACATAGCATATGGTGACCCATGGTCCGATGGCGATCGCATCACTGTAGCTAATACTTCGGCCCAATTGCATGACTATGTGGCGCGTCTCCCAATCGGTTATGAAACCCTCATAGGAGAAAGGGGTGTGTCGTTATCGGGCGGACAGCGTCAACGCTTATCGATTGCGCGTGGAATTATTTTGAAGCCAGGCATTATCGTATTTGATGACTCAACAGCAGCGATTGACTCAGGCACAGAGCAAAAAATTCGACAGGCTTTAAAGAAAGATACTGAAGAGCGAGCAACTATTATTGTATCCCACCGTCTAGGTTCTTTGATGCATGCCGATGAAATTCTATTCTTGGATAAAGGTAAGATTATTGAACGTGGTAATCACAACGCATTAATAAAAAAGAGAGGCCGGTATTACGAGCTGTTTCGACTTCAAGCCCGGTCAGGTTCCGATCAAAATGACAAAAAAGGTGCCTTGGGTCAAAACGCATGACAGATAACAATATTTTTGCAAAACCGCCCAAAGCTGTAGTTGGGTCGCAAATCAGCCATGATGAAGAAATGTTTGGAAAAGCTTTTGATGGTATTGTTATTCGTCGATTTCTGTCCTATTGCCAACCGTACAAGAAATCTCTTTGGCTCGCTGTCGTAGCTGTATTAATTTTCACGATTACCCAAATATCAATCCCTCTAGTTATTTTACATATAATAGATAACGCCTTGGTTGCTGAAAAAAAGGATCAATCTGTTTTAGAGCTAAGTGTTATTGTTTTTGGTTTAGCTATTACTATTAATTATGTGGCTAATTTCCTTCAAGAGAATCTAGTAGGGAGAGCAGCCGAGCGGGTATTAATAGATTTACGGCGTGACATGTTTTCCCATCTTCAAAGGGTATCTCTTTCCTTCATGGATAAAACAGAAGTTGGAAGATTAATGTCGAGATTACAAAGCGATGTCAATTCGTTACAGGAATTTCTTGAGACATCTGTTTTCGCTGTTGGAGACCTCGTCTTGCTAGTAGGCATCATAACGGTTCTGTTGGTTTTAGATCTAAATTTAGCTCTTCTTACACTTTGTATTGTGCCCACACTATTTGTCGTTCGGTTTATTTGGTTGCCGCGGGCTCGTGCGGCGTTCATGCGAGCTCGGGAATTGAATTCTATGACTAACGGAGCGTTGGCGGAAGCAATACATGGTGTACGCACAGTGCAGGGGATGGCGAGAGAAAAAACCAACTATGCCTTATATATGGATAGGGCAGGAGAAAATATGCAAGCACATTTGCGTGCTGCCAAATTTGCGCAATTTAATGTTCCCATCGTTGATATGCTTACCGGCAGTGCAATGGCAATTGTGGTTGTATTCGGTGGTGCGCAAGTAATGGAATCTAAACTTGACCTAGGAGTGATGGTTGCATTTATTTTTTATGTTCAAAGGTTTTTTGACCCGATTAGATCATTGACACTTCATTATAGTTTCATGCAACGCGCTATGGTTTCGGGTCAGAGGATATTGGAGGTTCTAGATGTTCCTATTTCCATCAAAGATAAAACCGATGCAAAAGAATTGTCAGATTGTGATGGAAGTATTGAATTCAAAGATGTGACTTTTGGGTACGAAAAAGAACAGCCAATTCTCCATAATATTAATTTTAAAATAAACCCTGGAGAAACTGTGGCTTTAGTAGGCCCAACTGGGTCCGGAAAAACAAGCATCACTGCATTAGTTAATAGGTTTTATGATGCCTTGGAAGGAAGCATTTTCGTTGGTGGCGAGAATGTTCGCGATGTAACGCAAGATTCTTTGGGAGAGCAAGTCTCTATGGTTTTGCAAGAACCTTTTCTTTTCACTGGTACAATACTAGAAAATATTAAATACCGATGTGATGAAGCCACATTCGAAGAAATTACTGCATCCGCCAAGGCAGTTGGCGCCCACGATTTTATTGAAGACCTGCCAGCTGGCTATAATACGATTTTAGAGCAAAGAGGGGCAAATTTATCTCTAGGCCAAAGACAATTGATCAGTTTCGCAAGAGCCATTGTGGCTGATGCGAAAATACTTTTGTTGGACGAAGCGACTGCAAGTATTGATAGTTATACAGAGATGCAAATTCAAATTGCACTTCGAAAGCTTCTTGAGGGGCGGACAGGACTTGTAATCGCCCATAGATTAGCAACCATACGTGGATGTAACCGGATTATAGTATTGAAAGATGGAAGAATATTTGAAGAAGGCACTCACGAGGAATTACTATTGAAAAAAGGACTCTATGCAAACCTTCACTCTTTGAACTATGCATCTTTTGACGATATCCCCGAGGCCCCAGAGGAAAACATAAAGTCGACAATCGGCTAGTTTTTTTTTAAGTGTTAGGAAATGAATTGTGTCGCCGATAGCTCCTCAATTATTTCTTGTCTTAAGGCCGGTTTATTTATTTTACCTGTCGAAGTTCTCGGGAGCTCATTATTGCTTTTAATGAGAAGCGATAGCGGTACTTTGTAGGATGCGAGTTTATTTCGGCAAAAAGCAAGGATTTCCGAGGGATTTGTTTTGCTGGTGTTATTTAACTCAATCACCGCTGTTACTGATTCAGTTTTTTGCTTATGAGGCACGCCCAAGACAAAAGCTTGTTTTACATTAGGGTGTTTTAGGATGACACCTTCTACTTCTAAAGGAGATACATTAACGCCGCCAGTTTTGATGATCTCCTTAAGTCTTCCTTTAAAGTAAACCCGTCCATCTTTTCCTATAATTCCTAGATCACCTGTTAAAAAGTAACCATCTTTATCGAAAGTCTGAGCGGTTAGTTCGGGAGCATTGAAATAGCCAGGCGTAACATACCCTGCCACGGTAATCTCGCCAATCTCTCCTGAAGGTACGGGGGTCTTTGTCTCAGGGTCAACTATTCTAATTTTCATCCCTGGTAATGGTAAGCCTTGTGATTTTAGCCTCAAGTCTATTGAATCGGCCGATGAACAAACCGATGCATTGCCATATGTTTCAGTTGAACCATAAACATTACACAATTCCGGTGTGCTCATGGTATCAATTATCATTTGTATGTCTTCAGGTAACCCAATCGTTAAACCTGTCCTCATAGACTTAAGTTTTTGCAATGACCATCCATCATTTTCTCTAATTGACCGAGCCATATTAGCCATACCGTAAAAGACGGTACATCTCTCCTTCTCTATCAATTCAATGGCTGCTGCAGGTTCAAAGCTCTCTTGTAATACTATGCTGCCACCATGCGTCATAATAGCGGGGAGGGCGTTAGCTGATCCAAACGACCAAAATAAGGGAATAGCAAACCATAGTATATCCTGATCACTAAGATTTTGCCGTCTGCCTATGTCGTAACCGTTAGCTATAACGTTTCCGTGAGCAAGAGTAACCCCTTTAGGTTCTGCAGTAGAACCAGAAGTGTACAGAATATAACATAAGTCATTTTTTGAGACTTTTTCTTGCCGTTCTTGCAAAGTAGCTACAGAAATATTTTTAGAGTACGCTATGCAATCATCCCATCCGATCGCACGGTCGTCGGTAGTCTTATCGAGAGAAATCAAAACCCTTAAGTTTGGTAACGCGTCTATATTTAAATCGTTAGAATTTTCTCTTGAGTTTTTCTGTAAAAGGTTTGTTATCTCCTTTAAAAACTCATTTCCTTTGAATGAAGGGACGGTGATGAGCGCAACTGCGCTGCAATTTTTCAATGTCCAAGATAACTCACTGGGCGTGGAGAAAGTGCTTATAGCAGAGATGATTGCCCCTATTTTGGCGATTGCAAACGTTGCTATGATCCATTCGGGTCTATTCGGTGCCAATAGTGCCACCCGATCTCCTGGTTTCACTCCAAGATGAATCAGAGAACACGCTAAAAGATCCGCTTTATCCTTGAGATTTTTATAATTGATCCGATGGTTTTCAAAAATAATAGCTTCCTTCTCAGGATGTTGTGCAGCAAGTTCATCCAGTAAATCGCCAAGCGTATCGCTAACAGGTCGTAGAATTTCACTCATAAAATTAAACTAATATTTTGGCTGGCGTTTCTCAAGAAATGCATTCACACCTTCTTCGAAATTTGGGTCGGCCCGGACTTGATCTCCAAGTTTCTGGTCCAAGTCCTCTCTTGATCTTGCGTGTTCAGCTATGCTGGAACTGATTTGTGTTTTAACGGCTTGCACCGCTGATGGGCTGTTGGCAACGATCATGTTTGCTTTTTTCAACGCCCAATCTAGAACGGAACCTGTTTTTTGAATATCATTTATTAGACCAATTTTCCAAGCTTCCTCAGCCGAAATTAATCTCCCGGTCAATAATAAATCCATTGCCTGCACATATCCAATCTGTTGGATAAGTTTTATAGTTGCTCCTCCAAAAGGATAGATTGACCACTTTACCTCGGGCAAACCAAACCTAGCATTGGGGCTCGAGACGCGAATGTCTGTTGGAAGCAGAAGTTCTAATCCTCCTCCAATACAATCTCCATTTACTGCTCCTATTATTGGCTTTTTATAAATATCTGTTTTAAGTAATGCATGATTGACAATTTTGCTTATCTCCGGCGTTGCTTCTAAATCACCTGATATATCAGCTCCTACGCAGAATGCACGTTCGCCCGATCCGGTTAATATTATACATCTTGTTTCGTCTTGCGATAATTCATCCCAAACGTTTCCCAAGCGGTGCATCATTTCACGGGACATAGCATTAAGTTTCTTCTCGTTGTCGATAGTAATAATAGCTATGTGCGGACCGTCTTTTTCTAGTAAGATTCGCATTATGACAATCCTTTCATTAGGCAGGAGATAAGATATCTTGATACTTGTATTAAATAGAAGTGGATCTTTAGACTACACTTGGTTCATCATAAGTTGTAACTCTAATTATTGATGATTTTTTGATGCAAGGTGATTGAATAAATGAAAGCTGTTTTTTGTAATAAATTAGGAGGCCCAGAAAATTTGGGTGTAAGCGAAACCAAAGCACCAACCCCGGGTCCCAACGACGTCCACATTCGGGTCAAGGCAGCAGGCTTAAATTTTGCCGACACGTTACAAATCGCTGGCAGGTATCAATCCAAACTTGAACCTCCCTTCATACCGGGAATGGAGGTAGCTGGTGAGATTATCGGAATAGGATCAGCTGTTTCGCGTCCTTTGACAATCGGGCAACGTGTGATGGCGTTCATGCGTGGAGGAGGAGCGTTTGCCGAAGAGGCCCTCGTAGATAGTGAATGGTTGGTCCCAATACCTGATGAAATGGATGATGTCACTGCTGCTGGTTTTCCAACAGTCTATGGAACATCAAATTTTGCCTTAAAACATCGGGGGCGATTGAAAAAAGGAGAAACTTTATTAGTTTTGGGCGCGGCAGGTGGGGTTGGTTTAACTGCTGTAGAATTAGGAAAACAAATGGGGGCCCGGGTTATTGCTGCGGCCGGGGGAGCAGAGAAATGTGGTGTAGCACTTAAGCACGGAGCAGACTTTGCTATCGATTACAAAGCAGAAAGTATTAAAGATCGAGTTCGAGAGATAACAGAAGGTATAGGTGCTGATGTGGTCTATGATGCGGTAGGTGGGGATGCATTTGATCAAGCAATTCGAGCCGTTAATTGGGAGGCCCGAATGTTAATTATTGGTTTTGCATCGGGAAGGATACAGCAGGTTCCAGCAAATTTAATACTCGTGAAAAATATATCAGTAGTAGGGGTTGTATACGGAGCTCAGACTGAGAAGGACCCAGCATATGGCGCGAGTTTTGTTCAAGAGGCGGCGGATCTTTACAGACAGGGTGCTGTGAAACCATACACAGGTAAAGTGTTTCAGTTAAAAAACGCTGCTGAGGCAATGAAAGCACTCTTGTCGAGGCAATATGCGGGTAAAATTATACTGGTGACTTGAAGGTTTGATCAATTTGTAACTATAAAATGGCCTAGAAAAAGGATCAGAAAAGAATGTCGTTGGTAAGTATCAAGGAGGTTACAGACCTGATATCTGAGGACATCCCAGCGGTTGCTGAGCTGGGTATAATTTTTGAAGTTGTTTCAGATAGTTTAGTTAGAGCGCGTCTCCCATTTGATGCATCGTCATTAAGACCTGGCGGTACCATAAGTGGTCCCACTATGATGGGGTTGGGTGATATTGTTGTATTCGTTTGTATATTATCGCGAATTGGAATAGTTAAAGACGCTGTGACAACGAACCTCAACGCAAATTTTTTGAGGAAACCAGGTCCTTCTGATCTTATTGCTGAAGGCAACTTGATAAAATTAGGACGACGACTCGCTTACGGGCAGGTTAATATGTTTTCGGAGAAGGATCCAGATAGCATTGTGTGTCATGTGACATCTACCTATTCTATACCACCGAAGAATTAAAAGAGATTAAAGGTACCGGCACTTTCCTTTGGGTTAGAAATGGAAAGAACGGATCATGAAGTCGGCGGTGTTAAATGAAGGGTCTGTAGATTGAATGCAGTGAGGTAATTAGGTACCGTAGTTTTATGTTATTGATTTTTCTTTATTATTCGTCTTGACTTTAACGCATTAAAGAATTTAAAACCTAACACTCTCTTACACTTAGAGGCATATATAGAAAACAATTTTAAAGGGTAACTTAGATGCGAACCTACTCGGCCAAACCGAGCGAGATTGAAAAAAAGTGGTGGATCATCGATGCAGAAGGATTAGTCCTTGGCCGCCTTGCTACAATCGTCGCTATGTATTTACGTGGCAAGCATAAACCAACTTTTACTCCTCATATGGATTGCGGCGACAACATCATCATTGTTAATGCTGAGAAGGTTCGGTTAACAGGGTCGAAAAGAACTGCCAAGACCTATTATTGGCATACAGGATATCCTGGAGGCATTAAATCGCGGACCGCGGATAAAATACTAGATGGGGACCATCCAGAACGCGTCATTCAAAAAGCAGTTCAGCGGATGATTACACGGGGCCCTCTTGGCAGGGTGCAAATGGGAAATCTAAAAGTTTATGGCGGTTCAGAGCATCCGCATGAGGCCCAGCAGCCCGAAACGTTGGATGTTGGTTCAATGAACGCGAAGAATAAGAGGTAGTAATGACTGACGAAACAGAAGTAGTGACTGAGGAGACAGTGGTTCCAGTTGAAGCGGATTTAGTGGCGACTGGATCAGATGATGCGGCTCCTAGCGGATTAGAGGCTCTCGGCGCTCTGAAAGAGGAGCAAGAGATTGTATTGGTTAGAGAACCTAAACTCGATGCCTTCGGTCGAGCTTACGCTACCGGTAAAAGAAAAAACGCGATTGCCAGAGTTTGGATAAAACCAGGGGCAGGTCGTATTACGGTAAACGGGCGAGAAGTAGAGACATATTTCGCGCGGCCGGTTCTACGTATGCTCATCGGGCAGCCGTTTGACGTTGCGGAACGCGTTGATGCATTTGATGTTGTTTGTACTGTCACCGGGGGTGGTTTGTCTGGCCAGGCAGGAGCTGTCAGGCACGGGATATCTAAGGCTTTAACCTATTTTGAGCCTGGCCTTCGGACAGCGTTGAAAAAAGGTGGCTTTTTAACTCGTGATCCTAGGGTCGTAGAGCGTAAGAAGTATGGTAGAGCAAAAGCGCGACGGAGCTTCCAGTTCTCTAAGCGATAATTCACCTTTTATATTCAACACCCATAAAGCAACGGGTTGCATTTTAGCAGCCCGTTTTTTTATCGCAAACTAGCTAGAGAATGTTAGAGCTCGTATGGTTTCTTTTAAGCATTAACTGGTCGTTTAATAACATTCAATTTCTTCTTGTTTGAAATCTGTTCATACTAATCTTGTGCAATTATTGATAACAAATTCTGCAAGCAGTCTGGGTAATCAATGGTTATCTCTTGGTAAAGAATTTTTTACTTTTTGATAAGCGACCGCATTTTCTAGAACCCCGCCATCAGACATATGACCAACATGATTTCTATAGATTTCTTGCCAAGGTGTTTGATGTTCCGGGTACTTTGGAGGTCCATCTTTTTTTCTATTTTTTATCTCATCCGGGTCCACTAACATATTTGCCGTAAAATTATTTAAATCAATTTGAATAGTATCGCCCGTTTTTAACCATGCTAATCCTCCCCCAATAGCACTTTCTGGTGATGCATTTAATATTGAAGGGCTTCCTGAAGTTCCAGACTGTCTGCCGTCCCCGATACATGGTAGTTCGATAACCCCTTTTTTAATCAATCTATCTGATGGTTGCATATTCACTACTTCAGCAGAACCCGGCCAACCTATTGGACCAGCCCCCCTAATTACAAGGATACTGTTCTCATTCATATTTAATGATTCATCATTTACTCTATCGTGATAATCTTCAGATCCCTCAAAAACTATAGCTATACCCTCTAAGATACCCTCCTTTCCTGGTTTGGATAAAAACTTTTCTTTAAATTCATCAGAGATAACTGAAGTTTTCATTATTGCGGATTCGAATAAATTTCCACTTAAAACAATAAATCCTGCTCTATTTTTTAAAGGATTTTTGAATTCCGTAATTACATCTTTATCTTTAATTTTATAGCCATTTAGACACGAAGACATCTTTTTCCCGGAAACTGTAATAACGTCACCATGTATTTTATTGTTTGATAATAACTCGTTCATTACAGCAGCAGTTCCACCGGCTCTATGATAGCTCTCACAGAGGTGTTTTCCTGCTGGTTGTACATTGACCATTAAAGGAATGTCATATCCAACATTTTGCCAAGCATCTGTTTCTAAATCGATGCCGACGTGCCTTGCGATCGCTGTTATATGAATTTGTGCATTTGTTGAACCTCCAATGGCAGAATTAACAACTATTGCATTTTCAAATGCTTTACGTGTCATGATCTTTGAAGGAGTTAAGTCTTCATTTACCATTTCAACAATTCTCAGACCAGTTCTATAAGCCATCTGGCCTCTTTCTCTATATGGTGCAGGAATATTAGCATTTCCTGTTAAACTCATACCAAGAGCCTCAGCTAATGAATTCATTGTAGATGCAGTTCCCATGGTATTGCAGTGGCCGTCCGACGGTGCAGAGGATGTAACTATATCCATGAATTCATCAAAATTGATCCGTCCCGCAGATAACTCTACTCGACTATCCCAAACAGCCATACCAGAACCAGCTAATTTCCCATCATGCCATCCATCAAGCATTGGGCCACCAGACAAAACTATTGCTGGAATATCAACAGTACCAGCTGCCATCAAACAAGCTGGAGTAGTTTTGTCACAACCAGTTGTTAAAACAACACCATCAATCGGATATCCATGTAAAATTTCCACTAAACCTAAATAAGCTAGGTTCCTGTCAAGAGATGCAGTTGGTCTCTTTAACGTTTCTTGAATTGGATGTACTGGAAACTCTAATGCAATTCCCCCAGCACTTCTAATTCCTTCTCTGACTCTTTCTGCCAATTTTATGTGGACTCTATTACAAGGAGAAATATCAGAACCAGTCTGAGCAATCCCTATAATAGGCTTTCCAGAACGTAACTCTTCTGGTGTTAATCCAAAATTTAAAGATCTTTCAATGTATAAAGCAGTCATTCCCGGGTTTTCTGGATTATCAAACCATTGCTGACTTCTTAGTTTTGAATTAAATTTTTTTGACATATCTTCCCCTAAAACGTTGTATTATCTAATTTCTATAGATAAGCTTTCATCAGTCATCCATTTACTCATAGAATTTTCAAAAATTTCAATAAAATTATAGTCTGATTGAAATAAACCAAATGTGTTTAATAATGGTGCGATTCCTTCACCATAATAATTTTAAACTCAATTTGATTAACGGCTAGCATCCACGTTGTTGTGTCGGCTCTTTACCCTCCCCCTAGGAAATAGTGTAGGTTTGCGTTCTCTTTCTTTGTTTCGTGATTTTGACAAAATAATGAAGGATTAAGATTATAGTCGAAAGGCCTTTAAATTAGAAATCAAGACAATAACCAGCCACCGTCTACATCGACCGTCGTGCCCGTTACAAAGTCATTTTGAATTAGGAAAAGAATGCCTTGAGCTGCTTCCTCTGGGGTGCCCGCCCTTGGAATTATATTATCCGCCGTTGCCTTGGTATAATATGAATCTCGCTCAGCGCCTTTAAAAGCGACCATGGGTGTGTCGATTGTCCCAGGAGCTAATATATTTATACGTTTTGGCGCAATTTCGGGTGCTACGGCTCTAACCAATGTTTCAACTGCACCTCCAACAGAGCCAATAGCGACTTGACCGGGTTTCGTTTTACGGGCTGGAGTGCCGCTGACCAAAACAATCGCACCATTGTTGCTTAAAAAATGTGTGCCGTATCGAATTACATTGGCGTATCCCCAAAGCTTATCAAAGGATCCCTTATATCCGTCCATGTCCATTTCTAGAAATGGGCCCACTGCCCGCGCCCCACCTGTCGCAGCGCTGACAAGGATATCATACGGAGCGCACTCTTCTAGAACTGTTTGAACATGATCGCGGTTTAACACATCACATTTTTTGAGTGTCACACTGTCTGGAATATCCATGCCCTTTTCCGGATTACGGCTGATGGCGATAACATCTGCGCCTAGTTCTTCAAGTTGTTTTGTTGTTGCCAGACCGATACCCGAGGTACCACCAAAGATTACGGCTTTTTTTCCATTAATATCCATGTTCAAACGATTCCTTAGATTAAAAAGATCACAACCAGCGAAAGCTGACGCATGAGGATCCATGACAATAGAAACAGGTTTGAAACAAAACAATAGCTAACATCCTAAAAGTCATCATATCGGCAAAAAAGAACGAAGATAACTAACCAGTCGTATTAGGCTGAAGATATTTTCTAATTTGTAATGGTTTTTTGAGAAAATTAATGCCGATTGTCATATATTGAATTCACGAACTAAGGCATATGAATGAGAATTTGATCACGAATACTAAATACACTTTAACGGGAAATCCTTTAACAAAGCGGGATAAACAATAATGAGATTATCAGACAAAGTTGCAATTGTTGTTGGCGCGGGGCAGCAACCAGGAGAAACGATTGGAAACGGAAGGGCTACGGCAATTCGATTTGCGGAGGAGGGCGCTAAGGTCTTACTGGTTGATAAAAATCCTGACTGGGCTGCTGATACTTTGAAAATGATCCAGGATAAAGGTGGAGTAGCTCAAGTGCAGGCCGCAGATATCACCGATGAGAGTGATTGCAAAGATATCGCGTCTGCTTGTGTTGGCCACTTTGGTAGGATTGATATTCTCCATAACAATGTTGGGCGCTCAGAAGGGGATACAACGACAATAGATATGGATCCGAAGATTTGGGATGAGCTTATGGCAATGAACTTAAAGGGCATGTTTATGACATGTAAACATATTCTGCCTATTATGCGGGAACAAAAAGACGGAGTAATAATTAATATTTCTTCAATTGCATCAATATGTTCCCACAATAGTATTACCTACAAGACTGGAAAGGGCGCTGTTAATACGATGACGCATCATCTTGCTATGGAAAATGCAGAATTTGGGATCCGTGCAAATGCAATTTTACCTGGATTGATGGATACCCCGATGGCGATTGAAAGGCGCGCTAGAGAACAAAACGTACATCGCGACGAAGTGCGACAAGGGCGACACGACAGGGTGCCACTTCTCCGGCAAATGGGAACGGCGTGGGATGTTGCGAATGCAGCGGTATTTTTGGCCTCTGACGAAGCCCAGTATATAACAGGTTTGATTATGCCTGTTGATGGCGGGCTTTCATCTAGCATTGGTTAATTGTTTTTATATTGAACGCTTGCCTAATCATGGGAATAATAAAAACAAAAGGGTAAAAAGATGTTCGGCGGCTAGCTATTAGCCTCTAAAATCATACTTGAGGCTTTTTCCGCTATCATTATTGTTGGAGCGTTTGTGTTGCCCGATGTTAGTGTTGGCATTATTGAAGCGTCAACAATTCGTAGCCCCCCTATTCCGTGTACTCTAAGCTGACAATCAACAACAGAATTGGAGTCGGTCCCCATTTTGCACGTGCCAACGGGATGGTAGGTCGTTTCAGCATTATCTCGAACCCAGTCCAAAAATTCCTCATCCGAATTAATATTCTTCCCGGGAGCGAGTTCTGCTCCTGCTATATCTTTCATGGCATCAGACTGTATCCAATCCCTTACTACCCTCATTCCTTTCAGTAAGGTGGTGCAGTCTGCTTCATTAGATAGGAAATTAAATTTTATTTCTGGGGAGGTTAAAGGATTAGAGTCCCTGATGTGTATAGTCCCTGTACTTTCTGATCTCAATACATGAACGGCCATAGTGAAACCGCTCTCTTTCGCTAGTTTAACCCCATCGGTAATTAAAAAAGGATTGACCGAAATACCTATATCTGGGGATAGTAAACCTTCCCGCGATCGAACATAGGCTCTCATCGGGGCAGCGGGCAGTGATAAAAATCCTTTTCTAAGGAAAATATATTGCGCAACCTGCCAAATTAAACCAAGTCCTCGTGCCTTATCGTTGTATGTATAACCTTTTTTTTGGATGGCCCATTTCATTCGAGGTGCATAATGATCTCTGAGGTTTTGTCCAACGCCTGGGAGATTGTGCTCAACAGCAATGCCTTTGTTTTTTATTATTTCTCCGTCGCCTATGCCTGATAGCTCAAGTAATTGCGGTGAGTTTATCGTTCCCGAACATACAATCACTTCTTTACCCGCGAGCAATTTATAAGTCGTATTATTCTTTAAATATTCAACCCCTATGCATTTTTTGTCTTTTAGAATTAGCTTGGTCGCGTAACAGTCTGTTAAGATTGTTAAATTTTTTCTATTACTAGCGGGTTTCAAATAAGCCACAGCTGTACTCTGTCTCTTTCCTCTGGATATTGTTGCTTGTGTCATAGCAACACCATCCTGCAATTCTCCGTTGTAATCGCGGTTTTTTTGTATTCCTATTTCATGCGCGGCAGCGAACATCGCGTCGTAAAGTGGCCCTTTTTCTTTAGGATGGATAACATGAAGGGGGCCGTTTCTACCCCTAAATTTATCATGACCAAAGGTAGAGGCTTCCATTTTTTTAAAAAAAGGCAGTACTTCTTGAAAACTCCAACCAATATTCCCTAGTTGCGACCAATGGTCGTAGTCGTGAGATTGTCCCCTAACAAATACCATGCCGTTTATTGAGCTGGATCCACCAATTAATTTTCCCCGTGGTATCTCTATTCTTCGGAAATTGGAGCCTTTATCTGGTTCGGATTTATAAAGCCAATTAGCTTTAGGGTTATTCATCAGCGTTGCAAAGCTTATTGGGATTGAAGACCAAATGTTTCCTTTTTTACCCGCTTCGAGAAGTAAAATTTTATAAAGTCCGTTCTCAGATAGCCTATTAGCTAAAACACAGCCAGCTGAACCTCCGCCCACAATAATAAAATCAAAATTCATAAAGCCTCATTGGTAAAAAAATGTCCAGGATGTCCTATTAAAATATACGTTTAAAACAAGTGGCACAATACTTGCTCTGCAATAGATCAACTACATCACTAGGTTAAAAATCAGTTTTATTGTATTATTTTCATACTCTGAATTAGCTAAGTTGTTTGATATATTAATGGGTGTTTACTGCTTTTTCGATGAGGTGATTTAGACTATCTACTGGAGCTTGTTTATGGAAGAAAAAAGTCAGATAGTGAGTTATCACCGCAGTACAGGCACGGATGATCTCCACACACTGTGTTTGGGCGCGTTTGACATAAAGTTTCAAACGCTAAGAGAAGCTCGACTTGTTAAAAATGTATTTTTAGAGACTGTGATTGAATTTACAGAGAGTGAATTGGCATCCTCGGGTCCTATGCCCTTGAAACAACTTGCGATCGAGTTTGACGAAGTTGACGTCAGCCGTGATGAAATCAAAATGATAAATAATTTAGCCACTTTGCCGAGTTTTGACTGTTACACGTTAAAACGCGGCATTGGGCCAATGAAGATATCTTTATTAAACGATCAAATTTTAAAATTGTCAGATGAAAAGGTGGGAACACTATTTGATCTGATGGGTAGAATAACCCGACCATTGATCCAGTATCTCTACACAGATGATAATCTCCGAATTAAAGACACAAGTGGGCTTTTGAATTTGATACAAAATACAGAACCCTTTAAGGTTAAAGATCGTTTGGATGTAGTAGCTACAAACCTAGAAATTTCCGTAAAAGAATTGCCGAATTACCTTCAGGAATTTGGAGAGTTATTTTTGTCAGTCTCTTATTTTGAAAGTGCATTTCGTGAATATAATCCCAAACTTGATCAGTTTCTTTTATGGGCAGAGGATGGGGTGAAAAATTCTAATTTGCGGAACGATCCTAATGCACAGCGCGAATTGACACAAACAGAACAGAAATTTAAAGAATTGAAAGAAAATCTTGAAGCCAGGTTTCGGTTGTTGGGAAACATAACTCAAATTGACTGGCAGGATTTGAGGTCATCGGAATTTAAGAGCATTCAGAGAGAAATTTTATCTCAGCAGGCGAACTTGGCAATAGGTTTGTGCGGATTAGCGGTTAAAATGATAGAATGGGAATATCAATTCCCAAGTGCAGGGGGTAGCCCTCAACAGTGTTTGGAATTTTTGTCTGCGGAGGCCAATGTTGGCCTTGATAATTTATTGAGAAGTCTCCCTCCAGTATCGTTGTGAAACTTAATTTGAGCTAAATGAAATCCCTAAAAATAGTGCAATTTAAAAACATATTTATATAGTGTTGGGCAAAAAGTGCTGCCCTTTAGTAACGAGTTATATCTGTACAGAATTAATTGTGCTAATAAGTCGTTGTGGAATTAATGAGCATAGAGGAATGGTTATGATCTTCGATTCTTTTAGGAAAGTTAATAGGTATTTGACTGCTGGCATGCAAATTGGTCTCAAAGTAGTCTTTTGTATTGGGGTATCGCTCGTTATTGTTGGATGTTCCCAACTATCGAAATATTCCCCATCAATGGATTGGTTAAAAATTAGTGCCTCAAAAATAGAGAATGCCATTGGTAAGATTACAGAGATAGGTGTCGGTAATAGTGGCGCCGATTATCCAAAACTATCCTCTTTGCCAGCACTTCCAGAGACTATGTCCTCTCATGATGAAAGAGCGGTTATTCGGAACAGACTCATAGCCGATAGAGACAATGCTAATTATGTTAAGGGAAAATCGAATCTTTGGCCCAACGCGGCACCACCAAACACGAAAAGAACTAATGTTTCTGTCAAGATGGACAGTGGCAAATCTAAAACCACCACCTCGAATATATCAAAACCCGTTTTTTCAAAACTAAAAAAAGAATTGAAACAAGAAAGACTTGTTAAAAAAGATAAGTTGCCAGTGGAAAATACAACCAAGCCAAAATTAAAGAATATTTCTAGTCAGTTTGCTGGAAAAGAATCGTCAACTAAGTTTCGCTTTAATATCCCAAAAGACATCGTTGATGAGAGCAACCGCGCTAAGGGCAAACTGAAATTTACGTTTGTTAATGTCGCAGCTAATCATGGAGCGCAGGCAATCTTTTTTGGCCATGGTTCGTCAAGGCTTTCGGAGAACGACATTGAAATAATAAAAAACATCGCAAACGAGGCGATAACTAAAAATGCAATCGTTCATGTTAAAGGGCACGCTTCAATGCGAACTAGGAATATGGATCCAATTCAACATGCTCTAGCGAATTTCAATATTTCTATAAAAAGGGCTAATGCTGTTGCAAAAGCACTCATAAATCATGGAGTTCCTGCAGGTAGATTAATCATAGATGCTGTTGGTGCAAGTGAACCAGTGAGTAACGAGGCAATGCCCTCCGGAGAGAGAGCAAACCGAAGAGCTGAAATATCTCTTTCCGCAACATAAACAAACCAGTTATAAGTTAAAAATAAGTTAATGGGGGATGCTTGGTGTTAATTTTAAAGGCTATGAATAATTCGGTTAAAGCTAATGCCTGAGATATTAAAAGTAGGTATAGCAGGTTTGGGAACAGTAGGTTCGGAAACATTTAGAATTTTAACTGAACGCAGTGAATTTTTATCCCCTAGATCAGGAAAAAAAATTGAGGTGACAGCTGTTTCTGCAAAAAATAGAACAGCGGAAAGAGGCATAGATCTATCTAAAGTTCATTGGATTGATGACGCACGAGATTTGTGCCATCGCGCAGATGTAGATGTAATTGTTGAGGTAATAGGAGGATCGGAAGGTATAGCCCTGGAGATTGCCGAACTCGCACTAAAAAATGGTAAGTCGCTTATCACGGCTAATAAAGCTTTGATTGCTCATCACGGAGATGCGATTGGAAGAAAAGCGGAAGAAATGAATGCGATGCTGGGGTATGAGGCTGCTGTTGCTGGTGGAATACCGATAATAAAAACTCTTAGAGAAGGGTTAACAAGTAATAAGTTTACGCGACTATATGGTATTCTAAATGGTACCTGTAATTATATTTTGACGACAATGCGAGAAACGGGGCGTGACTTTAATGACGTTCTCGAGGATGCGCAAAAATTAGGGTATGCGGAAGCAGATCCATCCTTTGATATCGATGGTATCGACGCAGCCCACAAACTCGCTATTTTAACTTCGATAGCATTTCAGACGCGAATTAATTTTGACAGTGTTCACACTGAAGGTATCAGATTTATTGCACCAATAGATCTTGAATTATCAGCAGAACTAGGTTTTCGTATAAAATTGTTAGGAATAGCAGAAAGAAAACTCGAAGGTATTCAACAAAGAGTCAGACCGTGCTTGGTGCCAATAAACTCCCCAATAGCTCAAGTTGAGGGTGTTTTTAACGCCGTGGCCGCAGAAGGTGACGGCGTTGGTCTTTCCCTATCTTTTGGCCGTGGTGCTGGTGCTGGTCCAACTGCGTCGTCCGTCATAGCGGATATTCTGGATTTAGCATCCAATAGGAGAACGCCCAACTTTGGTGTCAATGCCCTCGACCTGGAAGACGGAAACCCAATTAATGTTGATTGTTTACATGGATCTTATTATTTGAGACTCAAAGTCGTAGATAGACCAGGCGTTTTAGCCGATTTAACAGCAATTTTCAGAGATAAAAACGTCTCAGTAGAGGCGATATTGCAGAGAGGCAGAGACCCTGAAGAATTGGTTCCTGTTGTTTTAACAACACATGAGACAAGTGAGTCATCTATTTTGAGTTCTATAAAAGAGTTTCAAAAGTTGGACAGTGTAGCGGAAAGCCCAAAAATATTACCCATTGAGAATTTTACGGCGGATTAAATTAATTCCTAGCTTAAAGAGGAGCAAAAATGGTTGAAGAAAACGGAGATGAGTCTCTAACATTAGATAGAAATTTAGCTCTCGAAGCAGTCAGGGTTACTGAAGCCGCCGCTCTCGCAGCCTCTAAATTGATGGGGCGAGGCGATGAGAAAGCAGCAGATCAGGCAGCGGTGGATGCTATGAGGAGGGCCTTAAATGCGCTTGATATTGATGGTACGGTAGTGATCGGCGAAGGTGAGCGCGATGAAGCTCCAATGCTTTATATAGGAGAAGAAGTTGGGAGAGGGGGGCCTAAGATTGACATTGCCCTTGACCCCCTAGAAGGAACCACCATCACTGCAAAAGGCGGGCAAAACGCGTTGGCGGTTATCGCAATGGCATCACGTGGTGGTTTTTTAAATGCGCCTGACGTGTATATGGATAAAATCGCAGTGGGTGGTGGATTGCCAGATGGCATTGTCGATTTGGATAATACTGTAGCAGATAATATAAATAATGTAGCGAAAGCAAAAAATGTCGATGCTTCGGATATAGTCGTATGTATTTTGGACCGTCCGCGCCATTCAGAGGTAATAGATGCTGTTCGGCAAGCAGGAGCCAGAATAATGTTAATTTCTGATGGAGATGTATCTGGAGTAATTGCAACAGCACAGGAAGAGGCTGGTGTGGATCTTTACCTCGGATCCGGTGGTGCCCCCGAAGGTGTATTAGCCGCAGCGGCGTTAAGGTGTATCGGAGGGCAAATGCAAGGACGTTTGCTGTTTCGAAATGATGATGAAATATCGAGGGCTCGAAAATGGGGGATTCAAGACTTAAACAAAAAGTATATATTATCAGAGCTCGCTAAGGGTGATGTTATGTTTGCTGCGACAGGAGTTACCAGTGGCACAATGTTAAAGGGTGTTCGGCGTTTCTCTGGTGGAGCGGATACACACTCGATAATTATGAGATCAAGCACTGGAACGGTTCGAACAATAGAAGCGCATCATGATTGGGGGAGAAAACCAATTTTGGCTGATCTGAAAGTCTGATATTTATTATGGAATGTGTACTTAATGTTACATGTTCTGTTTCTAAGAAAAAATGGGTTCAAAGAACTGGAAAAGCTCAGAATCCTGACAGGATTATCTCGGCTATAATTCAACGTCATCAACTTCCAGAAGTAATAGCTCGTTGTTTAGTAGGACGAGATGTAAATCTAGATGATATAGATTTATTTTTGTCGCCCAAAATGAAGGATAGTATGCCGGAACCACGATGTTTAAAAGGCATGCAGGAAGCTGTTGATACCTCAATTCAAAAGATTATTGAGGGAGGCAGTATAGGGTTATTTGCCGATTACGATGTTGACGGAGCTAGTTCTGCTGCGTTACTCATGCGTTTTTTTAAAATGCTTAAAATTGAGACAATATTATATATTCCCGACAGAGTAGAAGAGGGATATGGCCCTAATGATGTTGGAATCAGAAAGTTAAAAGCAGCCGGTACTGCGTTGATTTTTACTCTAGACTGCGGCATTTTGGCTTTCGACGTCTTAAAAAAAGCTTCGAATGACGGTTGTGAAGTTATTGTAATTGATCACCATATGGCTGAGGCCGATCTCCCTGAAGCCAAGTCAATAATAAACCCAAATAGGCTCGATGATGATTCGGAATTGGGAGAACTAGCTGCTGTTGGTGTCTGTTTTTTATTTTTGGTAGCCCTCAATCGACGGTTACGAGAGATCGGCTGGTACAATAAGGGAATAACAGAGCCAAATTTATTAGAGTTACTGGATCTAGTAGCGCTAGGGACTGTCTGCGATGTGGTTCCTTTGAGAGGGTTGAACAGAGCATTTGTATCTCAGGGTTTGAAAGTTATCGGAAATAGATCTAATTTAGGACTTCGAATTTTATCAGATCTAGCAAAAATAGAGAAAAAAACAGATGCTTACCAATTAGGGTTTGTGCTGGGACCAAGAATAAATGCTGGCGGAAGAGTTGGTCTTCCCGATGCTGGGGCGAGGTTATTGTCATCAAACGACCCGTTGGAGTCACTAGAATTGGCTAAAATACTTGATGCCAATAACTTTACACGAAAAGAAATCGAAGCGGTAGTTTTGGAGGAAGCAATTCTGCAAGTAGAGAAAAACAATTTAGAAGACAGCGTATTGGTTGTTAGTGGGAGAAATTGGCACCCAGGGGTAATTGGAATAATTGCAGCCCGTTTAAAGGAAAAATATAATAGACCGACCTGCGTTATAAGTTTAAGCGGTGATTCAGGTAAAGGCTCGGCTAGGTCGGTGCCCTTGTGGGACTTTGGGGCTAACATAATGTCAGCACTACAAGCGGGTCTATTAACTGCAGGGGGCGGGCATGCGATGGCGGCAGGTTTTTCGATTGAAAAACAAAAAATTAATTTTCTTCGGGATTTCTTGTGTAACCGTTTTTCTGAACGTGTCGAATTAACTGGTAAACTTCCGGAACTTGAATTGGATGGCGTTTTATCTGTTGAGGGCGTCAAAGAAGACATTATCAAGGCATTGGGTGTTCTGGAGCCATTTGGTTCTAACAATCCTGAACCGATTTTCGGATTGCCATCGGTTAAGGTTACTTATTCTTCGGTAGTGGGAGACAAGCATATACGTTGCAATTTTAAATCATCTGATGGTGCAACACTCAACGGGATTGCATTTAGAGCTCTTGATACTGAAATAGGTAAAGTACTACTAAATCATCACAATGCCATTTTAAATGTGGCCGGGAAAATAAGAGAGAACAATTGGCAAGGTCGGAATAGTAGCCAAATAATTATAGAAGACATTGCGTTAGCAAACTAGCTTAGCATTTAATTTGGTCTGGTTTTTAGTTTTGTCATTTGTGATTCCAAAAATAAAATGTGAGAAATTGCCGCGCCTTTTCAAATTAAACTTCTTTCATCAAAAATGTTGTGTTTCTATTGATTTTGGGGAAAGCATCTAGTAAAAGTTCGGTAGTATGCGACCCCTTCGTCTAGAGGCCTAGGACACTGCCCTTTCACGGCGGCAACACGGGTTCGAATCCCGTAGGGGTCGCCACTTTCCGATACAAAATATAGCGCATTTGTAGAAACTTAGGATTTCTGCGTTTCTGTGTGTATCACTGTTTCCTAACTTGTATCACTTTGTGATATTTAGTTCATTATTGATAAAGTTTCCTAGGGAACATTTAGGGAACCGAAAAGAGCATTGACACTTGGGGGGGCGACTCCTGTACAGGGAATAGAAATCAATTGTAACTATCTGCAGAAAGAAACTGGTTTGAGTGCATACAAGAATACAATCATCAGTATTGCTTGATATCTCTTCTTGGCACTTAAACGAAAAAGGCCGCACAAAGGCGGCCTTTTATTTGTTTAACTCCACAGTATGTCATTAGAACTTAACATTAAGTCCCATTACTAAATAAGTAGCCGACGATTCATCAACTGAATTGTCGATATCAACATCGTCAGAACTATAAGTGGAGTGCCCAAGTGTTCCTTTTAACATCACACCAGGTCCCATTGTATATTTGGCAGAAAGATGAAACACATCCAACTCAGCCTGTCCATCAAGGGTCCCAGCCGCAACTGTACCTGCCCCGTCCTTTTCCCCGTGGTAATACGCAACGCTGACACCCATCGGACCTGATGCATAGGCGACGCCGGCATTTATACCTTCAGCATCTTT
>PAQA01000013.1 GCA_002709155.1 Rhodospirillaceae bacterium
GCCCGTCTTAATTTTGAGACAAGTGGTATGAGAAGTGCCATAAATAAAACGGTACGAAAAATAAAAAAATATAAGGGTACTCGATACAAGGACGCCTTGATAAAGTTTGATAAACGCTGGGGCGAAATAAATACCTGGGACACAATCAAGAGAATTGGAGATAGATATACGGGGGTCCAATATTTAGCAGCCTTAGATCTCAAAATGGGACCAGAGGGTAAAATCATAGCGCAACCTGAGGATAGGCAGATTTATGTCAAAATTTTTCTGAGGACATTATGGATTAGCTTAGTGGTTACATTAATCTGTTTGTTGCTTGCTTTTCCCGTTTCGTATTTGCTGGCCACTCTTCCCTTGCGAATAAGCAATATATTGATGGTGATGGTTCTATTGCCATTTTGGACGTCGCTGCTTGTACGGACGACCTCTTGGATTGTTCTGCTTCAGAGAAACGGGGTGGTTAATGATATTATAGTTTGGCTTGGGATAATTGATGATGGTTCCCGCATCCAGATGGTATATAATCAAACAGGCACCTTAGTGGCGATGACACAAATCTTACTACCGTTTATGATACTGCCACTGTACAGCGTCATGAAAACTATATCGCCGTCGTATATGAAAGCCGCAAGGTCTTTAGGTGCCTCTCCGATAAGAGCGTTTGTGCGCGTTTATGTTCCCCAAACGGTACCAGGAATTGGTGCAGGCTGTTTGCTGGTTTTTATCTTATCAATCGGCTATTATATAACTCCTGCATTAGTAGGCGGACAATCGGGGCAACTAATTAGTAATTTCATAGCGTATCATATGAAGTCTTCCCTAAATTGGGGGCTCGCGGCCGCTTTGGGAACTATTTTGTTATTTGCGGTGCTCAGTCTTTACTGGCTTTACAATAAAATTGTGGGCATCGATAACATGAAGTTGGGATAAGCGAATGGCATTTCCTCCGTATACTGGATTTCTTGGGAAAATAAGCCACTACAGTTTTCTGATATTTTGTGCCTGTGTATTCTTATTTCTGATTGCACCGATACTTGTTATCATACCTTTATCGTTTAATGCAGAACCTTATTTCACCTTTACCGAAGGCATGATGGCTCTAGATAAAGAGGCGTATTCAGTCCGATGGTATAAAGATATTGCAACTAACCCACAATGGATTTTCTCAGCAAAAAATAGTATCTTTGTAGCCACTTTCTCAACCTTGATAGCAACTGTTTTGGGTACTTTAGCGGCACTCGGACTAAGTCAATCTCATATGCCATATAGACCCTTAGTGATGGGCGTACTTATTTCCCCGATGATTGTGCCTCTAATTATTTCTGCGGCTGGGATGTTTTTTTTCTACTCTAAAATTGGATTATCACAAACCATGCCCGGGCTGATCCTAGCTCATTCTGTGCTTGGTACTCCGTTTGTCGTTATAACCGTGACCGCGACACTTGCTGGCTTTGACCATTCATTAACTAAGGCTGCACAAAGTCTTGGGTCGGGAACGTCTCGGACATTTTTTAAAATACAGATGCCATTGATTTTACCAGGCGTTGTATCGGGAGCCTTGTTTGCGTTCATCACATCATTTGATGAAGTGGTTGTTGTTTTTTTTCTTGCTGGTTTTGAACAGCGTACAATACCAAGGCAAATGTGGGCGGGCATTCGGGAACAAATCAGTCCAACGATTCTAGCTGTTGCAACTATTCTAGTCTGTGTTTCTATCTTGCTGCTCACGACAGTTGAATTATTACGACGGAGAAATGAACGCTTAAGGGGTGTTTCGCCGAGTTAGATCACAAAAGCTGGATTTTTTGTCTCTTGTAAGATATCTTTAAGCGGAAAGTTGTGTTTAGAAGGTCAGTGCAATGTATCGTGATAACTCTCTTATACCAAAAGAGGCCATTCGTATGGCGGCGTTAGGAGCACTCATAAACGGTAGTAGAAGTTATATAGATATTTCTACAGAAGTAAGGCAGTTTTCCGCCCGCATAGTGGGACCTTCACTTGATCTTTTAGGAACCTCTATCGAACTGTTGAAATTAGAGGGGTTAATTGAAGTCGTGGAAAACTCTGGTAGAGACGGTGAGGAGCTTTTGCGGCTGACAACAAGTGGGTTTCAAGAACTAAAAGAGTATCTAAAATCAACAATTCGATCAGGAAGTTCGGATTTGAATAAGCTAGTAGTTGCATTAAAGCTTAGGTTTATTGAAGTCCTAGAACCACCCGAGAGGCTAGATCAATTGGTTGGGTTACAAACAATGTATCAAGCAGAAAGAAACCGTCTGCAGGACTTGAGGAAACACAAAGAATGGTCAGCAGGGCTGTTACCTGGGCTCTTAGATCTAGAATTGGCTGTCACGGATCAGCGACTTTCGTGGTGTGATGAACAAGCAAAGAAAATAGAAAAGATCATCAGCTGCTCATAACATATGTTGACCACCCGTGACGAAAATTTCGGTGCCGGTAATATACTCACTATCCTCAGAACAAAGAAAATAAATAGTTGAAGCGACATCCTTTGGCTTTCCTAACCTGTGCATCGGAATACGAGGGATAAGAACCTCAGTTTGTTCAGAGAGCATAGCTGTCTCTATTTCGCCTGGGGCTACTGAGTTAACTCGAACTCCTAGATCAGCAAATTCATTTGCTAACTCCCGTGTTAGAGAAGTCAATGCAGCTTTCGACGTACTATAAGCAGATCCTGCAAATGGATGTATAGCATGCCCAGCTATTGAGGTAATATTTACGATTGAACCTTTTCCCTTTGTAAGCGAAGATGCAAATCCGCGTGCTAAACGCAAGGGCGCAAAGAAATTAAGTTCAAAAACAGTCCTCCAGGCGTCTAAGTTACCGTTTAGACATCCAAGCCGTTCCTGAATGGGTGATTTAGGAGACCAACCAGCATTATTTACAAGACCATGCAAAGGTCTGTCACCTAAAAATTCATTTGCCTCCTTTATAAACGCATCAATACTATTTGTGTCAGCTAAATCCGTTGTTATATGGTGAGACCAATTTAAGTCGCGTAGGCACTCTTCCGGAGGGGCTTCCCGAGAGCATGTTATGATTTCCCAGTTTTTCTCACTAAAAAAACTTACAGTGGCGTGCCCTATCCCCCGGCTTGCGCCGGTTAAGAGCAGAGTTTTCTGCGTATCTTCCATTCTTAAGTATTATACTAAGAAGAAAATAATCTCAAAGTTTTGTTTTCTTGACCTTAACTAGACCATTAAGGGTTAAGACGCGTAATTTTCCAAGTTTCAGCATTAGTAGTTTTTTCAAATATGAACCGATCGTGTAATCTAAACTCCCCGTCGTGCCAGAATTCTATCCGGGTGGGCCGTAACCTTAATCCACCCCAGTGTGGGGGACGAGGGATAGAGACATTCTCATATTTTTCTTCGAAGGATTGGACAGTGTTTAGTAACTGTTCTCGGCTGTCCAGCGGTTCGGACTGTTGGGATGCCCAAGCCCCAATTTGGCTTATTCTTGGTCTGCTTTGAAAATATTCGTCGGCCTCGTTCTTCGCAACAACTTCAGTACTGCCTTCTATACGGACCTGCCGTCTGATTGTTTTCCAGTGAAAAGCAATAGCGGCTTGAGGGTTTTTTGATAATTCAGTGCCCTTACGACTCTGGAAGTTGGTATAAAAAACAAAACCATTTTGATCGTGACTTTTTAGAAGCACAATTCGTACCGACGGCATTGAATTTTCATCGACAGTCGCAAGAGACATAGCATTAGGATCATTAACTTCACTTTGGCTTGCATCTTCATACCATTGGTTGAATAGTTGAAATGGATCATCGGTAGATGGAGTAAACACACGTTTTTCCTCTTTAAAATTTTGACGCGCCGCAGTACACATAAAGTTATTACCTATATATACCTATAACGGCTAGGGGATTTTTCTAGATCGCCTAGAAAAAATCTGGAAAAAATTAATTTAGTGATTCTGTATTCATACGACGGTGTGGTATACCTGACTAATTATAAAAAAAGAATTCTCGATTTAATTGAACAAAATGGAGGCCTTTAGAATGCTAAAACGCGCTGGAATTGTCTCAATAATGGCCCTGAGTCTATTGGGCTGCCAAACTACAACAGGTAACGGTGTCAAGCAAGGTATGGGGACGATACTCGGAGGTGTTGCTGGGGCAGTAGCAGGGGCCCAAGTTGGCAAGGGATCAGGTCGTGTCGCTGCCGGGGCAGCTGGAGCACTTCTAGGAGCATTTTTGGGTAATCAAATTGGATTGTCATTAGATAGAGCCGATCAATTGGCGATGCAAAAAACGACCAACCTTGCGTTGGAAAAAAGCAAATCTGGGACAGCTGTCGCGTGGCGTAACCCCGATAGTGGAAATCGAGGGACTGTGACCCCAAGACCCGTTTATAAATCTAATGGCGGTCAGTATTGCAGGGAATTCCAGCAAACAGTTACAATAGGTGGTAAAACAGCCGAGGCATTCGGTAGAGCTTGCCGACAACCGGATGGGAACTGGAAGATTGTTCGTTAATTATAATATGCATGAAAGGCATGCGGTTTTTTTGTATTATGTTTAAAAGGCCTCAGGAACAAGATGGATGACCCATATAAAACACTTGGTGTAAAAAAAAATGCAACTGCTGCTGAGATAAAAACTGCCTATCGCAAGTTAGCTAAGCAACACCATCCCGATCTAAATTCGGGTAACGCAGAACGTTTTAAAAATATCAGCGGTGCCTATGATGTGCTTTCTGATAGAGACAAACGAGAAAAATACGACCGGGGTGAATTTGATATTGGTCAAAGGGGTCAGAGACCAGGTGCTGGATTTTGGAGAAATTGGTCAGATGGCTCTGGGGGGAATGCCTCTGGTAATTCAGGCCATTCTTTCAATTTTGATCAATTCGGTGGTTCAGGAGCCGATATTTTTTCAGAAATATTTAGAGGCAATTCACATTTTGACTCGGGCGTATCGCGAAAAACTAACGGTAATAAAAAGCGAGAGGTCTCGCGAGATGCAAAATATAAATTGAAAGTTCCATTTGTGGAAGCAGCGGTTGGAATCAAAAAAAAAGTAACTTTATCCGATGATAAAACCGTTAATATGACTATTCCTGCGGGGGCAGAAACAGGGACTAAGCTGAGATTGAAAGGACAGGGAAAGTCTATAAATGGAGAGGTCTCCAAAGGAGACGCTATCATTGATATCACTGTAGAGGATCACGATTACTTTAACCGAAAGGGCAAGGACATTTATGTGGAAATTCCGGTTACTATTCAAGAAGCCATTCTAGGGACCTCGATTTTAGTACCTACCATACACGGAAAGGTTACACTCAAAGTTCCCGCAAAATCTAATAATGGAACAAACCTGCGCTTAAAGGGAAAAGGCCTGAGTCCCAAGGGAGAGACAACTTTTGGAGACCAATATGTGTCATTGAAAGTAATGCTTCCGGAAAAAATTGATAAGGAACTCACGGAATTTATAGAGGGTTGGGCAAAAAATAACGACTATAACCCTAGGAAAAAGATTAAAATGGACTAAAATTTGGGTATTCTATTAACTTCGTTTAATCGTACTTGGGCCTAACATGTTCTTTCCTCGGTTAACAAAACAACCACCTCGAAAAAGGCCTGTGCGACGACGAGATCGGTTCCCAACGGAGATAAGAAAACCGGGTATTCGACGAATTCAGATAGAAATGGAAGATGATACAATCGATGCTTTTGACGGTTCGAGGTCTGGCGTGGGGAGAATTCTACATAGATTAGGGCCTAGCGGTAAATATTTTTTAGTATCAATTATTATTGCAATGATGATTACGATGATAACTATTTACTATGACCAGAGAAAGGTTAGCCTGGTGACAGGGGAAGCCCATTATACCGCAGGGCAGATAAGGCTAGGGCAATCGCTTTATTCAGCTAATTGTGCATTTTGCCATGGCGATAATCTTGAAGGCAAAGCGGGTTGGGATAAAATATATAGAAAAGGAAGACGTCCGCCCACGCCTTTGAAAGAGAGCGGAAGAATCGTTCAAATGACAGATCGAGATGTCTTTGATATCATAAAATATGGGGGGCAACCATTTTCACCCGATGGCTATAAAAATAATATGCCTGGATTTGAAATGCAGCTTGACGATAAAAGTATATGGGCAATTTTAGCTTTCATAAAAAGTAGATGATAAAGAACAAATTAAAAAATTAATAAGAAAGGTGTAATTATGAGCGAGGGGTTTAAAGACGCAAACATTCAGGCAATATCAAATCTCTTGGGAGATTATTTTGATGGGTTATACGAAGGAGACATTCAAAAGTTCTCTAGTGTTTTCCATCCTGAATCGCATCTATACTTCTCCGATGGAGAGTCGGTGACGGATTGGCCTAGAACAGAATATTTTGAAATGATATCAAACCGGCCGTCGCCCGCGTCGCAAGATCTCATCAGACATGATAAAATTATATCAATCAATGTCTCTGGTCCAGCAACGGCATTTGCAATAGTACAATGCGCTATTCCCCCGAGATATTTTACGGATTATCTGACTTTATTGAAGGTCAATGAGGGATGGCGAATCATATCAAAAACATTTCATACGGACACCCACTAACTAAGATACAAGTTGATAATCGTCACCCTAACATCATCTTATTTAAGCGCAAGCGGAGTGCGTTTAGCCTTATAAAACCGTGAGCATCGGCGTGGTCGTAGTCGGCTGCACCTTCTTCGAATGTAACATAGTCTTCTGAGTAGAGACTTTTATCTGCTTTGCGTCCGACTACAATGGTGTTTCCTTTGTAGAGTTTTAGGCGAACCACCCCTGTTACGTGTTGCTGACTATGATCGATGGCAGTTTGTAGCATTTCTCGTTCAGGAGAATACCAAAAACCATTATAGATTAATTCAGCATATTTTGGCATTAATTCATCTTTTAGATGAGCCATCCCGCGATCCAACGTCAGGCTCTCCATGGCTCGATGTGCTGTATGGAGTATTGTGCCCCCGGGAGTTTCATAGAGGCCTCGGTTTTTCATACCAACAAAACGATTTTCTACAAGGTCTAAACGTCCTATTCCGTTATCATGGCCAAAGTTATTCAAGCTTGTAAGAAGTTTTGCGGGGCTTAACTCCTGCCCGTCTATACTTATTGGGTCTCCACGTTTGAAACCGATTTCGATATATGTTGGTTTATCAGGAGCGTCTTCCGGCGATATTGTCCGCGAGTAAATGAACTCTTCTCCTTCAATCCACGGATCCTCAATTATTTTTCCTTCACTAGAGGCGTGTAAAAGGTTTGCATCGACGGAAAATGGTGCTTCCCCTCTCTTGTCTTTAGCGATAGGTATTTGACGGGACTCAGCATAATTTATAAGATCAGTTCTTGAACTGAATTCCCATTCTCTCCATGGGGCAATAATTTTTATGTGAGGATTTAAGGCATAATAACTAAGTTCAAATCGAACTTGATCATTGCCTTTTCCTGTCGCCCCATGTGCTACGGCATCCGCCCCCGTTATATTAGCAATCTCTATTTGGCGTTTTGCTATTAGCGGTCGTGCTATTGATGTTCCTAAAAGATATGTCCCTTCGTATACAGTATTAGCTCGGAACATAGGAAAGACAAAATCGCGAACAAATTCTTCTCTTAAGTCCTCTACAAAAATTTCGGTTATCCCCAACATTTTTGCTTTTTCGCGGGCGGGTTCTAAATCTTCGCCCTGTCCTAGGTCAGCAGTAAACGTTACAACTTCACACTTGTATGTATCTTGTAGCCATTTTAATATTATAGATGTATCAAGCCCCCCTGAATATGCAAGCACGACCTTATTAACCTGATCGACCATATTACCTCCACAATTCTACTGTTTAATTGCCAATACCCAGCGGTCGCGGAGTATAGGGATACTTGACGCTGTAGCAAGAAAAACCCTTTATAAAAGTTCAAAAAAGTTTTTTTCAATTTAACAGATCAGCGTAAAAAAGACTTAACAGAAAGTTAAACCAATTTACCTCACGATCTTAATACAGATGAAGCTTTCATCCCCAGAGATCTCCACGTACGAAACAAACCGAGGCTTATCGTTAACATGAGACTAATAGTTGTCGTAAAAAAGATAGCAGTTAAACTTAAAGAGAAATCAGTTTTCATTATTTTTGAAACGATTATCCAACTAATAGAAGATGCTAGGATGATTGATACGAACGCGGATAAAAGACCCAGGATACTGTACTCCATGACATAAGTTAACAGTATTCGTTTGCGGGTGCCTCCCAACACTTTATAGATAGTTGCATCATGAATTCGTTTTTGTTGTTGTGAACCAAACGCACCGATAAGTACTAATATTCCAGCTAAAAGGGTAACCGATGCTGTCAGTTTTATGGCTATGCTGATAGCTGTTAAAATCTTATTAGCGTTTTCTAATGCGTTTTTCACACTGATTGCAGACACATTAGGAAATAGATCAGTCACCGTTTTTTGTAGGTCCTCCTCCGCCTCCAGATTTGATGCATAAACAGCAGAAATTATACTATGTGGCGCCGACTCAAGAGTTCCTGGAGAAAATATGAAGACAAAATTCATTTGTAAACTAGTCCAATCTATATAACGAAGACTGGCAATAGTCGCCGTGATTTCTTTTCCAAGTATGTTGAGAGTAATTGTGTCGCCTACACTAACCCTAATTCCCCTCGCGACATTTGCGTCTAGCGATATCAAGGGTGGCCCTCTGTAATCTGTTGGCCACCAAATACCGTCGGTC
Organism: Rhodospirillaceae bacterium; assembly: GCA_002709155.1. Classification (GTDB taxonomy): domain Bacteria; phylum Pseudomonadota; class Alphaproteobacteria; order Thalassobaculales; family Thalassobaculaceae; genus UBA7326. Next base: position 8,744 of record PAQA01000013.1, read on the forward strand.
AATTTTGTCTTTGGTGGTTTTTGCTTCATATACGTCAGTCCTCGATCTCCGTTTATCGCCCAAGCAATATCTGGATCCGGTTTGATTTGTTCAACTGAAGTATCATTGATACGAACCACTCTCCCCCGCACCATTGGTGTTTTGTCCATCTTTATTACGCCGGGTATGCTTTTAACCACGGTAGTAAATTCAGATGCTTGATGTGGTTGAATGTCAATAAAGAAGTATGAGGGAGCTATTTTGGGAATTTGCTCCCCCAATTGACGTCTCATATTATTTTCAACCAAAACAATAGTTAGAAGGAGAGTAAGCCCAAGACCAAGCGATAATATAATATCTGAAGCGGGGCTGCCTGGCCTATGGATATTCGCAACTGCAAGTCGAGCACTTAGATGCTTTATGGACACGCGCTTTTTTAAAAAACCAATGAGGCCTTTGGAAATCAAATTAAAGATTATAAAGATAAAGACTGCCCCCCCAACAAACGAAATTGCTAACCGCTGATCCTCCGTAGTTAAAACAGCTAGACTGGCAAGTAGCACGATTAAGGAGCAAACTGAAATATAGAATATAAAATTTGGCCGGCCTTGGGGGATTGATACTATTGCTCTGAACAGTTGAGCTGGCGTTATGGTTGTAGCTTGGCGAAGCGGTCCAATACTAAATAATAAAGTCATTAGATAACCGAACAGAATGGAAGTTAATATTGGTTGCCAGTAAAGTTTTTTTGGAAGGTCTATTGGAATAAAATTGGAAATGAGTTTCGAAGCCCAAAATGGGCTAGAAGCACCAATTGTGATACCTAACATTATTCCAATAGAGGCTAGTAACATCGTTTGTATTAAATAAACTTGAAATACCAAGTGACCGGATGCACCAAGAGACTTGAGAATGGCTATTGTTGCTGTTCGCTTTTCTAAAAAATTTCGAATAGCATTCGAAATGCCCAATCCTCCTACCAGAAGTGCAGTGAGCCCAATTAATGTTAAAAATTGGGTGACTTGCTTGTTGAACCGATCAAAGCCGGGGACAGCATTCTTTACAGTCCGGATCCGCCATCCAGCAGATGGAAATGATCGATTTAAACCATCAATAACCTCGTTAAGTTCCTGGTCCTTTCTTAATTTCACTCGATAATTAAACTTGGCGAGGCTTCCTCTTACCAATAAACCTGTTCTCTCTAAAGTTGATGAGTGGATCATTACCCTTGGTCCAAACGAAGTAAATCTGACTACGCGATCAGGCTCATCAATTATCTCTGCTCTTATTGTGAAAGTGCTATTACCAATTCTTATCGTATCGCCGAGATCTAAGTTTAGACGTTGTCTCAAAGCAGGATCAATTACCGCGCCCATCTGACTATCTTCGATACTTAATGCTTGTCGAAGCGATATATCAGGCGACAGCTTTACCTGACCATAAAGAGGGTAAGCGTTATCAATAGCTTTTAATTCAATCAACGTCCGGTGTTTCGTTTTATCGGTTTTAGCCATTGCTCGCATGTTATGTATTGTTGATATACGCCCAATTTTTTTGATATATGCAGCTGCGTCTGGAGAAATTGGTCGGTGTGTTAGCTGTATTGAAAAATCACCACCAAGGAGACGTTGAGAATCCTTCATGATGCCAGAATTCATAGCTTTTGATATTGAGCCGACCCCTGAAATAGCAGCTATACCTAGGATTAGGCACGTAATAAAGATACGAAAACTAGAGATGCCGCCTCTAAGGTCGCGAAACGCTAGTTTGAATGGTAGATTTGAAGTTCTAAAAAACACAATTGGCGCCTATACTAACCTATTGTTATCGCTTTGGATCTGCCCATCAGCTATATCGATTATGCGATCGCATCTTTCTGCGAGTGATCTGTCGTGCGTCACCAATATTAACGTTGTTTTGTGACAAGACTGTAGATTGAAAAGTAGATCTATTATTTTAGTTCCTGTCTCCTGATCAAGATTTCCGGTTGGTTCATCTGCTAGCAGAACCGTTGGGTTAGTTATAAAGGCGCGAGCTATGGCCACTCTCTGCTGTTCGCCTCCAGATAGTTGGTCTGGATAATGGCTCATTCTTTTTGAGAGGCCTACAAGATCTAAGGCGTGTTTAGCTTTTTCATTGGAATTAGGGTCGTTGGATAATTCAAGTGGAATGCTGATATTCTCAAGTGCTGTCATGGTCGGGATTAACCGAAATGCTTGGAAAACGATACCAATATTGTCTCGCCGAAATTTGGCTAAAGCATCTTCATTCATAAGAGAAAAATTTTCATCACCTATTATGATGGATCCTGACGTAACAGTTTCTAATCCTCCAATGACCATCATTAATGTTGATTTACCTGCACCTGATGGACCGGTTATAGCGACACTAGTGTCAGAATAAATGCCTAGGGAGATACCCTTGAGTATGTCCACTTTCCCGGCTTTACTTCCAAGTTCGAGCTTCACGTTCTTCATCTGTATTAACGGGTTATTACGGATGTTCATTCCTGAAGATGATTTATTATGTTTCATTCTTACCTTGTATTCCAGCTCTGTTTTTTAGTACACTCTTTAAATTTTGGAATATGCCAAAAGATGTATTTTTTGTGTTGTCTGTCAATGGTGCTAAATGTTTAGGAAGAGCTTCCATAAGTCCCTAATTTTCTGCCTTTTCATAATGGGAAGTTTTCTTATAGCTGTTACAAGCCATGCGCGCGAGCTTAAGTTGCTCGCTTTTGGCGATAGTTTGATAGCCGGCTATGGGTTACCTAAAAAGGATGGATTTTCTGACCAGTTAGAAGCGGTTTTTAACGAGGCGGGGACTCGATTAAAAGTAATAAATGCTGGAGTTTCCGGTGATACGTCGGCGGGTGGTTTATCAAGAATTGACTGGGCGCTTGGAGCAAATCCCGACGCGATATTATTGGAATTAGGAGCAAATGATAGCCTTAGAGGAATTGACCCTGCAATCACCAAAATGAATTTGCAGAAACTCCTAACCAAACTTGAGAAAACAGGGATGCCTATATTATTTGCAGGTATGATTGCTCCCCCCAATATGGGTAAGGAATATGGGCTTGAGTTTGAAAAAGTTTATTTGGAATTAGCTGAAACCAACGAAGTTACCTTTTACCCTTTTTTTCTAGAAGGAGTCGCAGGCGTCCCAGAACTTAATCAGGAAGACGGTATTCATCCTAATAAAGAGGGGGTTTTAAAAATAGTTAAAAAAATTACTCCGTTTGTTAGAAATTTGTTGAAGCGCGTCAAACTGTAGCCTTTTGTCATAGGAACCAGATATGAAACGTATTTTTATAGGTTTGCAGTTTCCTAGAGCTATTTGCGATCAGCTGAAGAATTTAAAAGGTGGTGTGATCGGAGCGAATTGGGTTGCTCATGAAAATTATCATTTAACTCTGCGATATCTAGGAGAGTGTGATAATAATTTACTAGACGATGTTTACTTAGCTCTNTCACAAATTCGAACATGCAGTTTCTATATTCAGCTACAAGGTGTAAACCATTTTAAGAAAAAAGACGTTATNAAATCACTATGGGTTGGGACTGTNAGAAATCCGAGCCTNATAGCACTCAAAACTGAGATTGATTNGATGNTGCAAAAAATAAATATNAAGAAGGAAGGGCGAGCGTTCTATCCNCATGTTACACTGGCCAAATTATNTCGTTCCAGATTAAGTGANGTGACTTTTTTTGAACACATGAACAATCTTTTTTGNAGCAAAAAAATTCNCATCGACCACATAACCATTTTCGAGAGNCACTCGNTTNAAGNTGGTTCTATCTACCAACCTTTAACTAAAATACCCTTAAGAAGCNCTTAAGAAATTACTCATTTATCGTATTTCTTCGAAGCCACCTAGGACAGCTGCGAGATTGTCACCAAGCACGGGTGATATATATCCGCCCTCCTGAATTAGGAGAGTTGGGATGCTCGCGTTAGCGATCGCCTTTCCAATTTCAAAAAAACCATGCGAAGTTATCGATAAAAACGCCAGCGGATCGGCGATTGATGCGTCTAAGCCGAGTGCAACAATTAATACGTCTGGTTGATAAATGGATATTTTATCAATGGCCTCGTTCAATGCACTCAGATAGTCTTTATCATTAGTACCTCGGGGGAGTGGATAATTTAAATTATAGTTAGTTCCTTCATGCGAACCAACTTCGTCTCTATGACCTGCAAAAAATGGGTAATAAAAAAGCGGATCACCATGTAATGATATCGTAAAAACATCTGAACGATGATAAAAAATACCTTGAGTTCCATTTCCATGATGAACATCTACATCTAAAATTGCGACCCGCTTTGCACCATTATTTAAGCAAACCTGAGCAGCGATAGCTGCGTTATTAAAAAAGCAGAATCCACCGGCTTGATCAGCAAAGGCATGATGACCGGGAGGCCTACACAGAGAATATGCAAAACTTTTCGAGTTTCCGTTTTTGATATCGGTCATAATTGCATATGCTCCTGAAACAGCCACATCGGATGATGCGATAATCCCTTCATATGTTCCTTCACCAATAGGGCAGGCTGTATCTGCTTGGTAATGACCTGCGAGTGATATGATTGAGTTTGGCGAAGCGTTCATGTTGCGCCCCGGATGGACATTTGGAATGATTTCGGTCCCACTATCAGGAGTAGTCTTCCAGATAGACCAAGCCGTTTTAAGAAAGTGAATATACCCCGCATCGTGAATACTTTTTACTGGCTTTAGACCATATTTTTTGGCTTCAATAAAATCATGCCCAGCTAGCCGAGCTGCTTTCTCTAGTATATCTGCTCGTTTTGGTTGTTCTGGACTCTCTAGTATTTTGCCTTTTGATATAAATGTTTTTGGTGAATGCGATTTATGTTGAGCTGAAAAGAAGACACGCATATTGGTCTAGTCCAAAAGCCATTCTAGTTTAGTTATTCAGTCGACGACACAAATATAGTATTTTATACGATTGGACGCATTTAAAAAAAAGAAGTAAGAACAGTCATACAAGGTTTTAAAATTTAATTAAAGTGTTGAAGACCTCGAAAACTGTATTAAGCGAATGCTTAAGCAGTTAAGCTTGCACTCTACTAGCGCAAACGAAATTGATATTCGCGAAAGCGGTGATTCCGGAGAGACCAAAAAATGCGGGCCTCTCATACGAAGAATAAAGTTGGCACTTGATAATCGTCAGAACTCAGAGTTCGTTATAGAAATTAGAAAAAGAAAAAAGTCGGTATTAAAATAACTAAAGGGGTGGTTAGAATATCTGAATTATTGTTATAGTATGTGCATGAATGAAAGGACTTAGACGATGCAAAGGGGCATTACAGAATAAGTTACTCAGGTCGCTTGTTTAGTTATAATCAGTTTATAGATCGAAAAGTCAAATTGAGAATGAAAATTAAAAAATCAATATTTCACCATTACACAGTATTACAACAATACTCTGTAATGGTTTAATTATATCTGTACCGTACATCATGTATCATTGTTCTAGGTTCATACAGAAAATAATAAATGTATTGCTTCTGGTATTACTATTTTCTCCGCATGTTGCGATGAGTGGTGAGCGGGTTATAGAGAACGCGGAAGCTAAGATCATAGAGTGTCTTTTTGATCTTCTAAGCGTATCAAAAAATAAAAAACAAAAAGCTAAATATGAGTGTTTTCAGGGCGAACCTATTGAAAGTTGTACGCAACGTCCAAAAACTAAGAATAAAAAGTCCATAAAAATTCAATTATCGCTTCACCTTCTGGATATTTTGGAGGTGAATCAAAAAGAGGGAACATGGACAGTCCGCGCCTTCTTGTATTCGCGATGGAAAGATCGCCGTCGCTTAAAGTTTAAGCCCAAAGATTTCAATGGCTTAACAAAGTTAATCTTTAACGGCGCCCTTGGTGAAGAACAATTAAAACGAATATGGACCCCTGATTTAACCATAATTAATGCCATCAATCGAAGAGCTCAAGAAAAAACAGAATTAAGCATTAATTGAAATGGGACAGTTGTTTACAAAGAAATCTTTACTGCAAAAATTAGGACCAAGCTTAATTATGCCAGGTTTCCATTCGACGAACATGTGGTGACGATTGAAATAGAACCATTTACTGAAATTAATAAATCGGTCCGATTAGTCCCAGCGGTTAGAAAAAGCGGAAATTCGTCGGAGGCTCCAGATACTTGGGCTGCTGGCGAATTTAAAACGGAATTTACAACTCGGCCCGGGGCACGATTTGAGTTAACGACAGATAAACCCGGGGCGTGGCTGGCGCCTGACGGTGCGAATAACTTTTCGGTCGTCACTTATAGCCTAGAGCTCAAGAGAAATTATGTTAATTTTTTGACGACAAAAATTTTAATCTTATTTTTATTTGCGCTTATGCTGTGGATTAGTGCGATAGGCTTTTCAAAAGAGAGACTCTCAACAGACTGGCCATGGGAAATTGTTTTGGGTATTATTTTTTTCAGTCTCGGTGCAAAGAGTATGCTGCCAACTTTGCCTTATATCACCCTGTATGATCTTCTTGTGATGGCAATATACTCATATGCAATATTTGATCTCGTGCTTTGGGTTGCTGGGCGTACCATAAAAACGCTGGACAATGTAGATCTGCAATTACGTTTACGACAAGTAAGGGTCTTTATTGCTGGGCCACTATTTATCATAGTTTGGTGGATGACCATGATTTATTCTCTTCGCGATGGAAAGATTGTCCTTTGAGCACATTATGAATTTTCTCAAGTACTAGCCTATTTTGCTTGGGCTTTAATAGTTGAGGGCCCAATAACTAATCGTTTTTTATCTTCTCACCAACATGCCGTGATGGAGATCGAAAACCCTAGGAATTACATAGCAATTTTAACTAATGAAATCTCTTTCGGAGCGGCCTTTTCCGAGCTAAATATAACACTCCATTGATCATGTATCATAATACTGAATATATTCAGTTATTTTTGAGATAATATCATTTTTTATCATTAAAATTCAGTAAAGTAATGTACACTGTTATTGTTGTTTTTAAAAAAATGGTGCACTAGGATCGTATCCTAATAAAGTATGTGGATTAGCATGCATTAACCTATCAGATTGGAACAAGTACAGTGATTATGAAGAAAGTAATTTTGGTTTCCTTTTCATTACTGTTAATATTAACTTCTTGGGGCGCTAATGCTCAGACCATTATTAAAGTCCAAATGGTTATGGGGAAGGACTCACCTGAATATGTAATGGCCACCAAATTTTCCGAAGATGTCGCGGCTTTAACTGGTGGAGAGGTTATTTTTAAAATTCTTCCCAAATTAAAGAATACAAAGACCAAGGGATTGTTAGAGAGAATTAACAAGGGGGAGATTGGGGGCGGCATTGCCTGGACCCACTATTGGTCATCCTACCATCCCGCAACTATGCTTTTTGGATCGCCAACAGCTGGCGGAGGTTTGGGTTTTGATAATATTTCCTGGGTGTCCTGGTTTCTGTATGGTGGGGGACGCGAGTTATATGATGAGCTGTGGACAGAAATGGGCATGAATATTAAAGGTCTAATGTTGCAACCTCAGGGCCCAGAGGCTTTAGGCTGGTTTAAAGAACCAATAAAAAGTATGGACGATTTCCGGGAGTATACGTATCGAGCACCGCCAGGTATACCAGGTCAGGCTTATTTGGATTTGGGGGTTGATGCCGTTACGATGAGAGGGTCTGAGATCTTTCCTGCGCTTGAAGATGAGACAATTGACGCTGCAGAGTGGTGTTGCCCACTGCCAGACCGTATATTCGGATTCCATAAGGTTTTGAAGAATTATTATCTCCAAGGTGTTCACCAGAACGTTGTAAATACCGACATTTATATAAATGGAGATTTGTGGAAAAAAATTAGCCCTAAAAACCAAAAAGCAATTTCGATAGCTGCAGATGCTTCAATGATGCATACGATTGCCTGGCGGATGCATGAAAATGGTAAAGCCCTGAAAGACTTGACCGATAATCACGGGGTTATCTTGCATCATACGCCAAAAGACTACTTTGTTGAGTATTCGGAAGCCGCTCAAAATTTATATGAGGAATTTAAGGCGTCAAATACATTTTTCAAAAAGGTATATGACTCTATGGAGAAGTTTGCAAAATCGACGGTTCCATTTTGGGCTCAAGCACAGAGTTCTAATGCTCAAATCGGTTCAGCCTATGCTAATAAAATTAAGAAATGA
>PAQA01000014.1 GCA_002709155.1 Rhodospirillaceae bacterium
ATAGATTAAATGTCCGCCATGGAACCCCATGCATCGGCATTCATCAGATTGCACGAAATGCAGGCAAATACCTCACTATGGTAACGTTTACCTCCCCTGCCGGGCGGTTTAACATCACTACTAACTAGTATAATAAAAATTATAGGAGATCAAAATATGAGTAACCTCGTTACGGACGAGGCTTTATCCTGGATAGGGAAGTCTGATCCGCCCGTTGAAATTGAAGTCAATAGAAGCGACATCATTAAATATTCGGTTTCAACCGAACAGGTTTTAACAAAATACCTAAAAGGAGACGAGGCTCCGCCAATGTTTATAGCGGGACTATCAAGAGAAATCGTTCCATTGCAAGACCTCGGTGTAGATGGATTACCTCCTGCCTCACTTCTTCCGGATCTGCCCCTGAAACGTGTCATGGCAGGCGGTGTCCGTTTTGAGTTTCATAAAAAAGTTAAACCAAATGAGGTGCTTGTTTTTGAGAAGAAACTCTCGGACATAACAGAGAAACAGGGAAAGACAGGGCCGCTGATTTTTATTACTTATTTAATCACTTGCAAGACAACGACAGGTGAAATGGTTTTAGAACAATTCCAAACACGGATTTTGAGGTAAAGAAATGTTAAATTTCAGAGAAATAGCCGTAGGTCAAACACTTCCGGAACGGGAGTTCACCGCAACCAATGTTTCCCTTTTTTGTTATAACGCTGCGATCTGGAACCCCCATCGTATACATTATGACGAAACATATACAACAGAAGTTGAAAAGCACCCCAAAATAGTTATCGACGGGCCACTTCAAGGTGATTGGTTGAGCCAGATAGTTGTTAACTGGATTGGTGAGGAAGCTGAACTTCTTAAATTTGATTATTCGAATAGGCGCGCATCATATTTAGGCGAAACGCTCAAATCGGGGGGGAAAGTCCTTGAGGTTGATCAACAAACCGGATTGGTTGAGGTTGAATTATTTTTGAAAAATGAAGATGGGGAAATCACCTCCCCTGGCTCAGCAACAGTACGATTTAGCATCTAAAGTTTGAGAAGAAATGTTTTCACTTTCTTTGTTATTCTGCTTTTAATGTATATTTATTAAATTGCAGTGAATTTACAAGACATCGCTGTACATTCGTATGACTTTATTTTAAAGGAATGTCTCCATGAAAGCGTGTTGGTATGAAAAAACTGGTCCCGCAAGAGACGTGTTGCAATTTGGGGACATAGAAACTCCAGTCGCAAAGGCAGGTGAAGCCCGTATAAAAATTTATGCTTCGGGTATCAATCCTGCAGACGTTAAATTGCGTTCTGGTTTTTCCACATACGGCTATAACTTCCCGTTTGTAATCCCCAATAGCGATGGTGCCGGAGTGATCGATCAAGTTGGAAAAGGCGTAGCAGAGGAATTACTGGAAAGTCGCGTTTGGTTTTTCAATGGCCAGAGGTTGGGGAGAGCATACGGAAGTGGAGCTGAGTTTATAACCCTCAATACAAAATATATCACACCATTACCGGAAGGCATTCCTTTTGATGAAGGTGCCACTTTGGGTATTCCAGCCATGACTGCATACCATTCTCTATTTTCAGATGGGCCTGTGGCGGGCAAAACGGTTCTGGTGACTGGCGGCTCCGGGGCGGTTGGGTTCTATTGTGTATCATTGGCGTCATGGGGGGGAGCGCGCGTACTTGCAACCGTGAGTAGTGTTGAGAAAGGTGAAAATGCTAAAATCGGTGGCGCCACGGACATAATAAACTATAAAACAGAGGATGTCGCACATCGCATAGATAAACTAACTAATGGCGCTGGGGTGGACAGAGTAATTTCAGTTGATTTTGCGGATAGTCTTCCATGGCTTCCTAAGGTAATTAAAAAGAATGGTTGTGTGGTTGCCTACGCATCTGATACGGACCGATCACCTCAAATCGATTTCTTCTCTTTTATGCGGAATAATATTCAGATTCGTCCCTTTATTTTAAATGCTTTACCCCAGAAACATCTAGATGATGCACAATTTGGTATCAACAAATGGTTGAATGAAAGTCCCAGCGCTTTGAGACCTGTTGCGGCCAATTTACCACTTTCTAGGATGATAGAGGCACACGAATTAGTGGAATCCGGTTCAAAATTTGGAACCGTAGTAGTTTCCCCATAAAACAACTTTTTTATGGCTTATTGAATCGATCTAAACGATACGGTGTCATATCAATATTTAGAGGTTCATTTGAAACTAAAGCTGCGATCATTCGAGCCGTCATCGGCGCTCCCGTCAAACCGAGATGTCCATGGCCAAATCCATAAAACAATCTTGGAAAACCTGGAACCTCACCTATATATGGCACGGAGTCTGGAGGCGAGGGACGCCTGCCCATCCATTCATCAACAGAGTTTGTGTTCAACTTTGGAAATAACGATTTCGCGTGTTTTTTAAACACATGAGCCCGCCTATAGTCGGGCGGGGCGTCAATACCAGCAAATTCTGCAGTCCCCGCACTCCTCATTCCCATTTCCATCGAACTTGAGACAAACTTGTTATCAGAGTCCAAGACTGAATTTGTCAGTGTTACGCCTGGCTCTTTAAACACTAAATGATATCCTCTCTCGGCCTCAAGGGGCACGCGTACTCCAAGCTTTTTTAAAAGGTTTGCCGACCATACGCCTGCCGTCAATACCACCGAATTGGCATTTTGGGTTCCTTGATCTGTCAAAACATCGTAACCATTTCGTTGATTGGGCGTTACTTTTGTAATTTCCGCCTTAAGAAAAGAAACCCCTAGTCCCATGGCTTTAGCTGCAAGAACTTTCCCTAACCTGCCTGGATTCACAGTTCTACCTTGGCTCTTAATAATAGCCGCCGATTGTACATCTGGCGATAAATCTGGTTCAAGATCCCTCGCTTCATTCCCGCTTATCTGCTCAAATGGAACGTCCCTCTCTTTTCTTAATTTCCATTCTAACGATGTGAGGTTGATGCCAGATGGATTGCGAGAAACATATAAATAATAGCAATCTTTTATTAGGCCTTCTTCACCAGTTCCCTGCAACAGCTGTTTGTATAAATCCAAATTAGGTCGGTTCAAGGTGAGCATAGCGTCCGATATCGCTGGCAGACGCTTTGGATTACCAGATTTCAGAAACTCGACAAGCCAGGGAGCCATTCGAGGCAGATAAGACCATCGAATAGATAATGGACCACTAGGGTCTAAAAGCCATTTTGGTACTTTTTTCCAGAGCCCCGGCATAGATTGAGGGATACATGCCCATGGAGATATAACGCCCGCGTTTCCATAGCTCGTCGCGTCAGATGGTTCATTTTTATCGATTAGAGTAACTTCAAAACCTTTTTCCCTAAGAGCTAACGCGTTGCAAATACCCACAATTCCCGCGCCTAAAACTAATACTTTATTATTTTGCTTATCATCAGTCATTTTGATTTCTGCCAGTTTCTCATTGCTTTTGATCAATTTACGCCTAAAACGATAGGATGTATCGATATACTATAGCGCGTATCTTACTAATGATTCCAACAATCATTGGTGCGGCAGCACTTGTTTTTTTTCTGATGAGAATTATTCCGGGGGACATTTGTTTAACACGGTGGGTAGACTACGGAACAAACCTGGATCCCTCACTATTAGAATTATGTAGGGAAAACTTGGGGCTAAACGATCCATTATTTGTCCAATTTATTAACTTTATATCCAATATATTGACACTAAGTTTTGGGAACTCGATGTGGACGGGAAATTCGCTATCTAGTGAATTACTGCCCCGATTTGCTCTTTCATTTCAATTAGCGGTCATGGCCTTAATAATAACAATCATTGTGGCACTCCCACTCGGTATATTATCTGCAATTAGAAGAAATACGTGGGTTGACTATATCATCCGAATTATTTCAATTGCCGGTGTTGCGACTCCCTCATTTTGGCTCGCTACGTTGATGATATTAACCATTTTGAAATATTCCCAGAGTTGGTTTGGTGATCCATGGCTACCCCCAATAATTTATATTTCTCCAACGGATGATTTAACAGCTAATCTTTCACAATTAATCTGGCCAGCCTTAGTAGTCAGTGCACATTATATCGCCGTTACCTTAAGGATGACCCGTGTCACCGTATTGGATGTTCTTTCGGAAGATTACATCCAAACAGCGAGATCAAAGGGGGCCACTGAGAGAACAATAGTGGCAAGACATGCTCTCAGAAATGCTTTTTTGCCTATTTTAACTTTGTTAGGAGCAGAATTTGCCTTTTTGATCGGTGGCTTGGTAATCACAGAACAAATATTCAATTTAAATGGGGTCGGCGCATTACTAATTCAGGCAGTTGAGTATTCAGATTATACAGTGGTTCAAACTTTAGTCATGATTATCGCACTTATTTTTATTTTTGTTAATTTTTTGGTTGATATTGTCTATACATTACTTGATCCACGAATACGCTACAATTAATTTAGGTCCCATTTTTTTTATTATCGACGAAAAATATCAAAGGCAAAGCAATAAAACCGGTCAAAGCCAGCAAGTAAAACGCATTAATATATCCAATCATAGCCGCCTGCCTTTCAATTTCCCCCGACAACCCCATTAATCCGGAGAATGTTTTGGGTTCCCAAAACCCCATTAGACCTTTGAACGAAAACCGTTCGTTGAAAGGATTTATAAAATTGCTCAAATCCATATAGTTTTGTGTCGTAGACCTGATAACAACTGTCACAGTTAGAGAAATATAAATACTACTTCCAATATTTCGCAATAGATGAAGGACTGCCGTTCCCTCTGGTATATATTTTGGGTCTATATTCGAAAACATCATTACAGTGAGGGGAACCCAGGTCACCCCAACCCCAAAACCCTGTAAAGCACTAGCCCAGGCCACCCCATACGTCGTCATATTGATGTCGAAACTTGCTAAAATCCAGCACGATATTGCCTGGGCTAAAAATCCTATAACCAATCCAACGCGAGGGTCATTCCTACTTATCCATAGCACTAAAAAGTTACCTGCTAAGGCTCCAAAGCCCCGAGCAGCAAGCAATAAACCAATTATAGATTCAGGGTATCCCCTCAAGTCTTGCAACATTGATGGATAGAGGACAATCGGCGTAAAATTCAGCATTCCATAAAGAAACACGAGTAAAGCGCCGAGCAAATAGTTCCTATCTTTCAATAGTCCTGGGTTTAAATAAGGTGTTTTTGTTGTCAGAATATGAGCTGTAAAAATGTAAAAAAAGATAGCGGCAATGGCAGCCTCTAATATAACTTCATTTGATTCAAACCAGTCCAGCCTATTTCCTCTATCTAAAAAAAGCTGAAGCGCTGTGAGTGCAATTGATAAGCTTATAAAACCAGTCCAGTCCAAACGAGCACTTTCATCTCGGGATGTGTCGCGGATATAAAGCCACGCACCCCAGAACGCCAGAAGACTAAATGGTGCAATAATATAAAACACCCAACGCCAGCTATATGCTTCTGATATATAGCCTCCGACTGTAGGCCCTATTATTGGACCGCAAACCACTCCCATACCCCAAATGGCAGTCGCAAAACTATGCAGGGTTCTTGGAAATACACCTAAAATAATAGCCTGTGAGAGTGGGACTAGAGGGCCCCCAAACGCTCCTTGACAAACTCGATAGACTACCAATTCGGTCAGTGTTGTCGCCTGTCCGCACATAATAGATGAAATAGCGAACCCAAAAACAGCGGTTAACATTACATGCCTTTGACCAAACCTTGTTGTGAGCCAGCCTGTCATTGGCGTAACAATGGCTGTTCCTATAATATTGAAAGTTACGGTCCAAGCGATTTGATCTTGAGTAGCAGCTAATGCGCCCTGCAGTTGAGGAAGTGCAATATTCGCTATTGTAATACTCATCGCGTATAAGGTCGAGGTTAACGTCAAGGCTGCTAGAATTGACCATTGAAGCAGTGAAACTCTTTGCCCTGAAAAATGGATGTCCTCTGGCATACGATTTTTTACTTTAAAACTTTTTATTTATTAACCGGCTAATAGAAAAAGTAGTTATCGCTATTAGCCAGTAATAACTTATTGCATCGTTGAAAGACGCGTTGCGTTAACTCTTTGAACCTGAATAGCTTCACGATCAATAAGCTCGCCAACCTTTGGAGCAACTTCTTTTGTCCAGAAGTCACTCTGGTAAACCGCCTCATAAAGCCGTTCTCTTTCAGCTTCGTTTTCAAACCTTCGTATCCAAAAATAAACCGAGTCATCTTCTTCACCTTGAAAGCTTCCACAGATAACCGCTCCTTTTGATACCTGGAAAGGAATTATTTCATTCTCCATAAAATCTAACCATTGAGCCATTTTTCCAGGGCGTATTTTATATTGACGTAATTCAAAGAAAGCCATCGTGATACTCCAATCAATTAAATAATGCCGAACAATAACGATTGTTTATAATAAGATCGATGATAAGAAGTAATGGATCACGTCCATGACATACACACATCTTCTTTCATATTACTGTGAACTTGAAATAAATCGTTTTAAATGGATCCAATTGTGTCAAAACTAACAACAACAGATATTGGGGCCTACAATGAAGAAGGGTATCTAACCCCAATCGATGTAATGAGCAGCCAGGAGGCTCAGAAGTTTTGCGCAAACTATTATAGAGTTCAGAAAGAAAATGATGCAGATCTTACCTTGATACTGCGAAGTAAACCCCATCTAGTCTTTCCATGGTTATTTAACCTTGTAAAAAATCCCGCTGTAACCGATCCCGTCAGTTCAATACTGGGCCCTAACCTTCTAGCGTGGGGCACTAGTTTCTTTGCGAAACCCGCACATGAACCCGGTTTTGTAAGCTGGCATCAAGACGCAAATTATTGGGGATTAGAGCCTCACGACGTTCTGACCGCCTGGGTAGCATTTACACCAAGCCTGCGAGAGAATGGCTGTATGCGCATTGTACCTGGCAGTCATTTAAAAGGATCCTTAGAACATAAAGATACGTTTTCCAAAGATAATCTTCTTACGCGTGGTCAGGAAATATCGGTTGAAGTCGAGGAGAAAGAGGCGAAGGACATCATTCTTTCTCCAGGGCAAATGTCCCTTCACCACGTTAGTATTGTCCACGGCTCCGATCCAAATACAAGCTCTATCGACAGGATTGGTTTTGCAATTCGATATATATCCACCCATGTTAAACAAAATGGCGGCAGAACATCTGCAACCTTGGCCAAGGGAACGGATGAATATAATCATTTTGATTTGGAACCATATCCAGAGCGCGAGTTGGACATTAAATCAAAAAATTACCGAGAAAAAGCACTTAAGCGCCAGCATGAGATACTTTACAGAGGGGCGCGCTAAATCCCTCGGATTTAGTGATGTTATTTCAAACTCACATATACATCGAAGTTTTCGGCTCGCGTGGCGAACAAGATAAGAGCTCAGTTGTTTCTCATCTCGCTCTTTCCAGCTCCAAGAGAAAACCGTTCATCGTTATATTCTTTGACAGTTGTGGTCGCATATTTTCTAGGCATGTCGACGGTCATGCATGTATCAATACAGGAAATAGGCGTGTCATAATTAGGGCGCGTAAAATAGCCAATTGACATCCTAGCCGACCTAGTGCGCTCATGCATTTGAGGTATGGCAACGCGATGTGGAGTAGAAACCCAACGATCATTAGTCCAACGCATTAATAAATCGCCAATATTGACTATAAATGTGTTGTCGATTGCTGGGGCATCAATCCAATCACCATCCCGGGACTGAACCTGAAGGCCTCCTGACGATGCTTCATTGCGCAAGATTGTCATCATCCCTAAATCTGTGTGGATACCGCACCTCAATTGACCGGGTGATAAATCTCGGTCCGGAGCTGGATAGTTTAGAATCCGCAACTGACTGGCGTGCCTATCAAGTTTTTCGTGGAACCAATTTTTTGGCAAACCCAGAGCAACAGCAAAATAACCCGCCATTTTTAGGGAAAGAGCCTCCATAGCAAGAAAATAAGAAGTCATCGCTAGTTTAAAATTAGGTGATCCTGTTGGCCACAAATTGGGCGCGAAATTAGGATAAGAATTTTGTTGGGCATGATAAGTATCATTTGGGCGATGGAACGGGCCTATCGCAAAAACTTCCTTGTAATCAGGCGGTGTATCACCACCATGCATCTTTGCTAATGTTTCTTCACCATATGGGATATAGCCGCGGTTCTGATCGTCTCGAGGCCGGCGAACCATCATTTTTTCCTCTATGGGTCGATCAAAGAATTCTCGGCCTTGTTTATATAAAGAATTTTGAATGGACGATGGTATATTGTGATTTTTGATAACCAAAAACCCTATCTCACAACAAATTTTGTCAAGTTCTCGAGCTGCTGAATTTGCGTCTTTTGTCTCAAATTTGGCTAAATCCAGTATAGGAATAGTAGCAGTCAAGGATCATCCCCTAAAATATGCTAATCATCGAAAAACAATTATGGCTATCTGCTGTAACTCAACACTATAAATTATCGTATACTATCAAGCCACCTGTAATATGCAACAGATGCAGGTAGGAACCAGGGATTGCCATTATAGAATGGGCGGGTTTTGAACCCTATTTTTTCCAATCCCATTATATCTGCATCAGAGGTTGAAAGGCTTTCACCCAGCCGTGCGCCAAGGTAACTCGCCATTCCAACGCCTGATCCACAGCAACCCATAGCATAATGTAAACCATCANNATTGCCAATATGGGGCAGCTCATCAAANGTGTAAGCAACAAANCCCATCCATGAATGAGAGATTTTTATANTCGATAATTGAGGGAAAATTCNAANNAATTCCTTTCTCAATAAACTCCCACTTTTATGCAAGTTNGAATCCCCNCTAGTCACTCTACCCCCAAATATTATCCGTGTGCCGTCGGGTGAGGGACGATAATAGTAAACTACCTTCCGGGTATCACTTACCACACGTTTCTTTGGTATTAATTCGTTCATTAAATCCGGGTTTATTGGTTCCGTTGCAATCATATAACTGCCAATGGGAATAACACGGCGGTGAAGCCATGGTGTTAACTTTCCGGTGTATCCATTTGTTGCAATTATCACCTCTTGGGCAACAAAATCTCCCTCTGTAGTCGTTAACTCAAATTTGCCCGCAGATCTTTTTAAATCCACCACACGGGAATTCGAAATAATAGATACACCTGCTTCTACTGCTAACGTCAAAATTCCCTGATGGTAACGGGCTGGGTCCAGAGAAGCATGAGACCTTAAAACAAGCCCTCCATGATAGACATCAGAGCCAAGTTCGTTTTTCTGTTCTTCCTTTGGTACGATCTCCGCTTCCACCTTGGGCCCAGCACGTTGGTTCTCTATTTGGTTGACTAAAATGTCAAATTGCCTGCGACTATGAGCCGCGTGAAAACGTCCAGGTACAGCAAACGAGCAGTCTATTTTTTCTTCTGACACAAAGTTCTTAATCCAAGACAAGGAATTGTGCCCTTCTTGGATGATACTAACGGCAATATCCACCCCATATTTGGCCACTAGCGTGTTATATTGAGGTTTTATACTTGTACTCACCTGACCACCATTACGGGAGCTGCAACCCCAACCAGCATCTTCAGCATCGAAGACCGTAACGGAACGGCCCGCTCGGGATAAAATCAAGGCTGCACAAAGCCCTGTGTATCCCGAGCCGATTATGGCTACATCGAGGCCTCGATCTATGATTTTGGACTTTAGATAAGAGCGAGGCGTTACGTCCCACCAGTATGGGCTAGTTTTAAAGTCACCTGAAAAAATATTCACGCTTCAAAGCTCTTTGGCACTATTCATCGTGACGCCCAATAATAAATGGCTCCGCTACGTCACAATAAACCAAAGTTTGGCGGGTGTTAAAGTTTAAAAAACTCAGATTTTAAAGAAAGGCTGCACTAAACGAGCCGCTATACCCGAAAAACGAAGTGGAGCATCGGTAATTGCCAATGCAATACAGTCTTCCGCATCGCGAGCGTGAGGCTGATGTTCAAGATCCCCGTAAGCTTCCTGTATGTCCCCAGGGCCGTATTCACCTGTCACGTCGTGAAATCCTCCAGAGAGGACGACTGTCAGTTCTCTCCCAGAGTGGCTATGTTCTGGGACGGGTTTGCCTGCTGGAATGGAGATAAGTCTTGCCGAAGTTGCCTTATCACTTAATTCTATAGGCAGATGACGTACCCCCAAGCCCAAATTCTTCCACGCAAGATCTTCTAGATCGTTGCCGACATAGGTAGCTAGTGGTTGTGGAACAACAGAACCAAATCTTCTATCATTTGCTGTTTTCTTTTGTCCCACTGAAGAGATCATATCACTATTAATCTTATCTAAAATTGATCCAAACATTTTATCCGATATGCATGCCTCATCAGCTTCATCTAATAGTATACCTCCAATAGTCTCCATACCTCTCAATAAACTAGAAGTTGAACCACACATTGATAAATGTGTCGCTATTGCTAGTGCCCAGCCCTCACTTAGGGCTCCCGAGGCGTAGTCTAACATCAGTTCATCACTCGGACGGTGCGTGATATTCATATATTTTCCCCTAATTCCTTGCGAAGCCGCTTAAATGCCAGCCGTATTCTTGATTTAACTGTTCCGAGAGGCAGCTCTAACTCCTCGGCTATTTCGGCATGCGCTTTTTGCTCAAAAAAAGCTAAACGCAAGACTTTTGACTGCTCTTCTGGTAACTGAGCTAACACAACCTGCAATCTCTGAGCCTCATTATCCCTCTCATAAATCTCATCCGGCTGCGGTTCGCTGTCTGTAAAAAAAGATGGGTCTGTGAAGTCGGGCTCTGGCCGGTTTTCTTTCCTTAGCAAATCGATTCTTGCGTTTCTTGCTACCGTGAAAATCCATGTCGACGCTTTTGCTTTAGTCGGGTCGAACAAGTGTGATTTTCTCCAAACGTTAACCATCGCCTCCTGCACAACCTCATCGGCTTTATCAGAGGACGAACCTTGCCCCTGGAAAAATCCTTTAATGCGGGGTGCGAAATGCGTAAACAATTCTTTAAAAGCTTCTTTGTCCTGACTAACCGCAACCTTTATTAATAAGCTATTGAGGTAGTTTGCGTCAGACTTAAAATCCTCATTCTTGGTTGTTGCCGTCCGCGCATCCATCTGGTTTGAACTCTCTATTTTATGTTCGGACACGACCGAGCGCTCGTTATCTGCGCATATCGCAGTTAAAGCTGTAATAGAAGTGGATTCGGTTGAAGTCAACGTTTCTGTATACATATAGCTATTACGAGGTGTGTGTGATTTTGGATCACAAAATAATTTAATGCCCCTTTTGCTTTTTATAACGTTTGATACTATGCGAAATCTGTTTATAAGATGCGGCTCTTGAAAATACTAATCCTGTTAAAAAGGTATCAATTTTATGAAGGACCGTTTTTCGAATACGAAACCTCTTAAAATCGCTGTCGTTGGTACCGGAATCAGTGGCATGTCCAGTGCCTGGCTATTGGCCAAGTCACATAAAGTTACAGTATTTGAACAAAATGACTATATCGGCGGCCATTCAAACACTGTCACCGCTTATGATAATGGTGACCGGATTCCTGTTGACACGGGTTTTATTGTTTACAATGAGCAAACTTATCCAAACCTAACCGCTCTATTCAACAATTTAAATGTTCAAACAATGGTAAGTGAGATGTCTTTTTCGGCTTCTTTGCAAGATGGGGGCTTTGAATATTCGGGAACCAATCTAAACGGTCTAGTGGGGCAGAGAAGAAATATTTTCCGCCCACGTTTTTGGAGAATGCTTCGGGATATTCAACGTTTCTATCGTGAAGCTCCGCGCTTTCTTTGTTCCAACTCCGATAATGCCTACACCATTGGCACTTTTTTGGAGAACCATAATTACAGCGAAAGTTTCATCAATGATCACCTCATTCCGATGGGTGCCGCAATTTGGTCGACTACCGTTGAGGAAATGAAAAATTATCCTTTGAATGCCTTCGTAAGGTTCTTTTTAAGCCATGGATTATTAACTATTACCAATAGGCCTGTATGGAGAACCGTGAAAGGAGGCAGTAGGGAATACGTTCAGCGATTAACGGAGAGTTATAAAAAGGACATTCGGTTCGAAAAAGTTTTAGGGATCTCCCGAACAAGTGAGGGTGTGGAGATAAAAACTCGCAAAAACGAAGCAGAAATATTTGATCACGTAGTTATAGCAACTCACGCAGATGAAGCTTTACTTCTTCTCGAAGATCCATCTGCAAGAGAAAAAAGCTTGCTCTCAACATGGAAGTATACAAAAAATCACGCAGTATTGCATAACGATCCCAATCTGATGCCTAAGCGAAAAAGAATTTGGTCCAGTTGGAACTTTATTGCGAATGGAAAGGCAGATCAAAATGAAAAAGTTTGCCTCACCTATTGGATGAATAAATTACAGAATATAACTGAGTCAAAACCTTTATTTGTAACGTTAAACCCTAATGAAATGATAAAGGGTGAGGCTGTAATTTCTCAGCATGAATATACGCATCCTTATTTTGATACCGCGGCTTTAGAAAGCCAAAAGGATTTATGGGATATTCAGGGATTAAATAGGACCTGGTTTTGCGGTAGCTACTTTGGTTATGGTTTCCATGAGGATGGTTTACAATCGGGTTTAGCCGTTGCAGAACAACTTGGGGGAATGAGCCGACCTTGGAGTTCGATAGATATGAATGATAGGATAATACTGAGATCTTTTAATCCGGCAGCCGCATGAGTTTGAGATCAGCAATTTATCGAGGTTTCGTTGACCATAAAAGACTGCGACCCAAACAACATTTTTTGAGATATAAGGTATTTTCATTACTATTAGACCTAGATGAAATCAATGATCTAAATCAGCCATTACGTTTGTTTTCATCTAATAAATGGGGGATTTTTTCTTTTTACGAAAAAGACCACGGGTCGCTGACTAAATATCCGTTGAAAGAGTGGGTTAAAGATCAATTAAAAAACGCTAAAATCGAGTTCAATTCACTTGAGGTGAAATTATTGTGCTATCCGAGGATATTCGGATATGTATTCAACCCACTGAGTGTTTATTTCTGCTATGATAAAGACAGAGGTCTCGTTGCTATTCTCTATGAGGTTTGCAACACGTTTAAAGAGCGACACACCTATGTTTTACCCTACCAAAAGCATCATCTTGGGTTTATCCAGCACGCATGCAAGAAATTACATTATGTATCGCCCTTCATTGATATGGAAGCGACATATAATTTTAAGATTTCCCCCCCAAGCCAGGACGTCAAAATTATTATTAAAGAGAATGATACAAATGGGGTTTTTCTGGTTGCTTCGTTTATCGGAGATAAATTTCTATTCAATCAAATAAATTTATTTAAATGTCTGTTTTATTATCCGATGATGTCACTTAAAATAATAGCCGGTATTCATTGGGAAGCACTAAAACTATGGTTGAAAGGGGTACCCTTTTATGCTCATAAGACTGCAATTTCCCGTGTGCGCGTAACTACCATAGATACAAATTCCGAAGGTGATCAAAATTAAATGATTAGAGATGAATTTAAACCAGAACCGAACCAATATAGGTATACGAAACCCTTTTTATGGGGGAGCGAATATATACTGACCAAATGGCTAGGTCGCATACAAATAGGGACCCTAGAGGTCCAGTTTCCCTCTGGTTATAAAAGAATATTCACCGGCTCTATTGATGGTCCAGGCGCAAAAATAAACATTCACAAAACCAATTTGGTTCGTCGTTTAATAATATCTGGCGATATTGGCCTTGCTGAAGGTTTTATGGCAGAAGAGTGGGATACCCCAAACCTTACTGCCTTAATTCGCCTGGGTGAACTCAATGAAAGAGCCTTGGGAAGCGCCGCCACCCCTTCAAAATTAATGAGTATATTCAATAGAATAAAACACGGATGGAGAGCTAATAGTCGCAGAGGCAGTAAGAAAAATATCGCGGCACACTATGATCTAGGGAATAGATTTTATTCTAATTGGCTCGATAACTCTATGTCATATTCATCTGGGTTATTTCACGATCTCACTGTTGATCATGAAGTTGCCCAGAGGAACAAGTATCTTCGGCTAGCAGAACAACTCAATTTAAAAGAAGGCCAAACAATCCTCGAAATTGGCTGCGGCTGGGGTGGTTTTGCGGAAATAGCCGCAAAAGAATTTAAGTGCAATGTAGTTGGCCTAACATTATCAAAAGAACAAGCCTTTTTTGCCAGAGATAGAATGGCTAAAGCACAATTAAGTAATCTAGTGGATATCCGAATACAGGATTATAGAGATGTCAAAGGCAGCTATGATAAGATTGTTTCCATAGAAATGTTCGAGGCTGTCGGACAGGAAAATTGGCACAACTATTTTACTATAATCGGCGACCGGCTCAAACGAGGGGGTAAGGCTGCCATCCAAAGCATTACCATTGCTGACCCCTTCTTCGATAAGTATAAAAAAGAACCTGATTTTATACAGAAATATATTTTTCCAGGTGGCGTTTTGCCGAGCCCTACTGCCTTTAACTCATCGATAACAAAAGCTGGATTAGTTATTTCAGACGCCTATTTTTTTGGAAAATCTTATGCAGAAACTTTGCGCCGTTGGCAAAAAACGTTTGACTATCGGTGGGACGACATCGAACCTTTAGGATTCGATGAGCGATTTAGACGGATGTGGAAATACTATTTAAGTTACTGCGAAGCGGGCTTTGAAAATGGCCACATTGATGTTGGACAATTCGTAATTGACCACAGATAACGATTAACATGCGGTTCCGTATTCTTTCATCATACACCGGTCCCGCATTTGCCACGGCTTTACCAACTATCCCCGTGTATATCTACCTACCAACGCTATACGGGGTTCATTTAGATTTAGGTTTAACTATAACCGGTATCATTCTCTTAATAGCAAGACTTATTGATACGCTGACTGATCCATTGATAGGACTTCTTAGTGATAAATTCGCCTTCAGAAACAATCATAGGAAACCCTGGATATTCGCTGGGGCATTAATTGCCGGTATTGGGATCCACCAACTTCTGAATCCCGACCCCGATGCGGGGATCGTCTATTTGCTAATATGGTCAATCACCTTGTATATTGGTTGGACAATGTTTGCGGTTCCCTACCTTGCCTGGGGCGCTGAATTGTCGTCTGATTACCATGAAAGAACCCGAATAACGTCATACCGTGAATGTGTAAGTATTCTTGGGATTCTTGCTGCTGGAGCGTTAATAGCAGGTGCTACTTTCATGGGTTGGTCCGAACCAAAAAGCATAGGATTGCTAGCCTGGATAACAATTTCGGCGGGGGCGATAACGCTGCCTTTTCTCTTATTCGTGGTACCTGATTCAGAAATCTCTAGAGCCAAAGTGGCCAATACCACTACAACTTCTTTATTGAGTTCAGTAAAATCTCTAATAAAAAATAAATTATTTGTGCGTTTATTATCAGCCTGGCTATTAAACGGAATAGCTAATGGTATTCCAGCTGTTTTATTTTTTTTGTACTTGGACAATATTTTAGGAACAACCGAGACACAGAGAGCCATATATGTTGTTCTATATTTCGGTTGTACAGTTCTAGCAATGCCTGTTTGGCTGAACCTCAGCAAATCAATTGGAAAGCATAAGGTCTGGTGTTGGGCGATGGTTATTGCCAGCGTCAGTTTCGTAACTGTTATATTTCTTCCCGAGGGAAGCTTTATATTTTTCGGTGTAGTATGTGTAATAACGGGGATGTGTCTGGCCGCAGATCTTAGCCTACCACCGGCCATGCAAGCCGACGTCGTGGACTATGACGCACTAAAGTTCAAGAAACGCAGGACAGGGCTGCTATTTTCACTGTGGGGAATGAGTACAAAGTTAGCGTTAGCAATCAGCATTGGCTTCGCTTTTCCCGCACTTGACTTACTTGGATTTGATCCAAGCGAATCTGATCCTGAAGGAAAGATCTTTTTGGTTGTGATCTATGCCCTAGTGCCAGTCGTATTGAAGGCTATGACGATTTGGGTAATTTGGAATTTCCCGCTCGATAAGCGGAAACACGACGTAGTTATCCGGCGTTTGAAAAACGCTCACAGGTAAATCGGTCCCGTGGTGGTTCCCATTATCGGTCCTAAAAACTTGTATTTTTTCTCACTTTAAAAGTGGACTTAATGTTATGTCTTTAGATGAGTGTGTCAACGTGCCCCAGATGTTTGTAATTGAAGATTTCTTTAACGGAAAAACAAAAGCTTGGGGAATGTTTGAAGATCGATTTGGAAACGTCAGAAAACAATTTTCCGTTGAAATTGATGGTAAATGGGATGGTAAAGTACTCCAACTAGAGGAGGACTTCACTTATATCGATGGGGAACTAGAAAAACGAACTTGGACCATAAAAAAAGAAGATGGAAACAAGTATAAAGGGTATGCTGACGATATTATAGGAACAGCACTGGGTAAATGTCGCGGAAATACATTAACCTGGCAGTATGACATGAAGATAAAAATAAATGATCGTTCTATTAATGTGCACTTTAATGACCGCATGTACCTTCAACCTGAAGATGTTTTACTGAGTAAGGCAAGGGTGAGCAAACTGGGTGTCGAAATTGGGGTAGTCACCATCACATTTATTAAGAATAAACCTGATGTTGAAAACTATATTCCTAGCTCACTGCAAGCCGCTTTCGAATTACGGTCAGAACCCATCCGATAAATGGAATTTTCTCATAAAACTCCCGCGCTGCATCCCAGTAGTCGGTGTGTTCCACAATTAACCCCGAATGATCAAAAACGAGAATGCTCGTTCCATTAAACATCCAGGGATTTCCTTTAAGTTTCCCGGAAAAAGTCCATTCAATACAACCGCTGCTATCCCCAGCGAATGACTTAGTGACCTTAAACGAGATGTCTTTTATTTCCTCGAACATATGAGAAAATATCATTTTCATTTCCTCAATGCCTTCTACGTCATTAAATGGGTCTTTGAAGCGAATATTTGGTGCAACATGGATAGCTATTTTGTCCAAAGTTTCTGGACTCAGTTTTTCCAGAAACTTTATATATTCGTTAAGATCGACACTCATTATTTGAGCATTTTTTTGGTGAAAGCGAAGAACAGGCTATCCGGCAGGAATTTCAGTAAAGTCATAGGGAAAACCAGACGTTTTGGGAATGCTATTTCAAATTTCTTGGACCCAATACCTGCTAGAATACGCTTTGCGGCTTCTTCGGCTGATATGATGAAAGGCATCTCAAAATTATTTTTATCGGTGAGTGGTGTTTCAACAAAACCAGGGTTGATAAGACTTAGTCGAACATTATGTTCTAAAAGTTCCGGCCTCAAAGCCTCGCACATATTGATTATAGCCGCTTTACTGGCGCCGTATGCCGATGCAGAAGGAAGTCCCCGATAACCAGCTAACGATGCTACAACTACAATATGCCCTCGCTTTTGTTTAATGAACTTAGGAATAACTTCCGAAAGACCATGGACGACACCCATAAAGTTAATCTCCATTAGATTTCTAATTTTTTCTACGGAAAAGTTAGTTGCGGGAACAGGGGTATGTGTTCCCGCATTTAAAATAACTAAATCGATCTGGCCCAACTTTTTCTCAATTGCGCGTACAGTTGAGATAGTTTTTTTGTGATTAGATACGTCAAGCGGAAAAGGGATGACTGTATCTAATGGACATTCGTTAACCAGGCTCAAAAGATCCTCTTTGGTTCGTGATGTTGCCGCTACGACCCAACCTTCTTTAACCATTAACTTAGAAAGAGCACGCCCTATACCCTTTCCAGCTCCTGTGATCCAAACCCTCTTTTCTGAATAATCATTCATTAGCTTTTATTTTTCCCGCGATGCAGAAGAACATTTTTGACAGAGATATTTTATATGGCTTCCGTCACTGCCAACAAATTCCATACCGACCCAGCGCTTCTTTTCATCATACCAAATTTCAGTCTCGAGATCCCCCGTATAAGCGTACTTCATAGCTTTGACTTTACCTTGTCGTGTTTCGACAATTTCATATCCTTTTTCAACGATCTCTACATTATTCAACTCCCCAGTCAAAGTATTTAGGACCTTGTTTTGACTTAAAACGCCCGCATTCCAGTGGTTTGTGGGATACATCGGCAATGGCACCTGAAAAGCTTCCCTACTGTTTGATACAGTTAAATAGTTAGAACGTTTTTGGGCCTTTAGTGAAAATTTTTCCCCATCATCGTTTACCAAGACCGACAAATCATGCAGTACGCCGTCTTTCCAATTAGCTTCAGAAGAATACTCAAACGAATACGCATTTATAAAAAGTATATCGATTTTTAAGTTAAATTTACTGGTGACAAATACGTCATTAGGACTGCCTCGAAATCTGACCGTATGCGTGCCTACTATCTTTCCTTCTCTAAAAACATCGAAGATAATCTTGTCGCCGTAGAGTTCGAATGGGTTTATATCAATTGAAGCCGATTTATAAGTATCTGCTTTCAATGCAGGTATACATACAATATTCAGAGAAAAAATGACTATTTTAAAAAAGATAAAAATATGTTTCACGGAAGGTCGCTACTTATTGTGGCAGATGATTAAACACATGAGTTTGGAGATAGAAGGGAAACTTAGATCCATTTTTTTGAAACTTTAAATCACTCTGCAGCTTCCTTTTGATTCTATTCGTTGAGAAGAAACCCTGGCACACGACAGCCAATCAGACAGCATCGACCTGGCTGTTTATTGGGTTTTTTTCCATCGGTGCGAGTGAGCATGCCTCTATCCATTCTCCTTGGCTCCGCTGTCCTTGTTCAACACCATGATCGGGCCAGGGAGTTACTGACGGGGTTGTATCTTTGCAAAAACAAAAAGAAAAATTTAGATATTATTTTGTAGGTCCCTGTCACTTTATATTTTTGAAATCCCCGTGCCTACCTAAGCCACTTGCAAAACGAGATGCTCCATCAACGCCATCCTCAATCAAAGCTTGTCGCCCATTATACCATTCATTTATGAGGGCGTCTCGAATATTTAGGTTTCTTTGGTTTATAGTTGAACGCCTATCGGCACGGACACAAGTTTGGGGGAACCGAGCAATTTCGTGAGCTAACTCTTCAGCCTTTTTCCTAGCCCCGCCTTCTTCAACTACATATTCGCAGAGGCCCAATTTTTCACATTCTTCCGCCATCACTTGTCTTCCAGTTAATATAATTTCCAATGCACGTCCCTGGCCCACTATTCTGGGAAGTCTAACAGTTCCACCATCTATTAACGGGACACCCCATCGCCGGCAATAAACCCCAAGGTATGCAGTACGCTCCATTACCCTAAAGTCACTCCAAAGTGCTAACTCCATCCCCCCCGCAACAGCAGGCCCTGCAACCGCTGCAATTACGGGTTTGTCTAATTCAAGCCTACTCGGTCCCAGCGGGCCTCGGGTAATATCGCCTCCATTACCACGTTCCCCGCCATCTTTGGGTATGTCTAATTCTTGAAGAGGATATTGTTTATCAAGCGTAGATACATATTTCAAATCCCAGCCTGAACAAAATGAGCCTCCCTCGCCCCAAAAGACTGCGACATCTGCTGAAGAGTCTGAGTCAAATTCTAAAAAAGCAGATGTCAGATCATCAGCACTTTTTGGATCCATAGCGTTACGTGCTTCTGGTCTTGAATGAATAATAGTCCAAACGTTACCTTCTTTTTCAATTCTTACTGTCATTTACTTCTCCTAATATTATTGCTGCTTAATTTTTCAATTTTGTGTAAAGTGTTTGGTGTCCTTTTTGCTATGTAACTCAGCTTTGCGTTAGTGGATGCGTTTTCTTGCTCCCGGGCGAGCGTCAATGGAGCAAAATCGGGGTTTGATGCATAATTGTAATTTATTCCAGTGTCGTTTATTCCCGGCTATGAAAGAGAGTCCTCATCTATATTTTTGCTACGTCTCCTGTCAATAAAACGCTTGGTTATACGATCGAAGATTGTCTCTATATTCCTCAGTGGACTTCATCATTTAACTGTTCCCCCTTTAGAAGTCGCCCAATCAATTGAATTCTAAAGTTTCGAGTGAGGTGGCAATATCAACCGTTCTTTGTGCTTTTTCAACTATAGGATAATCAACAAAATAACCATCTATTTGAATAGACGCTATCCCGGCTTTCTCCGCTTTTGCAAACTCATCAATAACTCTTTGAGACCATTTAACTTCCTCTGGATCAGGAGTAAACGTTTCGTTAGTTACAGGAACCTGATCCGGATGAATACACATTTTCCCTTGAAACCCCAGCCCCAATATGTTCGAACACGATGAACGGAATGCATCATGTTCTTTGATATGAATAAAAACAGTATCAACTGGTGGCTCCAGTTGTCCAAAACGCGATGCTAGAACCATCTCAGATCGGACCGGCAGAAGCTCATCTTCTTTAAGGGTCCACTGCATGCCCAAATCTCGCGTGTAATCACCGCCTCCAAATGCAAGACGTTTAACCCGCGTATCTGCTCGTGCTATCTCACGTATATTCACGAGACCCATCGCCGTTTCTATGATTGGCATCAAATCAATCGATCCATTAGGTAACCCCCGTTCCTGTTCTAAATTGGCAAGCAACCAATCAATCGACCGAAGATCGTCTAAACTCTCTAGTTTTGGTAGAACAATACCATCCAAGTTTTCCGATACAATGGAACAAATATCTCCATAACAAAATTCTGTGTCATAAGCGTTCACTCTAACAAAAACCGCACAGTTACGAGGCTGCTCTAGTGTTTTATTTATTAATTCACGTGTGCTTTTCTTTTCAGATATTGCAACGGCGTCTTCTAAATCTAAAATCACAACGTCAGCGCCTAAACCAAGGGCCTTCTCAACACGTCGCTCATGATTTCCTGGAGCGAATAAGTAAGATCTATTTGCATGCACTCTCATATTACACCATCTACTTTCAGTTCATGAATTTCTTCCTCCGATAGTCCCATCTCGTTTTCATAAAAAATCGAGTTGTTTTGTCCAAGACTGGGACCAAGTGTTTTTATTTCTCCGGGACTAACCGATAAAGTAGGGAAAACATTAGGAACGGTGACTTCGCCCACCTTTTCAACGTTTACGTTTTTCATTGTTTTACGCGCCGAAAAATGCGGATCTGCAAAAATATCTGCTATAGAATTCACAGCACCAGCTGGTACTCCATTCTCAGTGCATATATCAATAACATCATCCCTAGGCATCGACCGGGTCCATTTTTCAACTTCAGCAAGCACTATTTCTCTATTTTTTAAGCGATCTTTTTGGTTTCCATACTTTTGCACTAGATCAGGCCGTTGCATAGCATTACCTAGTCTCTCAAACATTTTATCAGTTGTGCAAGCTATAGCTAAAAATTTGCTATCTCCCGAAGGAAAATGTCCATGAGGACAAGCGTTTAATGTTCCGGTACCCTCCGGTTCACGAACAAAACCATCTCTCGCATACCTTGGCGCTATCTCGTCTAACGCTCTAAATACGCTCTCATATAAAGCACAATCCACAACTTGTCCCAATCCCGTTTTTTCGCGGTACCTGAGGGCCATCATTATTCCTATGCAACCATTCATACCGGTCATGTAATCACCCAAGGAGGTTGATCCAGGAGTTACTGGAATTTCCCCAGGCATTCCCGATAAATAAGTTAGGCCGCCATAAGCATGGGCTATTCTCGCGAATCCTGGCCTATTTTTATAAGGTCCTGTTTGTCCATAACCTGACACTCTTAACAAAATTAAACCTGGATTTATCTTGTTTAAAACCTCCCAACCAATACCCCATTTTTCCAAAGTACCTGGCCTGAAGTTTTCGCAAACTACGTCCGTTTTTTTTATCATTTCTTTGAAGAGCTCTGCCCCTTTGGGTTTGCTCAAATTCAATGTTATTGATCTTTTGTTTCTTGCTTCATTTAGCCAGGCTAGCGATTGATCTGGAAGCTCAGTTTGAGTCCCATAGCGTCGCCAAGGATCACCACCGTTGGGGTGTTCTACCTTAATTACATCAGCACCAAACTCTCCCATGATGGAAGCTGCGTGTGGTGCTGCTATAAAACATGCGATATCTAAAACCCTGATACCAGTCAGGGGCTTTTTTATTTCGTCCATAAAACTCATTTCTAAATTAGGTTGAGTAGATATATTACCTCCTACTCAAGGATAATAAAAACGTATATCAAATATTGGGCTCTGCTACTCTTGGTTGATAGGCGCTCTCAAGTTTTTTTATATCTTCACTACTCAGCTCTATATCTATGGACGATACTGCATCCGAAATATGAGATAGTTTTGTTGCCCCTATTATAGGAGAGACAACAGCAGATTTATTTAGTATCCATGACAGAGCTACCTGGGTCGGTTTTATATCATATTTTTCTGCTACGGCGATAACATTTGTAACAACCTGCTTATCAGAATCACGAAATAGGGAAGCTCCGATCAAAAGTCCTTTATCGTACTTCGCCCTCTCTGTCTCACCAATTCCACCAGCGGATCTATTTCCAGCCAAAACACCCCTTGCCAGCGGGCTATATGGAATTAGTCCAACACCAGATTCTATACACAACGGGATCATATCACGCTCTTCATCCCGCTGGATTAGATTATATAGGTTTTGCATGGAAATTGGGCGAATATAACCCTTGCATTCGGCTAAGGTTATCAGCTGAGCGAATTTATAAGCCGGCATTGTTGAGCCTCCTATGTAGAGAATTTTACCTGCTTTCTTTATGTCCGTGAGTGTATCAAGTATTTCCTCAAGAGGTGTTCGGTTGTCGAGCCGATGGATTTGATATAGGTCAATATATTCGGTATTGAGTCTTTTTAATTGCTGATCAATACTCTCCATAATGTGCTTTCTACTTAGACCACCCTGATTGGCCCCATCACCCATTTTAAGGCCAACTTTGGTAGACAGTACAATACTCTCCCTTCTGGCATAGCCCATCAGTGTTTCGCCGATAATCTGCTCACTCTTTCCAAGATTATAGGCATCTGCTGTATCAAAAAAATTTATACCACTGTCTAAAGCATGACGAAAAAAAGGAGCGCTATCGGATTTATCAAAAGCAGCCCAATCACGGCGTCCATTTGCGCCCCATGAGTTTCCACCAATACAAATTGCACTTACCCTTAAACCACTCGAGCCTAGCGTTACAAATTTCATAAAACCCTCTCCTCTTACATGCGACGACCACTTGTTTCACAAAGCACATAGTAGATCACTACAATGCAATCCATTAATCAGCAAAAGTCTTCTTGCCCAATCGGTTATCAAACGGCAAATTACAATAAAAATATAAGGAAATAAAAATATGAATAAAGTAATTGGTTGGATCGGGGTTGGAAGTATGGGTAGCCGCATGGCTGCCAACTTGTCTAAAGGCGGATACCCCCTAATCATAGCAGATAAAATCAATACAGAGTTGGCTCCCGAAGGTGCAGAAATAGCACAGAATAACCAGGAATTAGCAAAAAAAGCTGAGACCGTAATTTTTTCGGTCCCCGCAGGTCCCGATACTTTAACGATCGCAAAAGAATTCATTAATACCCCTGACAGTATTATAAAAACGGTTATCGACACATCTACAATTGGGATACCCCATGCAAAAGAGGCATTTGAGCTGTTTAAGACTCATGGAATAGAATATATAGACGCGCCGGTCTCCGGCGGTATAGCCGGGGCAGAAGCGGGAACACTTGCGGTAATGGTGGGGTGTAAATTGGATAGCTTTAATACAGTTAAACCCATCTTAGACTGCATTGGACAAAATGTAATTCATGTTGGTCAGTCAGCCGGACAAGGTCAAACCGTAAAACTTCTCAACAATTTTTTATCAGCAACAGCAATGGCAGCCACGAGCGAAGCCATGGCTTTTGGAACAGCCAATGGCCTTGAAATGCAAGCTATCCTCGATGTGGTAAACGTATCCAGCGGCCGCAACACAGCGACGATGGATAAATTTCCTAATCGTATTGTCAACGAAGCATATAATGGCGGATTTGCAACGAAAATGATGGCTAAAGATGTACGATTATATGTTGAAAATGTATTAACAACAGACTCCGCAAACCGGTTGGGGCCTCTAGTGGCGGATACGTTTGCACAATTGGAAGAGTTTGAATCGAATTCTGATTTTACAAGGGTTTACCCTTTTATTCGTGACAAATGCTTTAACGACTAAATAGTAGTGCAACTACCTCGGCAGTGTATCATCCTTTGCTCCGGCTTCAGGAAACAGCCAAAGTGCAACAATCATAATCGCAACCAAGCCTGCTATAACTTTAGCTACGATTGGATCGGCAAAAGTGGCCTCCAACCAAACAGATAGGGCGCCAACCATTATTACTCCGAGGGTCAATAAAAGCTTTATTTTTTTTGACATATTTACACCCTTTATAAAATTTTTCGGAATATACTCCTCGTTTAGGCGGCCTTATGGCCTTCCTGTGAGGCAGTCGGGCCAAGTCCCGCAACCGTTGTGCGACGCATATCACGTTTTTCACCAGTATCGCCAATTGGTCTCACTCGGTGCATGCATTGTCGATTGTCCCACATCACTAAATCCCCCACACGCCATTTGTGACTATAGACAAATGATCGCTGCGTTGCATGCTCCATCATTTCCCTTATGAAATCCCTTGCTTCAGGCATCTCCCAACCAATTATAGTACCGATATGAGCTGAAAGATAAATAGACTTCCGACCGGTGAAATCATTCGTACGAACCAAGGAATGCCTGACGGGAGCAAACATTTTCTTTTCGTCCTCACTGAAGTCCGAAAATCCCAGCTGACCACGGGAATAAATCAAAGAATGTTCTGTAATTAGGCCCTCTATTTCCTTCTTAGTACACTCATCTAGGGCGTCGTATACCGCGGGCATGAACGAGAACTCTGTGTTGCCCCCAGTATCAGGTGTGCTTCTGCATGACAATAGCGAAAACTTCGATGGCGTGACCCTAAAAGAACTATCGGAATGCCACAGTCTATTTCCAAGATTAAACATACGACGGCGATCACCTCGCTTTAGAACCTCCCCACTTTGATCAAGATTACTAACATCCGCAAATTCAATCCTTAGCCTTCGTTCGTTCGCTTTAAGGACGTTCGACCCAATATGGAGCTCCAATTCGCCAAAATTCTTAGTGTAGGCTATTTGCTGGTCATCAGTGATATCTTGATCATGAAAAATTAATACACCAAATTTATCCATGCCCTGTTCTATCTGCTCAACCGCGTCCGATGATAAAGGCTTTGATAAATCTACCCCAGAAACTTCTCCCACAAAGTCCCTATGCAACTGTTTAATGACAATATTCATTTTCTTATCCCAAAATAATTTTAATAACTCACGCAGCTAATGTAATTGTTTAGTCGTTTCTCGCTGTCCTGCAATCGTTGTTCGGCGCATATCACGTGGTTCACCGGTATCTTTAAAAGGCCTTACTCTGTGCATACACTGCCTGTTGTCCCATACCACTAAATCCCCAATGTTCCACTCGTGAGCGTAGACGAAAGTACGGGATGTCGCATGTTCCGTTAATTCACGAATAAAATCTCGGGCTTCTGGCGTTTCCCATCCGACAATCGTTCCGATATGCGCCGATAGGTAAATAGACTTTCGACCGGTATTTTCATTCTTTCGAACTAAGGCTTGGCGAACAGGCTTAAATGTTTCCTTCTCTTCATTCGTAAATTCCGAAAAACCAAGAAGACCGCGCGAATATATAAGTGAATGCTCTGTAACTAATTCTTCTATTTCCTTTTTGATTTCATCATCAAGAGCATCATAGGCAGCCGGCATAAAAGCAAATTCCGTATTTCCACCAAAGTTTGGTTTTGAGTGACATGATAACAATGAGCATTTTGCGGGAATTTTCCGGTAAGAACTATCAGAATGCCACAATCTATTTCCTAGATTGAACATACGACGGCGATCATTTCTAGTGAATATTTTACCATCTTTATCTAGGTTACTTACATCGGCTATTTCCAAACTTAATCTGCGGTCTTTTTCTTTCGTAACATTTCCGCCAATAGCGAGTTCGATAGTGCCGAATACCTTACTAAACTCAATCTGCTGTTCATCAGTCAAGATTTGGTTTCTGAAGACTAAAACCCCAAATTCGTCTAAAGCATTATTTAGTTTTAAAACATCAGAATTAGATAGTGTTCGTTTTAAGTCTAAACCGTCTATTACACCGACAAAATGCTCGTGTATTTTGTTAATAGAAAAACCCATATAAATCTCCCTATATTTAATAGTAAACGAATCTAAAACGGGCGACTGAAATATGTTATCCATTTTTTGATATCATAAGAAAATAGGGGTTGCGTAAGAATATTGTAAAAATCCATAAAATCTCAAATGAGATTACGACTTCCAGGATTAATTATAGAAAAAATTAATCGTGTTATTTCAATTTCTTTTGAAGAAAGGCTGTCATGATTTTCTGCGGTTCCCCCTTAGCATATGCTTCTTGTTGGCCAAGAACTCCTGCACGAAAAGCTTCCTCAAAACCAGAGAGTGCTATCTCACGAAATCTATGTTTTGTTCTTTTCCATGCATTTGGTGGCTTTTGAGAAAATTCTGAAGCTACGGAACAAGCTTTGGTTATTAGTTCATCTTTTTTGACAAGGTGGTTTATTAACCCAAGCTGCTGTCCTTCCTCACCACCTAATAAACGCCCTGTCATAGACAGTTCTTGGTTCTTTGACCATCCTAAATGCAAGCTCATCCAATAAGATCCCATGATACTTGGAATACCTGCATTTATCTCTGGTTGTCCCATTTTTGTCTGATGATGCGCAATACGTTGATCCGATACTAAAG
Source organism: Rhodospirillaceae bacterium (assembly GCA_002709155.1). Lineage (GTDB taxonomy): Bacteria > Pseudomonadota > Alphaproteobacteria > Thalassobaculales > Thalassobaculaceae > UBA7326. Next base: position 26,837 of record PAQA01000014.1, read on the forward strand.
CCATCTGGAACCCACCGCCTGCAGCAACACCATTCAATGCGGCTATCACCGGCTTATCGGTTAAAAGTATCTGCCTATAAATATTACAAATAGTTCCAAACCAACCCTCTATTTCCTCTACTTTAACAGTAAGTGCTTCCTCTAGATCAACACCAGCACAGAACGATCTATCTCCCGCACCCGTCAAGACTATACCGCTTACATTGCTGGCTTTGTCTAACTCAATCAAACTATCAGCAATATATCTCGCTAGCTCTTGCGTTAAAGCATTCAGAGATTCAGGCCTATTTAAGGTAAGGATACCGATACCATCTTGTTTATCAATTTTTACAACTTCTGTCATAACTTTCCTAAGTTCCCATTACCAAGTTCAAAAACGTTCTTAAATAGCGCCCTTTTCTCGCAACTTGGTAAAATCTTCAGGGGTAACACCGCACAGCTTTCCAAGTAGGTCCTCTGTGTGTTCGCCTAAAGTAGGCGGCCTTTTAATATCAGCGGGTGAATCAGATAACTTAATGGGGCATCCAACAGTTTTATAGTTACCTCGCGGAGGATAATCGATGTCAACTATCATCTCTCTCTCTTTTAAATGAGGGTCTTCTAGTATTTCGCCTGTATCCTGACATGCCCCACTTGGCACCCCAGCATCTCCCAAAATTTTCATGGCTTCATATTTAGTCTTTTGTCTTGTCCACCCTTCGATTATTGCATTTAATGTTTCGCGATTATCCCATCGACTTTCAGGTGTCGCATATCTTGAGTCTTCTATTATATCCGGGCGCCCTATTGCATTTGCGAACGCTTTCCACATCTGTTGTTGTGCAAAAATATAGATATAGTCGTTTCGACCGCCTGGGGCACAAGGGTATGTCGACCCCGGAACATTTTTTCCTAATTGATTACCAGTACGTTCCTGAACTCCTCCAAGTCGCTGATGGTCTCTAAGACTTATGCGCATAATATTTGCAACGCTATCCTGCATCGAAACCTCGACCTCTTGTCCTTTTCCACTGGAGTTACGTTGCTGTAATGCAGCCAAAATGCCAATAGCCATGTGCATTCCGGTTCCCGAGTCGCCTATCGCTGGCCATACATATGTTGGAGGGTTTTCAGGAAAACCTGTCGCACACATGGCCCCACCCATCGCCTGCGCAATGGGCTCAAAGCTTTTAAATTCACTGTAGGGTCCATAGGTTCCAAACCCTTTGATTGTGGCATATATTAGCTTCTTATTTATCTTAGATAGAACCTTGTAACCAAGCCCTAATCGATCAAGCGCACCAGGGGAGAAATTTTCTACAAGAACATCCGCTGTCTCTATTACTTTTTTAAAAAGTTCTTTTCCCTCCTCCGTTTTTAAATTAAGCGTCAAACTTTTTTTATTAGCGTTTAAAATTAAGAAAAACAGGCTATCACTGTCCTGGTCACGCATATTTGTTCGGGCTACGTCACCTTTTCCAGGCTCTTCAAGTTTAATTACGTCGGCTCCAAGCCATGCCAAAATCTGCGTACAAGCGGGTCCCGCCTGATTATGTGTCATGTCAATTATGCGAATTCCTTCGAGAGCTTTAGACATTGTATCTTCCTCTTCTTCTCTTATTTGGTGTTAATACGCCTAACCCTTTTTCAATCGGATTAACAAACTCAACGCTTGGGTGACCTGTCCTTCCATATCCCCACCAAACCTTAAGTCCGAACATCGTTTTTTGTCGGTCGGTTACCTTGCTCAGTACTTCCTGGTCCAATGCAATCGTGTAATTTACTTGAGGTCTATATTGTGGTCCACAGAAAGTCAGAAGCATCCCCACTCTGTCGTGATTAGTTCTATTAGAACCAGTACCATGCCATACTCTTCCATCCGTTATAATAGCGGTTCCCGCAGGCCCTTCTGCAGCTACAGTTTTTATGTCTTTGTCCCTTATTGGATCAGGGTGGCGTCCCATCATATGGCTTTTTGGGACTAATCTAGTTCCCCCATTGGCATTAGTAAAATCATTTAGCATAAAAATGGCGTTGGAACATGCCGCTGGTGCTATAGCAATCGGGGGCTCTATTCGATCTGGGTCAAAATCAAAATTAGATCTTGTCATTGATCCCACTGGGAGGTTTCGCCTTCCGGGGCGCGTTGGTTCAGGGGCCCACCATTGGTCCGTGTGCAAGTTCATTTTCGAACCGCCAGGTTTTGCTATATTCGACGAAAAAGATGAGAGCTGAAATTCTTCACCAAGCACATGACTAACGGCTTCATACATAACATCTATCTCAAGAATATCTAGAAATTCTTGTCCCTTATTGGGCAGCAACCAAACACGTTGATTTATACCACCATTTTTGGCGGTGAAGGC
>PAQA01000015.1 GCA_002709155.1 Rhodospirillaceae bacterium
CCCAGTTAGCCCGTCTCCGACCCCAGCTCCAGAACCGGTTCATCCCCCGACACCTGCTCCCGTCGAAGAAAAAGAGAGTTTAGTGTCAACTCCGCAGGCTACCGAAACGATGGATGAATTCGCAAGGCTTGGGAGTAAACTTTATGAGGACGTCCAAGAATTACCGATTGGTAACGGTGCGGTAACTCTGGAAGGTCTCGTTCGTGAACTGGTTCGGCCAATGCTCAAAGAATGGCTAGACCAACATTTGCCAATCACCGTTGAGCGATTAGTTCGCGAGGAAATAGAGCGGTTGGTAATGCAGTCTCAACGGAAAGACCCTTGGTAATCTCACAAAATGGTTCGCCATAAAATAGTGTCAGAATATCAAACCATCCGCTTTTTAACATAAATAATTTAAATCCCTTGATTATGAAAGATCGTATGTATCTTCTTGGAACTAAATATGCTCGATAAATTTTACAACCCCAGGATACTTGAGAAAAAATATTATAAAATTTGGGAAGAATCTGGGGTATTTTCTGCTGATCTGCATTCTGATTCTGAGCCTTACACCATAATGATGCCGCCGCCAAATGTTACCGGAAGCCTTCATATGGGACACGGTTTGACCTTCACACTTCAAGATGTTCTCATCCGGTTCTTTAGAAAAATGGGCCGTGATTGCCTTTGGCAACCTGGTATGGACCATGCCGGTATAGCCACACAAATGGTAGTTGAAAGGCAGTTAGCCGAAAAAAATCTAGATCGTAGGGAATTAGGAAGAAAAGAATTTCTCAAGACGGTTTGGAAGTGGAAAGCCGAATCTGGTGGAGCCATAATGAAGCAATTGCGTGCCCTTGGTGCATCGGCAGATTGGGAACGGGAACGCTTTACTATGGACGAGGGTCTATCTCAGGCCGTTACCAAGGTATTTGTAAGATTACATAATGATGGTTTAATTTATAGAGATAAGCGTCTCGTTAATTGGGATCCAAAGTTGCTAACGGCAATCTCAGATCTCGAAGTCCAGCAAATTGAGGTTACCGGAAAACTGTGGCATTTTGATTACCCAATAAAGGGGCAAAAAAATTGCTCAATCACGGTTGCAACAACGCGACCTGAGACGATGTTAGGCGATACCGCGGTTGCCGTAAATCCTAATGATATTAGGTATAAAGATTTAATCGGAAGTTTAGTAGTTTTACCGATTATAGGTAGAGAAATTCCTATAATTGCTGACGATTATAGCGATATGGAAAAAGGCAGCGGGGCAGTTAAAATTACGCCCGCTCATGATTTCAACGATTTTGAGGTTGGCCGTAGGCATAATTTAGAGGCCATAAATATATTTGATGAGCATGCGAAGTTAAATGAAAATGTACCGAGTGAGTATCGTGGACTTGGTCGTTACGAAGCTCGGGAAAAAATTATCTCAAGTATGGATAATTTAGGGCTATTATCCAAAGTTGAACCTAATGTTCATTTTGTTCCTCACGGTGATCGATCTAACGTTCCATTAGAACCGTGGTTGACGGATCAATGGTATTGTGATGCGAAAACTTTAGCTGAGCCCGCCATTAAGGCAGTAAAAGATGGTAAGACACAGTTTATTCCTCGAAATTGGGAAAATACATACTTTGAGTGGATGAACAATATCCAACCATGGTGTATTTCAAGGCAATTATGGTGGGGGCATCAAATTCCAGCATGGTTTGGACCAGACGGAGAAATATTTGTTTTTGAAACGGAAAAAGAAGCCTATCAGCAAGCGTTATCACATTATGGTAAAGAGGTTTCTCTGAAAAGAGACGAAGATGTTCTTGATACATGGTTTTCAAGTGCTTTGTGGCCTTTCTCGACAATCGGTTGGCCAGAGGAAACGGAGGAATTAAAACGGTATTATCCGGGGAATGTTCTAGTTACAGGATTTGATATAATTTTTTTCTGGGTAGCTAGAATGATGATGATGGGGCTTCACTTTATGAAAGATGTCCCGTTTCAAACCGTTTACATTCACGCGTTGGTGCGAGATGAAAAAGGTCAAAAAATGTCCAAGTCGAAGGGTAATGTTTTAGACCCTCTAGAGCTCATCGAACGATATGGAACTGATGCCCTGAGGTTCACCCTAACTTCTATGGCGGCACAAGGGCGGGACTTAAAATTATCCGAATCAAGAATTGAAGGGTACAGAAACTTTGCAACGAAACTATGGAATGCGTCCAGATACACAGAATTAAATGATTGCAGACATAATCCCGAATTTGACCCAAACAATTGTAAGTTAGCAATAAATAATTGGATTATTTTTGAACTTAAAAACGCTGTCAGCAAAGTTGAAAGTAGTATTCAAAATTATCGATTTAACGATGCTGCCAATTCGATATATAATTTTTCATGGGCAACCTTTTGTGATTGGTACATTGAGTTCACAAAACCAATTCTCGCAAGCAACGACAATGATTTGGTTAACGAAACCAAAGCAACCACAATGTGGGTTTTAAAGACTATTTTGAATACACTAAATCCAATTATGCCGTACATAACAGAGGAATTGTGGGGGAGACTAGATTTTGGCACATTATTGATAAAAGAGGCTTGGACGCCCTTTGATAATGTTGAGCCAGATATTCTTGCTGCTAAAGAAATAGAATGGGTTGTAAGTCTTATAAGTGAAATTAGATCGCTTCGGTCAGAGGCCACCCTCCCAAGTAAATCAAAAACCAATTTGATTTTAAAAGATGCCGCAAAAAATCATCAACACTATTTAACCAACAATAATAATATAATTTGTAAATTAGCCAATCTTGATGAGATTGATGTAATAACGGGTGATCTGCCAACCGAAACAATTCAAGGGGTCGTTGAGGGGGTTAGCTTCGGTTTATCTATTGTGAGTGAAATTGACGTGGAAAAGGAACGTGGTCGATTGGATCGAGAGTTAAAGAAAACATCAGAAGATATTGAAAAGATTAATAAAAAACTCACCAATGAAAAATTTATTCAAAAAGCGCCCGAACAGGTTATTTTGGAAAACAGAAAGCGGTTATTGAATGCAGAGGATAAAAAATCTAAGTTAGAGCTGGCTAAGGCGAGATTAAATGCTATTGAAAGTTAACGATGTTTTGTCATCATGTTATTTTTTTTCGGTCCATAGCCCAAGACCATTTTTCCTAGCATAAAGCTCTGCTTCTTTTAAAAAATGTTCCTTTGTAGTAGGAACAGCCCAGCCTGCTTTCGCGATAATGTTAGCCAGATCATGGCCCTGGATATCGCATCTAACTGATCCTTCTCTCTTAATTCTACATGTCAGTGTAATGCCATGGATAGTCTGGGATAGTAATTGTTTTGCTGCTGCGCCACAAAGCCAGGGTAACGATCCTTTCTTGCATTTCTGCCGGGAGTTAGGTGCTTTAATACCTTCCAATTTATAAACAACGCCATTGAGTGAAATTGTGTCTCCACTAATTACATTGAACATTCCTTGAATTACTTTTGAGTTTGAAGTCGATAAATTTGCAAAACAAATTGATGTCAATATCAGAATAAAAAGAGTTATTATAAGTTTTTGTGAAGGTGAAGGTGACATTTTTCGAATTTTTAGAGTTATAAAAAAGTGATAAATACCAATTCAAGGAAACCTTTAGAAGAAAAGAGTAACCGTAACTTAAGTAGCTTTCGTATGGAAGTCTTAGGTTTTACAATCATATTCATTATTGGATTATTTGTGCTACCTTTTTTTTATGACGCGGTGTTGTTCAACGGGATTTGGACAACGGTATGTTCAATTATTCTCGGCGGAGAGGGATGACGGATCTTTGATTCGGAGACTGCGACTTGCTGGTAAAAAGTTTCAAGAGAGAAATAACTTAATTAATTTCTATTAAAATAGGGGTATGGTCAGAAGCCTTTGGTCTGCCGCGAGGTTTTGGATCAATTTTGCAATCGATGCATATGTCTGCCGCCTGGGGCGATAGTAAAAAGTGATCTATTCTGATGCCATAATCATTTTGCCAAGCCCCGCCTTGATAATCCCAAAATGTAAACTGATTTGGCTCGGGATGAAAAATTCGGAGTGCGTCGGTATAACCGAGATTTAAAAGTTCTCTAAATTGCCTCCTGGATTCTGGCTGACATAATGCATCATTAATCCATGGAGCCGGATCATGTACATCGTCATTAGTTGGTATAATGTTAAAATCTCCGGCAAGAATGACGGCTTTTTCCTGTTTGAGTAGGGTCTGTGCATGAGTATTTAATTTCTTCATCCAGTCTAATTTATAAGTGAATTTTTCAGTATTTATTGGGTTTCCATTTGGTAAATAGATGTTACCGAAAACTACGCCATTTATCTCGGCCTGGAGATATCTTCGTTGGAGATCTTCATCATATCCAGGAAGATTGTATAAGACATTCTGCGGTTCAGAATGAGATAATATGGCGACACCATTATAGGACTTTTGTCCGTTGACTATTACTTTATATCCCAAATTATTAAAATCCTCTTTGGGAAATTCTTGATCAACACACTTTATTTCCTGCAATAAAAGGATATCAACAGGATTATCATTTAGCCAATTTAAAATATTTGGAAGCCTAGCTCGGACTGAATTTACGTTCCAAGTTGCCACTTTCATTTTGTTTTTTCCTGGAGTTGATCAAATAGAAAAAGAAGTGCCACAGCCGCAAGAAGAAGATGCATTGGGATTCGTTACTTGAAAGTATGAGCCGATGAGCTCCTCAACGTAGTCAAGTTGGCCTCCATGCACTAATTCAAGAGAAATTTCGTCTACTACTACTTCAATACCATTCTTCTCAAAGACAAGGTCGTCATCGTTTTTTTGAGTGTCAAATTTAAATGTATATTGAAAACCAGAACATCCACCGCCTTCTACAGCCACACGCATAAAGGTATTTTGGGGGTCTCTCTCGTCAATTAATAATTTGCTTATCTTGGTTGCAGCTGTTTCGGTAAGACCGAAAGGTTCAGTCCCTATATTTTTACCTTCAAGCGAGCTTTCCAGCATAGAACACTCCTGATTATATATTTTATCTTATTTATATCATATACCGTATAATTTGTTGAATATAATTATTTTTATGTATGTATATTAGTGACGGACCTAAATATCCTTTACCGTCGTTGAATAAAAATTCGATCATAGTTAAATCGTGGAAGGGTTGGTAGATGTTGGGATTTGATAAATGGTCCGGTCCTAACGGTTCTGCGCCATATGCCTGTCTCCCAGAGCAAAGTAGGGGACGTGTTTATACAGAAGATGAGGCTATAGAACGATCTGTTTATCAGAGGGATCGCGATAGAATCCTTCATTCGGGCGCATTTCGTAAATTAAAATATAAGACACAGGTGTTTGTTTATCATGAAGGCGACTACTATCGAACTCGATTGACCCATAGTTTAGAGGTTGCCCAAATAGCGCGTTCGTTAAGTAGATCCCTTGGGTTAAATGAGGATTTGGCTGAGGCGCTGGCGTTGGCGCATGATTTTGGGCATACTCCTTTTGGCCATGCTGGGGAAGAAGCTTTAGATATTATGATGCAACCTTATGGAGGATTTGATCATAATGATCAGACATTGCGTATTATCACGCTTTTGGAGCAGCGCTATGCTGAATTTGATGGCCTGAACCTAACATGGGAAACCTTAGAGGGGATATCCAAGCATAATGGCCCAATTTTTCGAGATTATTCTTCTACGGTTCAAGAGGTAGATACGTTTTTTGATTTGCAATTGGGTCTTAATGGTAGCTTAGAAGCTCAGATTGCTTCATTGGCTGATGATGTGGCATATAACGCCCATGATCTTAATGATGGACTACGAGCAGGTTTCTTCTCAATAGATGATTTACTAGACATTCCGCTAGTATCAGCAAATATAAAATTTCTATTCGAAAAATATCCTAGTATTACTAACGGCAGGCTGATACATGAACTGTCGAGGCGCACTGTAAACGTAATGGTAGATGACATTTTGAAAGAAACGCGGTCTCGTTTACGCGACGAAAAACCCAAGTCTAGTCAGGATGTGCGAGAGGGAAAACAGCCCATGGCTGCTTTTAGTTCCGTTTTAAGAACGCAAGTGGATGAATTACGGTCCTTTCTTTTCCAGCGCATGTATAGGCATTACAAAGTAAATCGAATGGCAAATAAAGCTAAACGCGTGATTACTAGTTTGTTTGAACTATTTATGTCGGAGCCAAGTTGTCTGCCGTCAGAATGGCAAAACGACAGTGGCGATAGTCAGAACGCCTCACAAGCACGTACCGTTGCGGATTATATAGCTGGTATGACCGATCGGTATGCATTGTTGGAATATGAACGATTATTTGATTTAAAGGCAAAAGTATAAATGAATATATATCAAGATGTTGAACATATGTTGATGGAGGCCTTTAATAAGGTACTCGGTCCAAAGGACATCGGTAAAATAGATCAAAATTTAATAAATGTAGAACCACCTAGAGATAGAGGTCATGGTGATGTTGCAACGAATGTTGCAATGATTTTTGCGAAAAAACTGTCAATTAAACCGAGAGATTTAGCGATCCAAATTTGTAACGAATTGGATAGTAATGATGACGTTTCTGCGGTAGCGGTTGCTGGACCTGGTTTTATCAATATTAAATTGGTTGATGAAGTTTGGTTTAAATCGTTACATTTTATCTTAAAATCTGGAATAGATTACGGCTCTTCAGTATTAGGTGCTGGGAAAAAAATAAATATAGAATATGTGTCTGCGAACCCAACAGGCCCATTACACGCCGCCCATGCTCGCGGAGCAGTCGTAGGCGACGCTCTTGCACGATTACTCATGAAAACGGGCTACGAGGTGTGTAAAGAGTACTATATTAACGATGCGGGAAGTCAGGTTGATATTTTGGGGCAGTCCACTTTTTTGCGCTATCAAGAGGTTTTAGGAGATGATTCTATTGTAATACCTGATGGGCATTATCCGGGCGCCTATTTAAAAGAGATAGCCGCGGAAATAGTAAAAAAAGATGGCGATAAATGGTTATCAACGGGTGTCGAAGAAAGATTAGATGCTTTTAAAAAATATTCAGTTCAAATGATGATGGAGAAAGTGAAAGCTGACTTAAATAGCCTAGGGATTGAAATGGATATCTTTTCGTCTGAACAATCATTAATCCAGTCGGGAAGAGTCGATAGTGTGTTAAATATACTAGAAGAAAGAGAGCTACTTTATGAGGGCGTCTTAGATCCACCTAAAGGAAAACAACTCGAAAACTGGATATCAAGACCGCAAAGACTTTTTAAATCGACCTTATTTGGCGATGATGTAGACAGAGCACTACAAAAGACAGATGGTAGTTGGACTTACTTCGCATCGGACATAGCATATCATTACGATAAATATAAGCGCGGTTTTGCCCAAATGATAGATATCTGGGGCGCAGATCATGGGGGGTATGTTAAGCGGATGCAGTCAGCAGTTAAGGCTGTGACCTTTGATGAAGCAAAACTCGATGTAAAAATCTGTCAAATAGTCCATATGCTTAGAGATGGAAAACCAGTAAGAATGTCAAAAAGATCTGGTGATTTTGTAACGATTGAAGATGTTGTCACAGCCGTTGGAAAGGATGTCATCCGGTTTATTATGCTCACTAGAAAAAATGATCANGTTTTAGAATTTGATTTTGATAAAGTTGTGGAACAGAGTCGAGANAACCCNGTTTTTTACGTACAGTANGCCCACGCTCGTTGCTGTTCAGTATTAAGNAATGCCGATATTGGGAATACTNGTGGNAGTTATGANAAAAGTAACNTCTGTANCAATAANTTATCTCNTCTCACNGATGAAAACGAGCTTAATGTGATAAAAATATTAACAAATTGGCCAAGAATCATTCGAGGAGCGGCAAAAGCTCACGAGCCGCATCGAATAGCTTTTTATTTATCCGATTTAGCGGCAGCTTTTCACTCTCTTTGGAACAAGGGAAAGGAAGATGAAAGATTACGATTTATAGTTGAGGATGACCAAGAGCTCTCTTCCGCCCGGCTTTCATTAATCAAAGCGATTGCGATAGTTATTGCTTCAGGGCTGGAGGTAATAGGTATCGAGGCTGCAGAGGAATTAAGGTCGTGAGAGATCCATTAAAAGCCCCTTCGAGCCCTCCGATCTTAAAAGGAAATGAACAACTAGGACCTCCTCCCTTATTGTCAGAGAAACAATTACGTTCAGGGCCAGGTTTTTCAATATTTATTGGATTATTTGCTGTTGTAGCATTTTGTTTAATCGCGTGGTTCGGTATTTATAAAGATAATATTATAAACAATTCTGAGCAGTTGCCTGTTGTGGCGGCCATCGATAAACCGATTCGAATTAGACCCACCGAACCCGGAGGAATGAAGGTTCCCCATCAAGATAAATTAATCTTAAAAGAACTTGTAAATGGCGAAAAACAATCAAGTATTGAACTTCTTTTACCAAAACCCGAGGTTCCGTTGAGTTTTAACAAGAAATCGATGGAAACTAGTAAGACGGTCGTGAATAGCAATACCGTTCAGTCGTCAGAAAAAAGTGCACCTTCCAGTAAGCTGGTGGTGGCGGAAAAAATCAATGATGTGGTTAATTCTGAAAAAAAGCAACAAGTTGATAACGCACCAAAGATAGCAAAAAATATTCAAGCTAGATTAAAAAAAGAAAAAACAGGCACTGGCAATAGAAAAAAATCACCTATGAGGACATCAGATTTTAAATACAGAATTCAGCTTGCTTCGGTAAAAAGCGATAAGTTGGCGCGAGTAGCATGGAAGAAATATCGACAAAAATTTTCTAAAAGCCTCAGGGATTTGGAACCATATATTGAAAAAGTTTTAATCCCCGCAAAGGGAACATTTTATAGAGTTCAGGCTGGTGTTTTTACTAAAATTGCAGCACAGAACATTTGCTCAGTTTTAATAAATAAAAAACAGCCTTGTATCATAACTCGCGTAAAATCCGGTGGTGGTTGATGAGCTTGCCATACATTCTAGGGTGTAGCCGGCCGGAACTAACTAAAGAAGAGCGATTATTTTTTAATGATAACCAGCCTTTTGGATTTATACTATTTCAGAGAAACTGTGTCAGCAAAACCCAGGTGCAAGAGCTTGTTTATAATCTGAGGGATTCGGTAAATCATTTTGCTCCCATTTTTATCGACCAAGAGGGTGGGCGTGTCCAACGTTTAAAAGAACCGGTTTGGCGAAACGCACCAACTTCTGGGTCTTTCGGAAAAATTTTTGAGATTAATGAAGAACTAGCAGCGAAATTAGTATTTCAAAATGCTCGCTTGATAGCTGAAGAATTGCAAGTGTTAGGCATAGATGTAAATTGCGCGCCGGTTCTAGATCTTTTAGAAAGCAATGCCAGCGATATAATCGGAGACAGGGCTTTCTCAACGAACCCGCACATAACAAGCGTCTTAGGGAGGTCATTTGTTGCAGGGCTCGAAAATGGCGGCGTTGCACCAGTTGTAAAACATATACCAGGACATGGAAGAGCCAAAGTAGATAGTCATCTCTCGTTACCAAAAATAGATACTGAGTTAAAAGAGTTAAAAAAACGCGACTTTATACCCTTTGTTGCTCTAAATGATGCACCGGCGGCGATGACAGGCCATTTACTGTTCGATAAGATAGACAGCAGAAAACCGGTGACAATTTCATCTCATGTTATAGATACTGTTATTAGAGACGATATCGGTTTTCAAGGGCTTCTTATTAGCGACGATATATCTATGGCGGCTTTAATGGGAGACTTGTCATCGATAACAAAAAATGTGTTTTTAGCTGGTTGTGATGTAGTTCTCCATTGCAATGGCAACTTGGATGAGATGAAAAAAATAGTCGATAAAAACCAAGGATTTGGAGTGGCCAGCAAAAAACGAGCAAATAAATTTCTAATAAAATTAACAGAGTTAAAAAAACAACGAAAAGCTATTGATTACGTGACAATGCTAAATTCATTTAATCAGTCGTTTGGTGACTGCCTATGAATTAACGGACACAAGTCTGCTTTTTTAACTAAGAATAAAAAGGCTCCTTAATCTATGCAATAGAGGATTTTTAATAAAATTTTTCGACACCAAATTATCAAAAAACGATAAAAAAGAAGAAGTATGTTTCACGTCTTCTGATTAAATTTAATTTTTTAAAGTAATTATATTTGCCCTATATACAATATAACGTTCGCGCACCTAACACAAATAAAGGTGATATTAGATTTGGTATATGAAAATTGTTTTTTTCTTATTAAGCATTGGTTTTAAGACTTATTTTTTCAGTTTCATATTTCAAACAGCTGATATTAATGCGACTGTTTATTTTGATGGGAACGGACAAGTTATTTATTTGGGGTCGCACGTTAAATGAGTATTGAAGAAAAACTGTTCGAGGAAGATAGAAAAAATTACTCTTCTAATGAGGGGCCCGTTCAATTATCTCTGTTTTTAACACTCGAAGGGTTTGAAGGGCCAATCGATGTGTTGTTATCCCTCGCTAGGGATCAAAAAGTAGATTTAATTCATATATCTATCCTTGAGCTTGCTGAACAATATTTATTATTTGTTCAACAAGCTCAATCACTAAACTTAGAAATAGCTGCAGATTACTTGGTCATGGCGGCTTGGTTGGCTTATCTGAAATCGCGTTTGTTATTGCCCAAAAACGAAACTGGGGACGAGTATTCTCCTGAACAGATGGCAGAAGCTCTTCGTTTCCAATTACAAAGGTTAGAAGCGATGAGGAAAGCCGGTGCTGAGCTTATGAAGTTACCACAGTTGGGAACTGACAGGCATGCTAGGGGTATGGAAGAAAAATTGAGTAATCACATTTTTTCAGTGTATGATTTAACTCTTTTTGAATTACTTAAGACTTACGGAGATATAAAACAGCGCTCGACAGAATCGACATTAAATATCGTACCAACAAAGTTATTTGCGGTAGATGAGGCTCTTGAGCGTTTGAGGTTAATGATAGGTAAAATACCAGATTGGCAGTCCATGATTGATTATCTTCCAAAGGGGCTGCATAACGCCGTATTAGCTCGGTCAGCTGTTGCTTCAACGTTTGTCGCTAGCCTTGAGTTGGTAAAAGAGGGTCTTATTGATTTAAGGCAAGATAAACATTTTGGTCCGATTTTCCTGCGTGGTAGAAAATAATATGAATTTTGAAAACGACAATGGAGCAAAAATCAGAAAAAAATCCGAGGATGATTTTCATTTTTTTGAAAGTGTTCGTCTGGTGGAAGCATTATTGTTTGCTAGCGCTAAACCTTTAGACCGGGAATCTCTTCAATCTCGTATCCCGGAGAATATCGATATTGACCTTGTACTCGAAAATATTGAAAAAGTTTACTCAACTAGGGGCGTAAATCTATATGAAATAGGAAATTCAGTTGCATTTCGTACAGCTAGCGACTTGGTGGAGAGACTTAGAATGACGGTCGCGGTAAAAAGAAAGTTATCATCCGCTGCTGTAGAAACAATGGCAATAATAGCCTATCATCAACCAGTTACTAGAGGAGATATTGAAGCTATAAGAGGGGTAACCGTAAGCAAGGGGACTCTTGATACTTTACTCGAGGCCGGATGGATTCGGCCAAGGGGACGTCGAAAAATCCCGGGGCGTCCATTACAATGGGGAACTACCAGTGGGTTTCTAGACCACTTTGGGATAGAGAACCTGCAGGATTTGCCAGGACTTGAAGAGCTAAAAGCAGCTGGTTTACTAGAAAAACGTCAGAGTTTGACGTCGCTTATTTTACCCGATGATTTGTTAGACGACGACGATGAGGATTTAGATGAGGGTCAAAACGAACTTTTCGGACCAGATGACGACGAAGTTTAAAGTTAAAATTATATACTAAAAATAATAACAGATTTGATTAGATACGAGAATAAACTTGGAAAAGTATGCTTTAGAATTAAAAAATATATACCACGAATTTGAAACATCTATCGCCGTAAATGATGTATCTATATCTATTGAACAAGGGGAAGTTGTTTGTCTTCTTGGCCCTTCGGGGTGCGGAAAGTCGACAACACTGAGATTGGCGGCTGGATTAGAAAAGGTCCAAGCTGGTGAAATTTATTTGAATGGTAATTTGGTGTCCAGCATCGAGTCGCAGATTCCACCAGAGCAGAGAGATGTTGGACTAGTTTTTCAGGACTATGCACTCTTTCCACATCTCTCTGTTATTGAGAATACCAAATTTGGCTTAAAAAAACATTCGCAAAAGATCGCCGAAAGGCGAGCATTAGATGCATTAAAAATGGTTAATATGGATAGTTATTCCCAGAGTTATCCTCACACTTTATCGGGAGGAGAACAACAACGTGTGGCCCTCGCCAGAGCAATGGCGCCTAAACCTAAAGTTATGCTGTTAGATGAACCCTATTCAGGGCTTGATGCGCGATTGCGGGACAATATACGGGACGAGGTCCTACATCTCCTAAAGGCAAATGAATGTGCCACGTTGATGGTTACTCATGATTCCGAAGAAGCAATGTTTATGGCTGATAGAATTGTGATGATGCAAGAAGGGCGGATTATTCAAACCGGCAAACCAGAGGAACTTTACTGTAACCCAGTAAACGCATTTGTAGCAGGATTTTTTGGTGAATTAAATTTTGTTGATGGAGTTGTGGTAGAAAAAGGAGTTGATAGCGATCTAGGGTTACTTCCTTCTAGAGATTTCAAAATTGGAGATAAAGTAGAAGTCGTTGCTCGCCCTGAAGCGCTATCCATTAGAGAGAAACCTTGCATCAATGAGGAGAAAAAAGCTGTTGTTGTTGAGTCTAAATTGCTTGGACGCTCCAGTTTAATTCATCTTTCTTTACCAATACATTCAAAAGGTGGAAATAAAAATAAACACTTGCACGCAAGGGTTCCGGGAGTAGTTCTGCCTAGACCAGGGGCAATAGTGGGTGTAGAACTTGATTTATCTCAAGTTTTTGTTTTCAAGAAATGATATATTTATAAGAGATAATTGGAAAAAGTGAGTATGTTGGGGGTAAAAAATGGGCTTCACTAGCATTTGGCATTGGGTGATCGTTCTAATAATTGTTGTTATTTTGTTTGGTGGTCGTGGCAAATTATCTTCACTTATGGGCGACTTAGGGACCGGCCTGAGAAACTTTAAAAGAGGTATGAACAAAGATGGTGATGAAGAGGCTAATGAGGCACAATCCAAACAGATAGAAGTTGCTATTGATTCACCGGCTGACAAAACTGTTGAAAGAAACAGTAAAGTAAAGAAAAATTAAAATATTATTAAACAAGATAAAATATAAAACTTAGAAGGTAAGAATGTTAGACCTTGGATGGCAGGAATTATTCCTAATCTCACTTGTGGCTATTATCGTTGTCGGTCCTAAAGATTTACCAGTATTAATTCGTTCAATAACGAAATGGTTCAGAACGGTAAAAAGTATAGTTTGGACGTTTCAAGACTCATTGGAGGAAATTGCAAGGGAAACTGAATTGCAAAAATTCAGGGACAATCCCGAATATTTTATCGAGAAATCAGACGGCCAAGTATCGCCTAATAAAACAGATGACCCTGCGAACAGAAACATTTTACCAGATAATTAAAATTATAATATAGAACGATGATTTGTTCTGGTTACAAAAGAATATAAAAATATTACTTTACCTGTATTTTGGGAATCTGACTGAGTATTGATTTTAATAAAATTTTTTTAAATGGAACGATACTGAATGTTAGATGATGATTTAAATAATAGCAGACTGCCATTAATTGATCATTTGGCAGAACTTCGCAGGCGATTAATTTTCTGCTTTGCGGGACTTATTATAGCATTCTTTGCTTTCTATTGTATTGCGGATGATATTTATAATTTCTTGATGCGACCATTAGCCCAAGCCACTGAAGGTCAGCAAGATAGAAGAATGATATTCACGGGATTGCATGAAGCATTTTTAACGCAGGTGAGGGTCGCATTCTTCTCCGCTTTTTCTGTTGCTTTTCCAATAATAGCTATACAGGGGTGGCGTTTTATAGCTCCTGGCTTATACAAAAATGAAAAAAAAAATATTTATTTTCTTTGTAACCGCGACCCCGGTACTTTTCATTCTTGGTGCGTCCTTTGTTTATTATATCGTTGTTCCTATCGCTTGGGAATTCTTTCTTGGCTTTGAGCAACCGGCGAGTAAGGGGATTTTGCCTGTTCAATTAGAACCAAAAATTGATGAATATTTATCTTTAATTATGCGATTGATTTTAGCATTTGGTATATGTTTCGAGTTACCAATTTTGCTCATTTTATTAACAAGAGTTGGCATCACCAATTCAAGAGGTTTAAAACAAAAGCGCAAGTATGCTATATTAGTGGCATTCGTCATTGCTGCGATAGTAACGCCCCCAGACGTAATAAGTCAGGTTTTGCTAGCTATACCGATAATTCTTTTATATGAGGTGTCTATTATATGTGCAGGAATTATGGAAAAAAAGTAGGAAATATTCTGCAGTAACTTTTGCTTTTTCGAAAACTAATTTTAACCATGATGCAAACTTGCACCAGCGATAAAAAATTTTTTCTGGGAATTTAACATGCACGATATAGCTATCATTCGCGATAATGCGGAGCGTTTTGACTTAGAGATGAAAAGGCGTGGGATTGATGCAAGTTCAGAGATAATTCTTGCGTTAGACGAGAAAAAGAGAAGGGTGGTGACCAATTTACAGGAAAAACAAGGAGAACGTAACAAAGTCTCAAAATATATTGGGTTGAAAAAGAGGGAAGGAAAAGATGCCACAGGTTTAATCAAACAAGTTGTTGCCATCAAGTCTGAAATTCAAAATCTGGAAGAACAAGAGCGAGACTTGGTGTCCGAACTTAATTCGTTTTTAAGTGAGTTGCCCAATATATTGTCGGATGAAGTACCTGATGGCCTGACAGAGAAAGATAATCTAGAAATACGGAGACACGGAACCCCACCTAATTTCGAGTTTAGAGCCAGGGACCATGTTGAATTGGGCGAAGCGTTAAATGGCATGGATTTTAATGCTGCAGCCAAAATATCCGGTTCAAGGTTTGTATTTCTAAAATCTAATTTAGCAAGGCTAGAGAGAGCATTGACAAATTTCATGCTAGACCATCAGGTGCAAAAATTTGGATATACCGAGATTTCTCCACCATTGATGGTTAATGAAAGAGCTTTGTTTGGTACCGGGCAGCTTCCAAAATTTAGTGATCAGCAATTTAAAACAACAGATGATTATTGGTTGATTCCAACGTCAGAAGTCCCTCTAACTAATCTGGTAGCAGATAGTATAATGGACGAAGCCGCGCTGCCACTGCGTTATACTGCTTATACGCCATGTTTTCGTTCTGAAGCCGGCGCAGCTGGGCGTGACACAAAAGGCATGATTAGGGTTCACCAATTTGGAAAAGTGGAAATGGTTTCAATCGCTCACCCTGAACAATCAATTGAAGAACATGAACGAATGACAGAATGTGCCGAAGATATCCTATCAATTTTAAACATACCCTTTCGGACAGTCCTATTATGTTCTGGAGATACTGGATTTAGTGCAGCGAAAACATACGATATTGAGGTTTGGCTCCCAGGTCAGGATAATGGAGCTGGAAAATATAGAGAAATTTCAAGTTGTTCTTTATGTAATACATTTCAAGCACGAAGAATGATGGCGCGATTTAGGGAACGGGAGACAAAAAATATAGAATTTTTGCATACACTAAACGGGTCAGGTTTAGCAGTCGGAAGAACTATAATAGCCATTTTAGAAAATTATCAAAAGAGCAATGGGGATATTGAAATCCCAGATGCATTAAAGCCTTATATGGATGGACTTGATATTATCACGGCAAATGCATGAACAAGCCTGTTAAAAGAACGCAGAGACGGGCCAATATTAGTGATGATATCATGAATGCTCGAGTATTGGTGACAAACGATGATGGCATTTTGTCCCCGGGAATAAAGTTACTTTATGAGGTAGCGTGCTCGCTTTTTAGTGATGTGTGGGTCGTAGCTCCAGCGTCAGAGCAAAGCGGGAAGGGGCACTCGCTTACGCTACAGAAAGGTTTAGAGGTTCTCAACACAAGTAAAAAAATATATTCGGTTGCAGGTACTCCAACGGATTGTGTGATTTTAGCATTAAATGAAATAATGAAAAACTCCCCTCCGGATCTAGTGCTCTCAGGAGTAAATAACGGCTATAATCTATGCGAGGACACAACATATTCAGGTACAATAGGAGCAGCCATAGAAGCAACGATAGCGGACATTCCAGCGATCGCATTCAGCCAGGAAAAGAGTGAGCAGGGGGAAATTGATTGTGAATTGGCTGAGGAGCTTATTAAAAAAATCATTAATAAGCTCATTAATTTTAAGTGGCCGGAAGCGACACTTTTTAATGTCAATTTCCCTTATCGATATAATCCGAACTTCAATATAAAAATAACAAGGCAGGGAAAAATGAAGCTTGGAGACGATATCATTTTACAGAACCAAACCAAGAATAAGTCTGTTTATAAAATAGGAAAAATGTATCAGTCAGATATTTTTGATTCAGAAACTGATATTGCAGCGATCAGATCTGGCAACGTCTCTATAACCCCGCTAACAATTGATATTACGAATCATAAAGAACTCGATAATTTAAAAACATTGTTCGAGAGTTGAAGTTGCTGGTTTGTTTGGTGTGGTGCTAAAGAATTAATCTTCTCGATTCGTTAACATTAATGAACTCTTAGTAGAACGGTAGTCCTTACGCTTTATAATAGATGTTTTGAGTTGTGTTATATTTTTCTGGATTAGTAGTTTTAGTGAACGTGGCTGAATTAATAAGGTTGGCTTTTATGAAGTGGTATTTATTTTTTTTACCGATAACCCTCATTATTCTGCCTTTAACTAGTTGTTCTTTCGACACTAAGCGTAGTGCTGGTAATTTAAACACAAACATGACTAAGACAACAATACGAGTGAAAGCCGGCGACACAATCTATAGTTTATCAAAACGATATAATGTAACAATGCGAGACTTGATCATTGAGAATGATTTGTCTGCTCCGTTTAAAATATTTCCCGATCAAGTATTAAAATTTAGGCAGCCAAGCATTCATATTGTTGTGCCGGGTGAAACAATATTTGCTTTGGCACATAGGTACGGTGTCGAGATACGTACACTGGTTTCATTTAATAGATTAGAACCGCCGTTTCAAATATATCCAGGCGATAAAGTCATGATACCCGGGACTACAGGAACCAACGTTAAAGAATTAGCTAATTTAAAAAAAGTAATAAAAAATTCTAAAAGAATACTTCCTTTTCCCAAGCCAAAACCGACCTCAAGAGGGTTTGTTTTGAGTTTGAATAAAAATAAAGACGAGAATATTAAAACAATAGTTAAACTACCAATTCCAGTATCTAGGTCCGAAAAAAACTTTTTATGGCCAGCACGAGGGCGTATACTATCCAATTTTGGTCCGAGGCTAGGGGGCTTGCATAACGACGGAATTAACATTGCTGCTCCAAAAGGCACTCCGATTCTCGCTGCCGATCATGGTGTTGTTGCTTATGCTGGAAATGGATTAAAGGGATTTGGCAACTTAATACTAATAAAGCACTCAGGTGGTTGGGTAACAGCTTATGCCCATACTGAAAAAATTTTTGTTAGACGAGGAACGCAAGTTAAACGAGGACAAAAAATTGCCACCGTCGGGAACACCGGGGGCGTTAAAAAACCTCAACTTCATTTTGAAGTAAGAAAGGGTTCAAGAGCAGTGGACCCTAGAAAAGAATTGTCCAGTTGAAATATCTCTAATAATTTGCGTATCACTTATTTTTAATTGAGTGTAATCTTTGCATTTTATCAGGTAACAAGTATAGTCGCCAAAATATATCTGTTTAACTAGTTTTCGTGATTAAGCGGTCATATAACCGGTTGAAGAATTTGGAGAAAATTAATGTTGATATCACCAGCTTTTGCCCAAGCGGCTGGCGCCCCGGGTGGCTTCGATTTAATGGCTTTGGCACCGTTGGTGCTGATTTTTGTCGTTTTTTATTTTTTACTTATTCGTCCCCAGCAAAAGCGAGCAAAAGAACATAAGGAAATGTTAACTAAAATTAGAAGAAATGATCGAATTGTCACTAATGGGGGATTGATTGGTAAAGTTGCCAAGGTGATTGATGATAGAGACGAGCTGGAAGTAGATTTAGCAGATAATGTTCGTGTTAAAGTTCGTCGAGGAATGGTTGCAGAAGTTGTATCTAAAGGCGATGAATGAAGTTATTTAGAATTATTTGGTAAATATTATAATGCTGCAGTTTTCTGCTTTTAAAAAAATAGTCGTCACCCTCGTTTGTTTGATTGGTATCCTTTATGCCTCACCAAATGTCCTTCGCGATGATATCCCTCTAAATTTGCCGGATTTTGCTCCTGGTAAAAAAGTAAGTCTGGGTTTAGATCTACAGGGTGGATCTTATCTTTTGCTAGAGGTGGATTTAACCGTTGTGATCAAGGAGTATCTCGAAAGTATTACTTCCTCGGTTCGTCAACAATTGAGGAAGGAGAAAATTGGCTATAGAGGTCTTGGAACAACGCGATCTTCTGTCATATTAAAAATCAGAAATGAGCAAGAATTTGAACGTGCGAAGGTGCTTTTATTTGCAATTGATAAAGCTAATAACGTGATCATGGATGGGGCTGGTAATATCCAGATTACACCAAAGGATGAAAGTATTAAGAGTCGAAAGATTGCAGCATTACAGCAATCCATTGAAATAGTTCGCAGAAGAATAGACGAAACAGGGGTTAGAGAGCCAACCATTCAACGTCAGGGAGAATCTAGAATACTAGTTCAACTTCCCGGTGTAGATGACCCAGAGAGGGTTAAAGCTTTGCTAGGGCAAACGGCTAAAATGGTCTTTCGATTAGTGGACGTCACAACAAGTGCGAGCGAAGTAATGGCTGGTAGAACGCCCCCTGGCTCCGAGATTCTCAGGGCTGCGATGGCGGAAGATGGCGAGCCTCAGGCATATGTTATTAAAAAGAGAGTGATGCTAAGTGGTGAACATCTAATTGATGCCCAGGCGACCTTTCAGGACGGACAACCAGTTGTTAGTTTTAGGTTTGATACTTCCGGAGCCAAAAAATTCGGTAAAGTTACAACTAAACATGTAAATCGTCCCTTCGCAATTGTTTTGGATAATAAGGTTATAAGTGCTCCCGTAATTCGAGAACCAATTCTTGGCGGTACAGGCATTATATCTGGCAATTTTACCGTTAGATCGGCCAATGATTTAGCTCTTCTACTTAGAGCGGGGGCTCTTCCAGCCCCCTTGACTGTTTTAGAGGAAAGAACCGTCGGACCGGGTTTAGGGGTTGACTCAATAGAAGCGGGAAAAATGGCAAGTGTGATAGGGATATGTCTAGTCGTTATCTTTATGATTATTTGTTACGGCCTCTTTGGAATCTTCGCCAATATAGCATTATTTTTCAATATTATTTTAATAGTCGGCGCATTATCCGTACTTCAAGCTACATTAACGCTTCCAGGTATCGCTGGTATTGTTCTGACCATCGGAATGGCGGTAGATGCTAATGTTTTAATTTTTGAGCGAATAAGAGAAGAAGTGGCCTTGGGTCGAACGCCTATTTCCGCGATTGATGCTGGGTATAAGCGTGCCCTAACAACCATAATTGACTCTAATCTCACTACATTATTTGCTGCATTGTGTCTATATTCGTTTGGATCAGGGCCTATCAAGGGCTTTTCCGTAACATTAGCCATCGGAATATTAACTTCGATGTTCACTGCAATTATGTTAACTCGACTGCTAATAGTCGTTTGGTTGCGCCGACGTAAGCCAGACGTAATTCCAATTTAATCAGATAGGTTTCGTATGTTTAAACCTCTTCGTTTAATCCGGCCCGATACCAAAATTCCTTTTGCAGAATTTCGATTAACGGCGTTTACTTTTTCATTTTTGTTAATTATCGGCTCAATATTCAGCTTGTTAGTTTATGGACTGAATTTTGGTATCGATTTCAGAGGAGGTATTCTTATGGAAGTCCGTTCTGAAAAAAATATGGATATCTCCGACATCCGCGCCGAATTAGAGAAGTTGAAATTGGGTGAGGTCAATATCCAAAGATTCGGAAAAGACACGGATATCTTAATAAGAATTCAAAGACAGGATGGAGCTGAAAAGGAACAAATAGCTGCTATAGAATTAGTGAAAGCAACCTTAGGTTCGTCTATTGATTATCGAAGGACAGAGTTTGTTGGGCCTACTGTTGGAGAAGAATTAAAAGAGGCGGGACTTTTGGCGGTTGGATTAGCCCTATTATCCATTCTTATTTATATTTGGATGCGGTTTGAATGGCAATTTGGTGTGGGCGCGCTGATAGCATTGACTCACGATATTATCACCACTATCGGATTGTTTGCGATACTTCATTACGAATTTAACTTAGCAACGGTTGCGGCAATTTTAACGATAGCGGGTTATTCGATTAATGATACTGTTGTAGTTTATGACCGTGTTAGAGAAAATCTCAGAAAGTATAAAAAGCTAGATCTAGTGTCATTGTTTAACATGTCGATAAATGAAACATTGTCCAGGACGACAATGACATCACTGACGACTTTGTTAGCGTTGTTTTCAATTTTCTTCTTTGGTGGCGCGGTACTTGCCGACTTTGCTCTTGCTATGATTTGGGGCGTTTGCATAGGAACATATTCATCGGTGTTTATAGCGGTTCCACTTCTACTGTATGTTAATTTAAAGCGGGGTGAAGAAGATGAAAGTGGACTGCAAGCTCCTCAAGATGAAATGCCTAAATAACGGCTCAGAGATAAAAATAAATAAAAAACCGAAAGTTTAAGAATTTCATTCAAATATGTACAAGAAAAATTTGGTCGCTTTCGCGTAACCGGGGGGAGTGTGAAAGTATTGAACGAAACAGTTTCTATTAAAAAAAGCATTGCATTTTGTCGGGACATAGCCAGAAGGGCTAATGCAAATTTCAGCTATGCGGCTACTTTGTTACCAATTAGAAAAAGAGAATTTTTCTACGCATCTTATGCTGCCATGAGAATTATTGATGACATTGTAGATGATGAGTTCATGGTTCTTGATCAAAATAAAAGGCAAGTAATACGCGGAAGGTATCAGAGTATCTTGAAGAGTTGGTTGAAACAGGTATGCGGTTTAGATGGTGAAACAAAAGGTCCACTAGACATCCGCGTTATTACAGCATTGCAGAATACTGTTGGTAAAAGCGATATGGGCATCACTCAGTGGGAAGAGCTTGCTGGCGCCTTAAAAATGGATATTTTAGAAAGTCCTATGACGACATGGAATGACTTTATTAACTATTGTGAGGGGGCCACCGTTTCTCCAGCTTCTATATATATATATATATCAGCTTCGTCCTATAAGCCATCTAAGGGCTATACCTATAATTTGGAAGAAAGACCCAGATATTATGCAAAAAATTTGGCCATTTATTGCTATATAGTTCATATCCTTCGCGATCTTGCTAAAGATGCAGTAGGTTCAACTAGGTTAATAACTATTCCAGATGAAGTTTTAAAGGAGGCAGGTTTAACCAGAAAAACCATCCAAAATGCAGTGGTCAATAAGTCACAAAAGGTTTTTAATTTAGCTCAAATATTATCGGAAAAGGCTAGTCTTTATAAAGAGAAAGGGCACAAAGCAATTGAAGAATTATATCCCGTAATAGGCAATAGAGAAGCATTAGCTTTAAAGGGGTTAATTGGAGTTTACGACAAACTATTTGTCGTTGCCAAAGAGAAGTCCGCCGATTTTATCGTCAATGGCCCTAAAATTGAAAAACTGATACGTGGACACCTATTAGGGATAAAAAATTGAAACACATAAAATGTCATGGATAAAATGTTAGGAGATATATAACTCCTTTAAATAGCTACGACTCCAGACCTTAATATCAGTTAATGCTCGCTTTGAAAGTGCTATTTTGCGCTCACGCCCTTTTAGACGCCTCGTTTTCCCATTTAACGTTTTGGTTTTCTCCAATGCTGGGAATAGCCCAAAATTAATGTTCATCGGCTGAAATGCATCTACCGAGGAGTCTTGAGTGATATAGGATATAAGGGATCCTAAGGCAGTTGTTCTAGGTGGATACTGCAACTCTACTTCTTTGTATTCTGATGCGGCAAAATACGCAGATAGTAAACCAATTGCTGCACTTTCAATATAACCTTCAACCCCAGTTATCTGTCCTGCAAATCGAAGACGCATATCATTTTTCAATTTAAGTGTCTGGGTTAAAAGAAGCGGCGAGTTAATAAATGTGTTTCTGTGGAGCCCGCCCAGCCGCGCAAATTTGGCGTTCTCTAATCCAGGAATTGATTTAAAAATTTTTGTTTGATTTCCGTGTTTTGCCTTAGTTTGAAAGCCTACCATATTAAAAAGCGTAGCAGATTTATTATCTTGCCGTAGCTGAACTACGGCGTACGGTTGTTCGTTCCTGTGTGGGTTGGTTAATCCGACTGGTTTCATTGGTCCAAACCGTAGCGTATCAGTGCCCCGTTTAGCGATTTCTTCAATGGGCATACATCCCTCAAAGTATGGCGTATTCTTCTCCCATTCTTTAAATTCAACCACTTCACTATTTAATAATTCTTGTATGAAATTCTCGTATTGAATTTTATTGAGAGGGCAATTAATGTAGTCACCGTTGCTATCGCTGCCTCGATCATAACGAGATTGAAACCAAGCTTTTTCAAAATCAATTGATTCTTTATATACAACGGGTGCAATTGCATCAAAAAATGCCAAAGCATCTGAACCAGTTATCTTTTGTATCTCCTCCGCTATAGCCGGGGAAGTGAGAGGTCCTGTTGCAATTATAATATTTTCCCAGTTGGAGATATCATCGGGTTTTACTTCTCCTCTTTCCAGTTGAATGAGGGGGTGTTTTTCTAATTGAACGCTAACCCCTTTGGAGAAAGTATCCCTATCAACTGCCAATGCGCTGCCAGCCGGGACCCTCGTCAAATCAGCTTGTTGCATTATAATCGATCCACATGTTCGCATCTCTTCATGCAACACCCCAACGGCATTTGTCTCTTTATCATCAGATCGAAAGGAGTTTGAGCAGACTAATTCGGCAAAGCCTTCTGTTTGATGGGCTTCGGTTGGCACTATGGGACGCATTTCGTGGAGAACACAAGGCACCCCGCACTGTGCCAGTTGCCAAGCAGCTTCAGATCCCGCCAACCCTCCCCCTACAATTCGAATAGGTGCCTTTGAGGTCATCTTTATTCTCTTTATAATAATTGTGTTTCTTGCCACTAGAGCTCAGAAACTTATGCTAAAAACTTCATGAATAATATATTTTTATTTCACTTATTAAGCAGGGACTTCAAGTAATATCCAGTATAACTGGTTTTGTGAGCCGCGAGTTCTTCTGGGGTGCCTTCTGCCACTATTGTGCCTCCACCGGTTCCACCATCGGGCCCCAAATCGATTATCCAATCGGCAGTTTTTATAACCTCTAAATTATGTTCGATGACAACAACCGTATTTCCTTGTGATACTAATCTATGAAGTACCTCCAATAGTTTTCTGATGTCATCAAAATGAAGTCCAGTTGTGGGTTCATCTAGGATATATAACGTCTTTCCTGTAGCTTTTCTTGAAAGCTCTTTTGCTAATTTTACTCTTTGTGCTTCTCCACCAGAAAGTGTGGTGGCCGATTGTCCTATCTTTATATAGCCAAGGCCAACTTGTTGTAATGTTAAGAGTTTATCTCGAACATTTGGAATCGCTTTAAAAAAAACAACTCCATCATCAACGGTCATATCCAAAATATCGGCAATTGAATAATTTTTGTATTTTACCTCTAATGTTTCTCTATTATACCGTTGCCCCTTACACAAATCACACTGGACATATACATCTGGGAGGAAGTGCATCTCAATTTTTAAAACTCCGTCGCCCTGACAGGTTTCGCATCGTCCACCTTTAACATTAAAGGAAAAACGTCCTGGTGAGTATCCTCTGATTTTGGCCTCAGGTAACCCAGCAAACCATTCGCGAATTGGAGTAAAAGCGCCTGTATAGGTTGCTGGGTTTGAACGTGGAGTTCGACCAATTGGGGATTGATTGATATCCACGACTTTATCAAGATACTCTAATCCGAAGACGGATTTATAGTATCCAGGCTGCTCTCTGGCTCCATGAAGTATTTTTGCAGCAAGCTTCCAAATAGTTTCTATAATCAGAGAGGATTTACCACCTCCCGAGACCCCTGTGACACAAGTAAAGGTGCTTAAGGGAATACAAGCCGTTACCGCCTGAAGGTTATTAGCTGTAGCACCTTCAACTACGAGCTTTTTGCCTTTTTTGAATTTTCGTCTCGAGGCTGGAATAGGGATTTTTAAAGAGCCATTTAAGTACTTACCAGTTAGACTCGTGGTTGACTGCATAATATTTTGTGGGGACCCTGAGGCAACAATCTGTCCCCCATGCGTTCCGGCACCAGGCCCCATATCCACAACAAAGTCGGCGCTTCGAATTGCATCCTCGTCATGCTCCACCACTATAACTGTATTTCCCAGTTCTTTTAGGCGGTTAAGTGTAGACAATAATCTGTCGTTATCTCTTTGATGTAATCCAATCGAGGGCTCATCGAGAACATATAAAACCCCAGTTAATCCTGAGCCAATTTGGGATGCTAATCGTATTCGTTGACTTTCTCCACCGGATAACGTTCCCGCCTTCCTTGCTAAATTTAGATAATCAAGACCCACATTTTTTAAAAAGCCAAGCCGTTCATTAATCTCTTTTAGAATTCGCCCTGAAATCTCTATCTGTTTTTGGGTTAGTTGTTCCGGAAGGCCTTCAAACCAAACTACGGTTTTTGCAATCGACATATCTGTGACTTGTGATATTGTTTTACCCGATATTTTCACTGCCAAAGCTGCCGGCTTGAGACGATCTCCCTTACACTCCGTGCAACTGGATACCGTTTGATATTTTCCTAAGTCCTCCTTAATTCTATTCGAGTCAGTTTCTTGATATCGTCGTTGTAAATTTGGTAATACTCCCTCAAACGGTTTGTTAGTTTTGTATTGCCGGAGCCCATCATCGTAAACCATTTCAACATGTTCATCACCACTCCCATTGATAAGTATATTCTGAAAAGACTCGGGAAGTTCGCCAAATGGTGTATCAATTGAAACAGTGTAATGTAGACAAAGGCTTTCAAGTGTCTGAAGATAATACCGGGAAGAGGAAAAAGCCCAAGGCGAAACAGCTCCTGATTTTAGGCTTAGTTGGTGGTTGGGTATAATTAAGTCAGGATCAAAGTAACTTTTTGTGCCAAGGCCATCACATACAGGGCATGCTCCAAAAGGATTATTAAAGGAAAATAACCTTGGCTCAATCTCCTCTATCGTGAAACCAGAAACAGGACACGCAAATTTTTCTGAAAATGTATGCCTTTCTTTATCGTCCGCATTCTCGGTTATAAGCAAGCCGTCGGAGAGTTCTAGTGCTGTTTCTATCGAGTCCGCGATCCTATCTTTAATGGATGGGCGTACCACAACTCGGTCAACAACAACCTCCAAGTCATGTTTGAATTTCTTATCGAGAGAAGGAACCTCATCAATTTGATGAACCACTCCGTCAATTTTAATTCTTTGAAATCCCTTTTTTCTAAGATCATTTATCTCTTTTTTAAACTCACCTTTCCGACCTCTAATTACTGGGGCCAATATAAGGAGCCTAGTTTCTTCTTTCATATTGAGAATAGCATCAACCATCTGGCTCACAGACTGGCTTTCTATTGGCATTCCAGTCACTGGGGAGTAGGGAATGCCAATTCTTGCGTATAACAATCTTAGATAATCATAAATTTCTGTGACTGTTCCGACAGTTGAACGAGGATTTCTTGAGGTGGTTTTTTGTTCGATAGAAATTGCAGGCGATAAACCCGAGATTAAATCGACGTCAGGCTTTTGCATTAATTCAAGGAATTGGCGGGCATATGCTGATAAACTTTCCACATAACGTCTTTGGCCTTCAGCGTAAATCGTATCAAAAGCCAGCGACGATTTGCCAGAACCGCTTGGTCCAGTCATGACTACTAGTTGATTTCGTGGAAGAGAGATATTGACGTCTTTGAGATTATTCTCACGGGCTCCACGAACTACTAGGTAATCCAGTTCTGTATTCTGGCTCATATTCGTTTGGAACCTTCTATAACAATTTATCTTAAACTAAACGCGGAGAAGGCACAAAGTACCTTGTGGCAAAGTATCATTTTTATAAAACCAATTGTGGTAGTAGATATAATGCTTAGCTTTAAAAGAACAATCAAATCTTATAAAATACTTCGATATAATATGCTGTGATTACGGCTGGTTTAAGACTGAAAACTGTGAAAGAATAAAAGAATATTGAAACCTGTATTTGGGATGAGGTGATGGCTGGTAGTGTAAACAAAGTAACCTTGGTGGGTAATCTGGGACGTGACCCTGAAGTTCGTAGTATGCAGGACGGTGGAAAAATAGTTCAATTATCTATAGCGACATCGGAGTCGTGGAAAGATAGAAATTCAGGAGAAAGACGAGAAAAAACTGAATGGCACCGAGTCGTTATTTTTAATGAAAATTTAGGACGTACAGCCGAACAATATCTTAGAAAAGGATCGACGGTCTACATCGAAGGTCAATTGCAAACTAGGAAATGGACCGACCAACAAGGACAGGAAAAGTACACCACTGAAGTTGTACTTCAGAGATACAGAGGAGAACTAACTATGCTTGGGGGCAGGGCAGACTCTATGCCGACCACGGGCTATAGTGACACTAATTCTGGTTCAGATTTCAATGCTGGCTTGCAAAACGAAAGCTCTAACAATGACGTTTCAGGGAGTATATCTGGTATTGATGACTTGGACGATGAAATTCCATTTTAAGTCTATAGCGCTAGCGAGAAACTAGTGGACGTTATTGCATAGAAACTGCCTTGTGACTAACTTGCACCATCATTTGTTCCATCATGTGAATTATGTTATAATTGAGTCACGGGATGAATTATCTCTTCGTTCGCTTAATCAATTGTAATAATTAAGAAAAGACTTGAAAAATTTAGATTTAAGAGTGGTAGATCTTGGCTGATTCGGATCAAGGACAACCTGACATCATTGGTGTTTCTATAGAAGGAGAAATGAAACGCTCCTACTTGGATTATGCTATGAGCGTTATTGTTTCGCGCGCGCTGCCAGATGTGCGTGATGGGCTCAAACCCGTTCATAGGCGTATCCTCTATGCAATGAAAGAAGGGGGTTACGATTGGAGCCGACCTTACCGTAAGTCGGCCCGTATTGTGGGGGACGTAATGGGGCAGTATCACCCACATGGCGACAGCCCGATTTACGATTCAATGGTTAGAATGGCTCAAGAGTTTTCCATGCGTTTGCCATTAATCGATGGGCAGGGAAATTTTGGGTCGATGGATGGAGACCCTCCTGCCGCCCATCGGTACACCGAGGCTCGTTTAGCTCGCTCGGCTGAAGGGCTATTGCGGGATATCGATAAAGAAACAGTCGATTTTGTCCCTAACTATGATGAAACAACCGAAGAACCTGCGGTTCTTCCCGCGGAATTCCCAAATTTACTTGTTAATGGTGCTGGTGGAATTGCGGTCGGGATGGCGACGAATATACCCCCTCATAATTTAGGAGAGGTTGTTGACGCTTGCTTGGCATATATTGAAGATAAGGAAATAACTTTAGATGAATTGATTTCAATTGTTCCAGGCCCCGATTTTCCAACTGGTGGTATAATTCTTGGTAGAAATGGAATCCGAGAAGCATACCAATCTGGTCGTGGCTCCATTATTATGCGGGCGAAGGCGGAAATTGAAGAAATCCGAAAAGATCGATTTGCTATAGTGGTCACAGAGGTTCCCTACCAAGTTAACAAATCTCGCTTACTCGAAAGAATAGGTGAGGTTGTTCGAGACAAGGTTGTCGAGGGGATATCCGATCTCCGCGACGAGAGTGACCGTGACGGAGTGAGAGTCGTTATAGAGTTGAAACGCGATGCAGTCGGTGATGTGGTTTTAAGTCAATTGTATAGACATACCGCACTCCAGACCTCTTTTGGAGCCAATATGTTGGCGTTGAATCAAGGGCGTCCAGAACAACTTAATCTAAAAGATATAATATCGGCGTTTGTTGAATTCAGAGAACAGGTTATTACTCGGCGAACTAGTTTCTTGTTGAAAAAAGCACGGGAAAGAGCTCACGTTTTAGCTGGTCTTTTGGTTGCATTGAATAATATAGAGGAAGTTATAACTCTGATTAGGGGAGCGGCCGATGCTGCGGAAGCGAGGAAGTCGTTAACGGAGAGGGAATGGGCGGCTAAAGAAGTTGAGGATTTCATATCAATTATTGATGATCCAGGACATTCCGTTGTAAACGGAAATTATCGTTTGTCTGAAGCACAGGCCAGAGCAATATTGGAGCTTCGCCTTCAAAGATTAACGGGCATGGAACGAGGAAAATTAATTGAAGAGACCAAAGAGTTATCAGAAAAAATTCGTGATTATCTAGATATTTTAAAATCAAGAGAGCGTTTAATTGACGTTGTGCGTCAGGAACTTATAACAGCTAAGGATACTTTTTCTACTCCTCGAAGGACTGCTCTTGAAGAGAACGAATTCGAGCATGATATCGAAGACCTTATTCAACGTGAGGAGATGGTTATAACAGTAAGCCTCAAAGGCTATATTAAGCGTGTTCCACTCTCTACTTATAAAGCCCAGCACCGTGGTGGCAAGGGTCGTTCGGGTATGGCAACAAGAGACGAAGATGTAGTCGACAAACTATTTGTCGCAAATACACATACCCCAGTTTTATTTTTCACCTCTCGGGGTATGGTTTACCAGATGAAAGTATACCGGTTGCCGCTTGGAACTCCACAAGCGCGGGGAAAGGCTATGGTCAACCTTCTTCCACTGTCGGAAGGGGAATGGATCCAAACTGTTATGCCAATGCCTTTAGAAGAGGAAACATGGGAAAATTTACAAGTCATGTTTGCTACGTCCGCGGGTACTGTTAGGCGAAACGACCTATCCGATTTTACCAATATTAAAAAGAATGGTAAAATAGCGATGAAATTAGATGACGGTGAAAGGTTAATAAGTGTTCAACCTTGTAGTGAGGAACATGATGTCCTGCTCACTACGAAAGCCGGCAAGGCTATAAGATTTCAGGTCTCTGACGTTAGAATATTTAAGAGCCGCGGATCGATGGGTGTTAGAGGAATCAAGCTCTCGGGAGCAGATGCTGTGGTAGGTATGTCAATCCTGCGTCATGTGAATTATGAAGATGTTCCCGATAGTGATCTTCACGAAAGGGAAGTATATCTTCGTCAGACCTCGTATTTGAGGCGAGTAACTCATGAAACCGCCGAAAATGAAATTGACCAGCCCGATGTAATGCTCAGCCCGGAAAGGTTAGCATTCCTTGGTGCCGCAGAGGACTTTATTTTAACAGTCACGGAAAATGGAATAGGAAAGCGTACTTCTGCCTATGAGTATCGGATAACCAATCGTGGCGGACAAGGTATCTGGAATATAGATGTCACTGATAAAGCAGGATTAGTCGTTGCCGGGTTCCCGGTAAACCATTCAGATCAAATTATGTTAGTAACAAATTCCGGGCAATTGATTAGATGTGCAGTAGATGAGATTGGTATCACGGGGCGGCGCACCCAAGGTGTTTGGATTTTTCGTGTAGATAACGATGAGAAAGTCGTTTCTGTAAGTCTAATTGGTGACGAGGTTAATTCTTCAGATGTTGGAGATAGCGCAGAAGATCAACCGGAAAAGTAAAAAAGAAATCATTGTAAGAACAATAGGCAAGTGTGTAACGTCCCTATTGTGGAACGGTTAAAATTTACTCCAGCGGAGGCGATTAGTGCGAATAGGCGTATATCCAGGGACTTTTGATCCGATAACAAACGGACATATTGATATTATCCGGCGTGGTAGCAAGATGGTTGATAAACTTCTTGTTGCAGCGGCCGAAAACATTGGCAAAAATCCAATGTTTAGCCTCCGGGAAAGAAGAGAGATGGTTAGCGCGGAGATTGATGCAATCCATAAGGAAAATGTTAAAAAAGGCATTCAATGCGAAATAGAGGTTACATCATTTGGAAATCTTTTAATGCATTTCGTAGAGCAAAATAATGCAGGTTTTGTGATACGAGGATTGAGAGCGGTATCAGACTTCGAATACGAGTTTCAAATGGTCGGTATGAACGCGCGTTTAAACCCGGAAGTAGAAACGATATTTTTAATGTCATCTGAGAAACATCAATTCATATCGTCTAGACTAGTGAAAGAGATTGCCACCCTCGGTGGTGAAATAAGTGATTTTGTTACTCCACAGGTTAAGGAGAGAATGTTAAAAATGATTAATAATAATTAAGAATTATCATTAACTATAGTTGACCCAGCGGTCTGTTAGTATATATACACGGGGTGTGAGGGCGCGTAGCTCAGTTGGTAGAGCAGTTGACTTTTAATCAGCGGGTCACAGGTTCGAACCCTGTCGCGCTCACCACCTTTTTCCTCCTGCATCGATGGATTGGTTGGATGGGCCATGTGGCGCCGGTAGTGGTTCGTGGAATTGGTCTTTTCAGCTGTCGCTCAAAATTTTCACATCGTTTCCGATCTTGATATTACCTGCCTTCTGAACACTACAGCAAACTCCACCTCGCCAGTCATTTTCCAGTGTAGCCCTAAGGCCCTGATGTTGCTTGTCCATTAAGTCACAGGGTTCGGTTTCAACGCGAACCACCAACTCCACATTTCCTATAGTTATTCTTGTGCCTGGTTCTTGCGGGGCACGCATTCCACTAACATACAGGTTTGCCCGTCTAGTTAACCAATTTAAATCTGCACCGAGTTCGTTGCATGCGTCTTTCCAATCATCTTCAAATAATATCGAAATTTGTCTTCGCCGCTTAGTTCCTCGTGCATCACCTTGCAGACCGCTATCGATTTCTATTCGGGCTTCTGTCAATTCTTCCATTTTTGCCAATAATTTAGATGTTTTAGCAATTCCTATTAATGTCGCCAACTGATCCTCCTATTAATAGTAGAAATGTTATAATAAGGATATTAACGTTTAATTCCATTAATAAACGATTGATAGGGGTTGTTTAAGGATGAAAAGTGCATGGATAAAGATGCTGACCGATGAGCAAGCGTCAGGAGATGTAAAACAAATCTTCAATGAGGCCAGGACCCCTCATGGAACATTGGATAATGTCATGCGGGTCCACAGCCTGCGACCAGAGACGATGCTTGGGCATCTTGCCTTATACCGAAGCGTGCTTCATAGCAAAGATTTGACTTTACCCATATGGTTTCTGGAAGTTGTGGCGTGTTATGTAAGTTTGATAAACCGTTGTGACTATAGTTTTGCCCACCATTGGCATAACGCAGAGAGACTTATAAATAATCTCAACCGCGCGCAGAGTGTTCGTAACGCGTTAGAAAAAAATATCCTTGAAGACGTGTTTCAATCCAAAGAACTACATTTATTGCAATATGCAAAAAAGCTAACGTCTTCAGTGCAAACCATGCAAATAAGTGACATAACAAGGTTGCAGGAAACAGGGATAAACGACGGTGAAATACTGGAAGTAAATCAGGTCGTTGCCTATTTTAATTATTCAACCCGTTTATTAAACGGTTTAGGGGTCACCACTACCGGAGACGTGGTCGGATATTATAAAGATTAGATGCAACCATTTAAGTTTTCATCAACTCATCAGTCTCTCGGCTAAGTTTAATTAGTCCCTTCGTGGCTCGCTTTTATCTTTCTTGCAATATGTTCGCCAGCAGAGATAGGTGCAAATATCTTCGGTCGCTGTTCATTAATGCACGTTGGGATGGTGTCTATAATAGCGTTATAATCTGGGTGCATAAAATAACCTATGGTTTGTCGGTCCGAAGAGTTGTCATGAAGTTCCTTGGGATTCGCTACGCGGTGAAGTGTTGATTTCCACAAACCATTTGTCCAAAGTGCCATCATATCGCCTAAATTCACCACCAATTGATTCTCTTTAGGTCTGACGGGGCACCAAGTTTCGTCCGGCATAAGTACTTCAAGGCCCCCAGATGAGTGAGTCATGGCCAAAATCGTAATGGCACCAAAATCCGTATGAGCGCCAGTCCTCATTTGACCAGGCGCAGGAGGTGTTGATAACGCTGGATAATGATGGCTGGACAAAATACTGAAATGTCTCTGGATCAGATTTGAAAAGAAATACTCATCCAAACTCAGGGCGGTGGCAAATATTCGAAGTATGTCCTCGGAAAGCTGTTGATAGTGTCTATAGATATCTCGCAATGCTAAGGAGAATCCTTCTGGTGCTGTTGGAAAAATATTAGGGGCGTAGGCACCCTTAGCGCCAGGCAATGCTTCATAATATTTTCTATGATCATTAAGTGGGCCAAGAAAAAACGTTTCTCTTAAATCTGGAGGTGCATCATTCCCCAAAGTATACGCTAGTCCCCTTGTTGCGAAAGCATGATAGCCGCGTTGTTGAGAGGGCGTTGCCGGGTGGTATAAATTTTTGTCACTTTGGCTTAAATTAAAAAAAGCCTTAGACGCAGTGAAAGCGTTACTAATTACATGTTTTGGAATTCCGTGACCAGAAATGATTAAGAAACCGATGTTTTCGCACCCCTTAAAAACCTGTTGTGCAACACTGATTTTATCAGTCTCGTTTAAAAAAGAAGAAATATCTATAATGGGTATGTTGTGAGAGTTAGAAGCCATTATTCCCCCTCTGGATCAGATAATTCTGGATCAATGATACGATTGTATGGGATATCTTTTTGAATTAAATTTCCAGATAATAGAGCAGCTTTTAAGCGTACAAACGATGCTGCCGGTAAGGCTGTTGTCTTTGGCCATAATTTGGATTCTTTGTACCGATTAATAATATTTTCATAAGAATTAGAGTTAAGGTATGGAAAATAGTATGGTTTAATAGCATCAGAAATTTCTTTAGCGGAACTTTGATGTATTTTTGTTAAAGACTTGTTTATCGCGTTTATTAATGATCTGCATGCAAAACGATTGTCATCTAGAAATCTTCTTGTGGCGTAAAATGTAGTAAAAGCGATATCTCCACGAGTGGAAAAACAGTGCCATAAGTGGCCACCCGATTCGAGTAACTCTTGGGCATACGGTTCAAAAACTTGAACAATATCTAATTCGCCTTTTTTAAATAAAATCGTATTTTCTTGCATCGTCTTATCGGCACTTTTATTAATTAAATTTGGGTCCACACCTGCTCGAGAAAGGTCGTCCTGAAGAGTCATCCAGGGTGTTGGGACATCTGTTGCAATCCCAATTTTAGGACCAATCAAGTCCTTAAAGCAGAAGGCGGGATTCGGTGTTTGTCCGATTAAGATAAAAGGGTCTCTGGCAACGACCTGTCCAAAACAGATCAATGGACAATCGTCATTAGCGTCGTGATGCATCAAAACCCGCATTGGCCCCCCAAATGAAACATCGGCCCGGCCATCTATCAGCCCTTGTGCTGTTTCTGGAGGAGAAGGCGATAATTGAAGATTGATATCAAGGCCTTCTTCTTCGAAAAAGCCTAAAGTTTGCGCAAGATAGAATGGCGTGTAACTACAGGCTCTTAAATTTTCGTAAAGAGTTATTTGTTTGTTCGCCATAAGTATTATCGTTTCTGGTAATTATATATCCGTCGTAAAAAAATTAAGTTCAATTAACTATACAATAACATTAAAAAGAACCATTATTTAAATAATCAGAGGGTTTATTTATGTTATTTATTCAGCATGAATTACAGCGGACTGCCCAAAATCTAGTGGCTGATAACATCAAAAATGATGAGCATGTTTTAATTGTTTCAAGCTCTGATCAATCGAAAGAACTGATTGATGCAATTGTATCGGCGTCATCCTCTACAAGTGCTGCATCAGTATCCGCTATAATAATAGCTTGTCCTGAGGATCTGAAGGACTATAAACACCCGCCGTCTGTAATCGCTAGCGTAGAGAAAGCGGACCTTACAATTGTGGCAACAACTCTCAGATTTCCAAGAGCTTACGATGATTTAAGTGAAGCTCTTTTTAAAGCAGGAAAAAGACAAGTGTTAATTAATAATGCTCCCTTAGAAGACTTTACAAGAGGAGCATCATTGGCAGACCCGATCAAGCTTAATCGCCGAACACATGAACTTGCAGAAAAAATATCGGAAGGCAAAATGGTTCGCGTGAAATCAGAAAATGGGACTGATCTATGTGTAAAAGTATGCAGACCATGTATTGCCTTAACTGGTCGCGCCGAAATTGATACGGGTTTTGGCTCATTTCCGAGCGGGGAGGCGATGTTGTCTCCGGAGGAGTTTAGCGCGGAAGGTATATTTGTTGCAGACTCGTTTGGGCAAGTTGTTTATTTGAGTGGTTCCGGGCCTCAGTTGGGTAATTTAGAAGATCCCATTTCACTTGAATTCGAAAAAGGACACCTAAAACAAATAAAGGGGGATAGGGCAGCGGATAGACTTAACCTAATTCTCAAATCTGCCGACAATAATTGCCGATTTCTTGGTGAATTGGGAATTGGAACTAATCCGTGTGCCAGAGAGATAGGACATGTTGAAAACAAATTTAGATTAGGCACCGCTCACATCGCCCTCGGTGATAATCATTTAATTGGTTGGAGGGGCGCTGCGAAGTATGGTGGATCAATTATTAGCAATAGGCATATCGATCTAGTTGCCAATAATGTATCTATCGAAATAGATGGTAAAAGAGTAAAAGGGTAGCAAGGTTTTATTGCGATAGTTCTTGGATAAAAGTTCTGTTGGGCATATTTATAATTCATTAAGACGGTAGTCATAGCTTTTTGATTTTTTATGGTCTAGGCTATCATTAAACGTTTTTTCGTTTACTTTCTGCCCGGGGCAATTGGGAACCAGGAAGACTTGTCTAATCGAGCAAATAATTTGTTTTGGATATGGGAGACTTTGAAATATGAGAATAACAAAACTTTTAAAAACTATCACGCTAACAGCGGCGGCAGTTGCGATTACGTCTGCAGCTCAAGCCCAGGAATTTAAACTGAGGTGGGGACACTACTTACCCAATAGCGCCTTTGTTCAAGTAGAGAAAGATTTTGCAAAAAAAATAGAACAGCGTACCAATGGACGCGTTAAAATAGACATTACATTTGCGGGTGGACTTGGAAAAGGCAATGAGGTTGCTCTATTAGCCGGCCGGGGAGCAATAGACATGGCGTCTGTTGCAATGGGGTAC